>NZ_DATCMV010000017.1:0-10454 GCF_036563125.1 Microbulbifer sp.
CGGTGCCATCGCGGGTGGCGTATTCCTCCAAAAGGTTTTGCAGGGTTTCGGGGTCGAGTTGTCTATGGGGAATTATCATTCACTCTCCACTACGCACATATAGCGGGCGCTTACGCAGTACTTAACTTGAATTGAAGGACAAAAAAAAGCCCCGGAATTTCCGGGGCATTGTAACTTTGTGAAATCTAAAGTATCAGGATTTTGGCTTACGGAACCGCAAAGTCATACGGTCACTTTCCCCGATCGCCAGATACTTGTCCTTGTCTTCGTCACCCAGACGCAGGGATGGCGGCAGAGTCCATACCCCTTTCGCGTAATCCGCGGTGTCTTTTGGATTCGCATTGATCTCACTGGATTCTTCCAGCACAAAACCCGCATTCTTCGCCAGCTCGATCACATATTCCTGAGTCACATAGCCGCTTTTGCCCATATCCTCACGAGTGGTCCCCGGCTTCGCCCGGTGTTCTACCACACCCAGCACACCGCCCGGCTTCAGCGCATCGTAAAACGCCTTGAAGGCCGCCTGCTCGTTATTGCCGCCCATCCAGTTATGCACGTTGCGGAAGGTCACCACCACGTCCGCCGAACCCGCCGGCGCAATCTCGCTGTTGCCGCCGGGAACAAACTCCGTCAGCTTTACCGCACCGTATGTGTCCTTGTCTGCGGCCAGCATCTCCTCGAACTTGGCCCGGGAATTCTTGTAATAGCCCACCTCGGTCGCCTTCGGGAAATGCGCCGCATACAGCGTACCCTCTTCCTTCAGCATCGGCGCCAGGATCTCGGTATACCAACCGCCGCCCGGCCAGATTTCCACCACTGTCATATTCGGCTCAATCTGGAAAAACGCCAGTGTTTCCGCCGGGTGGCGGTACTTGTCCCGCGCCACGTATGCCGGCGTGCGCTGATCCCCATTCACCGCACTGTCGAGCGCCTTGTTCTGGGTATCTGCGTGCACCGCGCCGGCAAAGGACAGCGCGCAGGCAGCGCCCGCCAACCACTTTGCCATTTTTATCGGGTATCTCATCGGGTTTCTCCTTTTGAGCGCCTTTTGTGGGCTTGTTTGGAATTATGTTCCGCGAACAGCGATTCAACACCGTCAATCCGTCCTTGTAAAGGCCGCGACCGAGCCGTCCCGGCTCCCCGAGGGAGAGTTGAGAATTTTGCCCACCCGGCGCGACACTGGCTACAATTCAGCTCAGCAATGAGGTACCGCACTACAATTCAGCAGCACCAATAAGGATATCCCCCATGCAGCAACACCTTGTCATATCCATTATCAGCGATGACAAACCCGGCGTAGTGGAAATGCTCTCCGCCGCGGTGGCGGAAAACGGCGGTAACTGGGAAGACAGCCGCATGGCCCACTTTGCCGGAAAGTTCGCCGGTATCTTGCGGGTCAGCGTGTCGGCAGAAGACAGCGGTCGACTCAAGGAAGCACTGAAAAGCCTCGCCGGCGCCGACTTCAAACTGCAGGTGGAAGACGCCCTCGCCGTCGCCGCAGAAAGTCGCCAGACCCTGCAGCTCAAGCTGGTGGGCAATGATCGCCCGGGGATCGTCAAGGAAATCTCCCGCGCCCTCGCCGCCCGTAGGATCAATGTGGAAACCCTGGACACCCGCTACGGCAGCACCCCCTGGAGCGGCGAGCCGCTGTTTACCGCCGAGTGCACCATCAGTGTGGCGGAAGACATCGAACTCGACGGTCTCTACGACGAACTGGATGAAATCGCCGACGAGCTCGGCGTCGAGATCGACTGCGAAGAGACCTCCTCCGCGTTATAATCCCCGCCCTTCGCGGCCCACTTGGTCACCAATAGACCCGGGCCGCCTACCTGACCGGCCCTCCCGTGGGGCACCCGTGGTCGAATTCGATCAGCCCAAGTTGTAGCCATGTTCAAAATAGTGCTCTACCAGCCCGAAATTGCCCCCAATACCGGCAATATCATTCGCCTGTGCGCCAATACAGGTGCCGAACTGCACCTGATCGAGCCGCTCGGCTTCGCCATGGACGACAAGCGCCTGCGTCGCGCCGGGCTCGACTACGCCGAGTACAGCCGCGTCGTGCGCCACCGGGACTGGCAGGCATTTGTGGAATCCGAGCAGCCTGCGCGGGTGCTGGCGCTGTCCACCAAAGGCAGCCGTGCCCACTCGGAAATTGAGTTCCGCGACGGCGACGCCATCGTCTTCGGCCCCGAAACCCGCGGTCTGCCGGCGGAATTCCTGGCCATGACCGGCAGCGAGCACACCTTGCGCATCCCCATGTGCGCCAACAGCCGCAGCATCAATCTTTCCAATGCGGCGGCAATAGTGATTTACGAGGCCTGGCGACAGCTGGGTTATACAGGCGCGATTTGACCGCCTGATACTTTCTTTATCGGGATTAATCCCACAGAACTCTGACCAGAACCATGCGCGCACCTATCGGACTTTTTTACGGCTCCAGCACCTGTTACACCGAAATGGCGGCGGAAAAGATCCGCGATCGCATCGGCGAGGACTGGATCGACATCCACAACGTGGCAGATGAGGATATCGCCCAGATGCAGGAATACGACTTCCTGATCCTCGGCATCCCCACCTGGGACTATGGCGAACTGCAGGAAGACTGGGAAAACTGCTGGGACCATCTGGCGACACTCGACCTCGGCGGTAAGACTGTCGCCCTCTATGGCCTCGGCGATCAGGCCGGCTATCCCCAGTGGTACCAGGATGCCCTCGGCTACCTGCACGCCCAGGTCCTTGCCCTTGGCGCCAAAGCGGTGGGCTACTGGCCTGCGGAAGGCTACGAATTCGAGGAGTCCAAGGGGCTGACCGCGGACGGCAAATACTTTGTCGGTCTCGCCCTCGATGAGGAAAACGAATTCGACAAAAGCGACGAACGCCTCGACCAGTGGTGCGCACAAATCATGCGCGAATTTGGCCTGCGCTGAACGGTTGTCGCCATGTCAGAACAGGAAAAAAAGCCGGTCAACCTGGCGCAGCTCGAATGGCGTGACAACGGTCAGCCGGTGTCCTCCGCCTTCGATGACATTTACTTTTCCACCGCCTCCGGCCTCGAAGAAACCCGCCACGTATTCCTCGCCCACAATCACCTCAATGAGCGCTGGGCGAACCTCGCGGACGGCGCCACCTTCACCATCGGTGAAACCGGTTTTGGCACCGGCCTGAATTTTCTCGCTGCCTGGCAACTGTGGCAGCAGTGCGCCCCCGCATCTGCCCAGCTGCACTTTGTCAGCGTGGAGAAATTTCCCCTGCACCCCCAGGATCTCCGCCGCGCAATGGCGCTGTGGCCCGAACTGCGCGAGTTCAGCGAACAGCTGATTGCCCACTACCCCACCTACCTGGCGCCAGGCGTACACCGGCTGAATTTTGCCGGCAATGTACACCTGACCCTGATCATCGACGAGGCGTGCCGCGGCTTCGAACGTGTGCAACTGGACGATCCGCAAAGAGACAGCACGGTAAACGCCTGGTTTCTCGACGGCTTCGCGCCGTCAAAAAACCCGGAGATGTGGAGCGACGAACTGTTTGACGCTATCGCCCACCTCAGCGCAGCAGATTGCACCTTTGCCACCTTTACCTGCGCGGGCATCGTCAAGCGGGGACTGAAGGCGGTCGGGTTCGCATTGGAAAAAGTGCCGGGATTTGGTCACAAGCGGGAAATGCTGCGCGGGCGCTTTGCCCCGGCGACACCCGGCCAGCAACGAGCACACCAAGCAACCCCGTGGCACTTGCCCCCTAGCCGCGGGAACGTACCGGTCTCCATCGCCGTGATCGGCGCGGGCATTGCCGGTGCGACTGCCGCGCGTGCGCTGGCGGAGCGCAACTTCCACGTCACCGTGTTCGAACAGGGGGAAGAACCCGGCAGCGGTGCCTCCGGCAACGACCAGGGGATTCTCTACGCGAAGCTCTCGCCCAAACCCGGCCCCAACGGCGACTTCAACCTGCTCGCACTGCAGTTTGCCCAGCGCTTTTACCCCTCTCGCTGTGCCGACGCGATCCATTTCGACGGTCTGCTGCAACTGGCAGAAACGGAAAAAGAACAACAGCTGCAGCAGCAGGTGATCGACCATCTCGGACTGGATGCCGACGCGCTGCTCGCACAACCGGTGTCCGCACGCCGTGCGAGCGAGCTGGCCGGTGTCGATCTCGCCATGCCCGGGCTCCATTTCCCGGATGCCGGCTGGCTGCGCCCCAAGCAGGTGTGTCGCAGCCTGCTGCAGCACCCGAACATTGACTTCCGGCCCGGCACGCAGGTATGCAGCGTTCGGCAATCCTCGGAGTGCTGGGAGCTGCAAACAGACAGCACGGGTAAAACCGAATCGCAAATTTTTGACGCGGCGATCCTGTGCAGTGCCAATTTCAATCGGCAATTCCCCCACACTGCGCCGCTGCCGCTGCAGCCAATCCGGGGCCAGGTCTCCTTCGCCGAAGCGACACCGCCATCGCGAGCACTGAAAATCGCCCTCTGTGGCGAAGGCTATATCGCCCCGGCGGCCCCGACATCAGACACAGAGGAAAGGCAGCAACACAGCTTCGGCGCCACCTTCAAACTGAAGCAGACGGATACCGAAATCCGCGAGGAAGAACACCGGGAAAACCTGGAAACCCTGGCCTCACTGTTGCCAGAGATTGCCGAGTCCTTCCGCAACCAGCCATTGCGCGGCCGCGCCGCACTGCGCGCAGCCACCCCGGACTATCTGCCTATGGCAGGCCCGGTCGCGGAGTGGGAACAGTTGGAAAATACCTACGGCGCGCTGCGCAAGAATCGCAAGCAACTGATTGACCAGCGCACGCCGTACCAGCAAAACCTGTACGTACTTGCGGGACTAGGATCACGCGGATTTGCCTATGCCCCACTTGCTGCGGAAGTACTGGCGGCATGGATCAGCGGAGAGGTCATGCCGGTATCGGCAGATCTGGCGAAGGCTCTGCACCCAATGCGCTTTGCCATCCGCGCATTGGGTAAAAACCGCGACGTTTAGTTTTTAAACTTCCTGAGCCGGTGCCTGTAACAGGGCACCGCTGCCGGAGCCACAGGACACAATGGATTTCATCGCCGCCTCCACGGTCACGTGCGGAAGAATCTCCACACATTCCGGCGGCAGGTGGTAAACAAATCCGGAGGTGGGCACCGGCGCTGTCGGCACATACACGGTGAAATCGCCATTTGGATGCTGCGAAGTCACAATCGCCGTCACCGACAGCGGATTGTCCGCACCGTGAATCCGCGCCCTTGCCACCGGCCCCGACAGCACCCCTTCACTACCTGCGCCACCGATAAACTGCAGCACCACGTCCTTGATGGTGTTGTACCCCGGCGCCAGCCTGCCCAGCCAGTGGTCCAGATGCCGGTGCATCCAGCGCCCCACACTGGTTTTTACCAGCAGACCGATCATAAAACACAGGCCCACAATCAGCGCTAGGACGATCAGGCGTGCAAAGTTATCCTTGAAGTCCGTATGAGCCTGCATCCACTCCGTGGCCGGTGCCACCAGCTCACTGATCTGGCCGAACAGCCATTGAAACAGCAGGATGAAAATGGCAATGGGCAATACCACCGCCAGGCCACCAAGCAATGTCAAAGTGACAAATGCCTTTATTCTGGTCATAAACTACTGCACCGATAAAAAACGATTAAACAGGGACACGCTCAGCCAACCATGAAATCCGCTATTACCGCACTGCTGTCGCTGCTGGTTTTACCCCTTACCGCGCTTGCCGCGGCACAGCCGGCCCTACAGCAGCTCGACTACCAGCTGCTCGACAGTAAAACCCGGCCCGCGGATCACTTTACCCAGGGACTGTATTTCGACGGCGAGCGCTGGCTGGAAAGCAGCGGCCTCTACGGTCGCTCATGGCTGGCGGAGTATACCGACCCGGGCGCCAATCCCGTAAGACGCAAATGGCTGGCGGGCAACCGCTTTGCGGAAGGGCTCGCAGTTTTCGGTGAGCGGCTGTACCTGCTGACCTACCGCGCGGGCGAGGTACAGATCTATCGCCGTGAAGATTTTTCGCTGGAGAAGGTACTGAGCTACACCGGGGAAGGCTGGGGTCTCACCAGCGACGACAAACAGCTGATCATGAGCAATGGCAGTGACACCCTCACCTTCCGCGACCCGGAAACCTTCGCCATTACCCACAAGCTTCAGGTGCGTGGCGGTGGTGAAAACTGGACGCGGCTGAATGAACTGGAATACGCCAACGGCCTGATCTGGGCCAATATCTGGCAGGATCCAAGGGTCATTGCCATCGACCCGGCGAACGGTGAAGTTAAGGGGGTTCTGAACCTGGCGGAATTGCGCCGGGACAGCGCGCCAGGCAACTGGAACGTCGACGCAGTGGCCAACGGTATTGCCTGGGATCGTGCCCGCAACGGGCTCTGGGTGACGGGGAAATACTGGCCCAAGCTCTACCTGATCCGCCCGCAAGGGCTGGGCTTCTGAGTCGCGGCGCAGTCCATACCCTGCGTCATTCGCCGCGCAATCAATTGTGTAGGCAATCAGTTTCGATAGTAATCAATCACCGTCAGGAAGCCGCCGCTGCGCATGGACTCCAGTGCGGCCCCCTGCAGTTGCAGACGATAGCCGCGCTGCTGGCGCTCGAGGGTCACACCATCGGCCCCTTCTGCACCGTCAAACAGCATCGCGTGCTGGCCAGCGGCAGTGCGCCACTGCACCCCTTCCACACTGCGCATACCCGGTAGCTCGATGGTTACCGCCTGCAGGTCCGCCGGCAGTTCGCGCATTTCCATGCGGGCGATGCCGCTGGATGTGGCCAGTGAATAGTTGAGCTGGTGTTCCGGCGCCTGCTTCCAGCCGAGGTGAGTGTCCGCCACCGCGGACTGGGCGAGATTGCGGGGGTTGAGGGAATTGCCGGCGTTAGTAGTGCAGCCCGCAACCCAGATCAGTGCACAAGGAATCAGTACACGGACCCAAATTGAAGAGGATGTCGATGTGGTGGATGACGTCACTGTCTTGGCGCGCATAGCTTTATCCCTATCTATGTCTGCGGTGGAGGGATTATAGAC
Source organism: Microbulbifer sp. (assembly GCF_036563125.1). Taxonomy (GTDB): domain Bacteria; phylum Pseudomonadota; class Gammaproteobacteria; order Pseudomonadales; family Cellvibrionaceae; genus Microbulbifer. The sequence goes on from NZ_DATCMV010000017.1 coordinate 7,028, forward strand.
CAAGATCACACTCCCTGAAGTAAACAGGCGCCAATACGGGGCGAAATCGCGCAATCGGGCGTCAACAATTCGACTCCGGGCAGCCAGATCCGGTTCACACCCCGCCCTGGGCAAACGGTATACTGCCGCCCATGACAGAATCACACTCGCTTTCCGGCACAGACGCCGGGATTTCAGCAGCGCAGCCCCCCGCGGGCAGCCCCCATTTCATTCTCGAGCATACTTTCGGCTACACCGGATTCCGCGGTGACCAGGAAGCCATCATCAGCACTCTGGTCGCAGGCGAGGACGCGCTGGTGCTCATGCCCACCGGCGGCGGCAAATCCTTGTGCTATCAGATCCCCGCGCTGGCGCGCCCGGGATGCGGGATCGTGATTTCACCGCTGATCGCCTTGATGCAGGATCAGGTGGAGGCCCTGCGGGCAGCCGGTGTCGCGGCGGCGTTCCTGAACTCCTCCCTCGGTTTCGACGAAGCCCAGCAGATCGAAAACCGGCTGCTCGGCGGCGAGCTGGAACTGCTGTACCTGGCCCCGGAACGACTGTTGCAGCCGCGCACGCTGGATCTTCTGCAGCGCGCCAACATATCCCTATTCGCCATCGACGAGGCGCACTGTGTCAGCCAGTGGGGGCACGACTTCCGCGCTGACTACCTGCAGTTGTCCTGCCTGCACCAGCGCTTTCCCCAGGTACCGCGTGTCGCCCTCACCGCCACCGCGGACCAGCGCACCCGCCGCGAGATCGCCCAGCGACTGGACCTGGAAAACGCGCGACACTTCGTCAGCAGCTTCGACCGCCCCAATATCCAGTACCGTATTGCGCCCAAGGACAATCCCAAACGGCAGCTGCTGCAGTTCCTCAACAGCGAGCAACAGGGCAGCGCCGGTGTGGTCTACTGCCTCTCCCGCAGCAAGGTGGAGTCCACTGCCGAATGGCTGCAGCAGCAGGGGTTCAATGCCCTGCCCTATCACGCCGGCTTGCCTGCGCCGCTGCGCGCCGAAAACCAGCGCCGTTTCCTGCGGGAAGAAGGCGTGATCATGGTGGCCACCATCGCTTTCGGTATGGGAATCGATAAACCGGATGTGCGCTTTGTCGCCCACCTGGATCTGCCCAAGAGTATCGAGGCCTACTACCAAGAGACCGGCCGCGCCGGCCGTGATGGCGAACCCTCCACCGCGCTGCTGCTGTACGGCCTGGAAGATGTGGTGAAGCTCAGCCAGATGGCCGCTACGTCCGAGGGCAGCGAAGAGCACAAGCGCCAGGAGCGCCAGCGGCTCGACGCCATGCTGGGCCTGTGCGAGATCACTAGCTGTCGGCGCCGGGTGCTGCTGCGCTACTTCGAGGAAGAGCTGGCGGCAGACTGCGGCAACTGTGACACCTGCCTGGAGCCACCCGCCACCTGGGATGCCACCGAGCCCGCGCGCAAGCTGATGTCCGGGATTTACCGCAGCGGCCAACGCTTTGGCGCCGCCCATGTGATCGACATATTGCGGGGGGCGGATACCGAGAAGGTCCGCCAGTTCGGTCACGACAAGCTGTCCACTTATGGCATCGGCGCGGACATGAGTGCCAACGAATGGCGTGCCATCATCCGTCAACTAGTGGTGCGCGGTTACCTGCGGGTCAACGCAGAGGCGTTCAATGCGCTGCAACTGACCGAGCAGTGCCGGCCAGTGCTGCGCGGCGAGGAAAGTGTGCAACTTCGCACCCTGCCCAAAGCCGCCCCGACCAAGACTACCAGGCGGGATAGTGGTGCTGGCGACGCCCGCGCAGAAATTTCCCCCACAGACCAACCGCTGTGGGACGCACTGCGCGCCCTGCGCAAGTCCCTCGCCGAGGAGCGCGGCGTACCGCCCTATGTGGTATTCCACGATGCCACATTGCGGGAAATGCTCAGCGCTCGCCCGCGCACTACCGCAGAAATGCTGGCCATCTCAGGTATCGGCGACAGCAAGCTGGCGAAATTCGGCGAGCCCTTCCTGGCGCTGCTGCGGGAGTTTGACGCCGAGTACGGTGTTAGCGACTGACGAGATTCCAGGCACCCCATCCGCGGCAACGCCAGAAACTGGCCGCCGTTAACCTGCCGGCGCCCGATACCCCGTTGTTAGAATTCCGCCAACACGCTTAACCGGGTCAAAACCGTGAAAAAAATAATACTGATTCTGCTCGCGACACTGGCCACTCTCGGCCTGGCGCTCGCCCTGCTGGCACCGACCCTACTCGGTTTTTCCATCGCCCAGCTCGGCAGCGCAGTCAATGTGGCCACCGGCATGGGCGCCAAGCTGGCCTGTTCCGGGCGCTATGTGTCCGGCTTCAGCGAAGCGCAGAACCTGGAGGACCTGGCCTCCTACTCCCCCGCCAATCGCCTGCTCAACCTGCGCTACCAAGACAACCCGAAGCAGGTAACCGCCACCCTGTTCGGGCTCGGTGAAACCAGCGCGCGTTACCGCCCAGGCCTCGGTTGCACCTTGGATATCGGCGATACCAGTACACTGGACCGCATCACTTTCGCGCCGCCGGCCGTGAACAACGCCGAGTGGCCGGCGGGCAGCAATGCCACCCATATCGATAGCAAGCTCCAGCAGACACTTGACGGCATGGTTGCCAGCGACAATGCCGCGGGCCTGCAGACCCGCGCATTACTGGTGGTACAAAACGGCAAGCTGGTGGCGGAGTCCTATGCTGAAGGCATCGGTGCGCAGACGCCGCTGCTGGGATGGTCGATGGGAAAAAGCCTGACGGCGATGATGATCGGGCGCCTGCAGGCGCTGCAGCCAGAGCAGGCCATTTCACTACCGCTGTTCCCGGAGTGGAGTGACGCGCGCAGTAATATCTCGCTGGAAAACCTGCTGCAGATGTCGTCCGGACTCGACTTCGACGAGACCTATGCACCGGGCAGTGACGCCACCCGCATGCTGTTCAACGCCCACAGCGCTTCCGGCGTAGCCCTGCAAAGCCCGCTGAAATACAGCCCCGGCGAGCACTTCTCCTATTCCTCCGGCACCACCAACCTGCTGGCGCGCTGGGCCTACGAACAACTGGGCAGCTCGCCCCAGGCCAGTGCGGACTTTTTCCAACAGCAGATTCTCGCACCACTCGGCATGCGCAATACCGTATTCGAGGTCGATGCCAGCGGCGTTTTCGTGGGCAGTTCCTATATCTACGCCTCCGCCCGTGACTGGGCGCGCCTTGGCCTGTTGATGCTGAACCGGGGCAACTGGAACGGCGAGCAACTGCTTGCGGAAAGCTGGGTGGATGCCGCCCAGCGCCCGAACGACAGCAACAACGACCCGCGCTACGGCTATCAGTTCTGGCTGAACGGCGGTGGTGAAGAACTGCGCTTTCCGGCGCTGCCGCAAGACAGCTACTTTATGCTGGGCAACCGCCAGCAGGTGGTCATGATCTCGCCATCCACCAATACCGTGATTGT
>NZ_DATCMV010000048.1:0-22060 GCF_036563125.1 Microbulbifer sp.
ACGGTGCCGTCGCAGCCGCGAGCGGAGCAGAATTCGCGACCGTAAAAAATGATCTGCAGATGCAGTTTGTTCCATTTGTCTTTCGGGAACAGGCGCTTCAGATCCTTTTCCGTCTGCACCACGTTTTTGCCGGAGGTGAGCCCCCAGCGCTGGGCCAGTCGGTGGATGTGGGTGTCCACCGGGAAGGCCGGGTGGCCGAAGGCCTGGGACATCACCACGCTCGCGGTTTTGTGTCCCACTCCCGGCAGCGTTTCCAGTGCCGCCATATTTTCCGGTACCTTGCCGTGGTACTGGTTCACCAGAATTTCCGAAAGCTTCTGGATCGCCTTGGATTTCTGCGGCGACAGGCCACAGGGGCGGATCGCCTCACGGATTTTCTCCACCGGCACCTGCGCCATATCGTGGGGGTTATCCGCGAGCTTCCACAGCCCCGGCGTCACCTGATTTACCCGCTCGTCGGTACACTGTGCGGACAGCAGTACCGCCACCAGCAGCGAGTAGGCGTCGAAGTGGTCGAGAGGTACCGGAGTTTCCGGGTAGAGCTCTTCCAGACGGTTCTGGATGTAGTCTACCCGCTCCTGTTTGAGTAGGTTTTTTACCGTCATATTGTTTGCCTGCTGGCAGGCTTCTAAAAATTAACTAGCGACAGAAGTTGCGAATGCGCTTCGCCGCTCCGATACATTCATCCAGGGTGGCGACGAGTGCCATGCGGACATATTCGGCGCCGGGATTTACACCGCCGGCTTCGCGGGCCAGGTAGGCACCGGGCAGTACGGTGATGTGTTGCTGGCGGAACAGTTCGCGGGCGAAGGTTTCGCCGTCGCCCACTTTGGGCCAGAGGTAAAAGCTCGCTTCCGGTTTCTGTACGTCCAAGCAGCCGCCGAGAATTTCCAGTACGGCGTCAAACTTGCGCCGGTACAGTTCGCGGTTCTCCTTCACATGCTGCTCGTCCTGCCACGCGGCGATGGACGCGTACTGGGTTGGCACCGGCATGGCGCAGCCGTGGTAGGTGCGATAGAGCAGGAATTGTTCCAGGATCTCACCGTCGCCGGCGACGAAACCGGAGCGCAGCCCCGGCAGGTTTGAGCGCTTTGACAGGCTGTGGAAGACCACGCAGCGGCGGTAGTCGTGGCGGCCGAGTTCCGCGCAGGCCTGCAGCAGGCCGACGGGCGGATTGCCCTCGTCAAAATAGAGTTCGGAATAGCATTCGTCGGAGGCGATGGTGAAATCGTATTTGTCCGCCAGTGCAATCAGTTGCTTGAGGTCGTCGATATCCAGCAGTGCGCCGGTGGGGTTGCCGGGGGTGCACAGGTAGAGCAGATCGCAGGCTGCCCAGGCGGATTCCGGCACAGAACTGAAATCCGGTTTGAAACCGGTCTCCGCGCTGCAATTGATAAAGTGCGGCGTGGCGCCGGCGAGAAACGCGGCCCCTTCGTAGATCTGGTAGAAGGGGTTGGGCATCAGCACTGTGGAGCCCGGCGAGACCACCGCCTGGGCGAAGGCGAACAGGGCCTCGCGGGTGCCGTTGACCGGTATTACCTGGGTGTCGGCACACAGTGCGGTTAACTGAAAGCGCTTGCACAGCCACTGGGCGACGGTTTCCCGCAGCGGGTCTATGCCCTTGGTGAGGGGATAGGCGGCGAGTTTGTCGAGGTTGTCGATCAGTTCGTCGCGCACAAAGGCTGGCGGCGTGTGCTTGGGCTCGCCGATGGACAGCGCGATGTGGGCGAGCTCCGCCGGCCCGTCAATGCCCGCTTTCAATTTTGCCAGTTTGGCAAAGGGGTAGGGCTGCAGCTGTTGCAAATTCGGATTCATAATTTTGCGTCTGTGTATTCGCTTGTGTTCGTTACTGCTCGCCAATTACGGCTGCGGCGGCAGTGTCGCCTGATGTGCGTCCAGTTCCTGGCAGATGGCCTGTTCCAGCAGTTCGATCAGTGCCGGGTCCGTGAGTGGCTCGTCGTCGGCATCGGTGATATGGAAAATATCCTCGACCCGCTCGCCCAGGGTAGAAATCTTGGCGTTGTGCAGGCGCAGATCGTGGGTAATGAAAATCCTCGCGATGCGCGCCAGCAGGCCGGGGCGGTCGGCGCTGATGATTTCGAGCGTGCTGTAGGTATCTTCCGGCTCGGTGGAAATGTGGGCCTGGCTCGGCAGGTGGAACATTTTCAGGCGGCGCGGGGTGCGGCGCTTGATGACCTTGGAGTAGTCCTCCACCAGCTTCAGTTCTTTCTGCAGGGTGTTGCGGATCTGTTCCAGGCGCTGGGGTTCGTCCAGCAGCGGCTGGCCGCACTCGTCCAGCACATAGAAGGTATCCAGGGTGTAGCCGCCGGCAGAGCTGTACAGGCGCGCGTCGTGGATATTCAGGTTCAGCATGTCGAGGCCGGTCACCACCGCCGCGAACACGTTGGGCCTATCGGGGGTGTAAACGAACACTTCGGTGGCGCCGTCGTGTTCGCCTGGGCCCGAGTTGCGGGTCAGCACCAGGGTGTCGCTGTCGGCGTCGCGCTGCGGATCTTTCTGCAGCTGATAGATGGCGGCGGTGTGCCAGGTGATGTTGTCGGCGCTCTCGCGCACGAAATAGTCCTCACCCATTTCGCACCAGATATCTTCCACCGCATTGCTGGGAATGCCCATGGCGCGGAGCATGTTGCGCGCCTGTGCCTGGGTTTCCTCGTAAATCTCGTCGCGGTCGATGGGGTTCTCCAGACCGCGGCGCAGGGCGCGCTGGGTGTACTGATACAGCTGGCGCATCAGGCTGGCGCGCCAGCTGTTCCACAGGTCCGGGTTGGTGGCATTGATGTCCGCCACGGTCAGCGCGTAGAGGTAATCCAGGTGTTCGCGGTCGCCCACTTCGGCGGCGAAGGCGTGCACCACTTCCGGATCGGTGATGTCCTGCTTCTGCGATACGGCGCTCATCAGCAGGTGCTTTTCCACCAGCCAGCACACCAGGCGGGTGTCGCGGGCGGAGAGATCGTGGCGCTGGCAGAAGGCTTCCGCATCCACCACGCCCAGTTTGGAGTGGTCGCCACCGCGGCCCTTGGCGATATCGTGGTACAGGCCGGCGATATACAGCAGTTCCGGCTTGCGCATACGCGACAGGATTTCCGCCGCCAGCGGGAATTTTTCCCAGGCGTCGTCGCCGCGGAAGCTGCGCATGTTGCGCACCACCTGCAGGGTGTGGGCGTCCACGGTGTAGATATGGAACAGGTCGTGCTGCATCTGCCCGGTGACACGGCCGAACTCCGGCAGGTAGCGGCCGAGAATGCCGTAGCGGGTCATGCGTGTGAGCTGGGTGGACAGGCCGCGGGGGCTGCGCAGCAGTTGCATGAACAGGCGCGCGTTGGTGGGGTCCGCGCGGAACTGGTCGTCGATCAGGTGGCGGTGCTCGCGGATCAGGCGGATGGTAGAGGCGCGCACCCCGTGAATTTCCGGGTTTTTCGCCATCAGCACGAAAATTTCCATCAGTGCCGACGGGTTCTCGGTGAAGGTGCGGGTCACCGCCGCTTCGATGGTGTTGCCACGCAACTGGAAGCGCTCGTTGATCGGAGTTACCGGCAGGTGCTTGCCGCGCTGCAGGATCACCTCGTCGAGGAACTGCAGCAGTACATCGTTCAGCTCCCGCAGTGCCATCACGATGCGATAGTAGGTGTGCATGAACTGTTCGACGGCGAGGTGAGATTCGTTGTCCTTGTAACCGAACTCCCGCGCCAGCTCGCGCTGGTAGTCAAACAGCAGTCGCTCTTCCGGGCGTCCCGCCAGCAGGTGGAGGCCGTAGCGCACCCGCCACAGGAAGTCTTCACCGGACTGCAGGATGGCGAATTCCTGCTCGGTAAAAAAACCCTTGCCCTGCAGCTGCTTCAGGGTGCGCACCTGGAAATAGCGCTTGGCCACCCAGTTGATGGTCTGGATATCCCGCAGGCCGCCGGGGGCGTTCTTGATATTGGGTTCGAGGTTGTACTCGGCGCCGCGCTGCTTGCGGTGGCGCTCTTCCTGCTCCTCAAATTTCGCCTGGAAAAACCTGTCCGCGGGCCACAGGTCATCCGGCGTCATGCGTTCGGTAAGGGCCTCGCACAGGGCGGGATTGCCGACCACAGTGCGACATTCCAGCAGGTTGGTGGCGACGGTGATATCCGCCGCGGCCATTTCCACGCAGTGCTCGATGGTGCGCACGGAGTGACCGATATCCAGTTTCAGGTCCCACAGGAAGGCGACAAGGCGCTCGATATTGTCGACCACTTTGGCGTCTGGCTTGTCGTCGCTCAGGATCAGCAGATCGATATCGGATTTAGGGTGCAGCTCGCCGCGGCCGTAGCCGCCCACCGCCAGCAGGGCGATATTCTGGGGCCACTGGTACTGGTACCAGGCGTAGTGCAGCAGGCAGTCCACGAACAGGGCGCGCTCGTAAACCAGGGTGCGGACGTCCTCACCCTCGCGAAAGCGCCTGGCCATCTGGGTGTTGGCGGCACCGACTGCGTCGCGGAAGATTTCCAGGCGCGGGCGCGCGCCCTCTTCGAGGTCGCGGCGGAAGCGCGACTGGTCGAAGAAAAACAGGGGCTTTTCAAAATGCGGGATCTGGGCCAGCTGCATGGAATTCATCGATATAGATTCCGGTTCGGCACAGGGCTCTTGCGTGTGCCGGTTGTTCCTTCCCTGGCCGCTTCAGGCCATGTTCGCGCGGTTTTGCCGCCTCGAGGCGAGGTGGCTTAGAAAGACTCCTCCTTGCGCGCGGTCAGGATTTCAACGCCAGTGCCGGTGACCACCATGGTGTGCTCCCACTGTGCGGACAGGCGGCGGTCTACGGTCACGGCAGTCCAGCCATCGCGCAGCACGCGGCTGCCGGGCTTGCCGGCGTTGATCATGGGTTCGATGGTGAAGGTCATGCCTTCCTCCAGCACCTGTCCGGTGCCGGGCTTGCCGTAGTGCAGGATCTGCGGGTCTTCGTGGAAAACCTCGCCGATGCCGTGACCGCAGAAGTCTTTCACCACCGAGTAATAGTTGCTCTCGGCGTGCTGCTGGATCACGTGGCCGATATCGCCGAGGGTGGTGCCTGGGCGCACGATCTCTATCGCCTTGTACAGGCACTCCTGGGTGACCTTGACCAGGCGCTCCGCATGGGCGGCGGGGGTTCCAACGAAGTACATCTTGGAGGTGTCGCCGTACCAGCCATCCTTGATGACGGTCACGTCGATATTGATGATATCGCCCTTTTTCAAAACCTTGGATTCCGAGGGGATACCGTGGCAGATGACTTCATTCACCGAGGTGCAGATGGACTTGGGGAAGCCGCGGTAGCCGAGGCAGGCGGGGATGGCCTGCTGTACGTTGACGATATAGTCATGGCAGCGTCGGTCAAGTTCCTCGGTGGTGACGCCGGGAACTACATACTCGCCAATCATCTCCAGCACTTCTGCGGCCAGGCGGCCCGCGGTGCGCATTTTGGCGATCTGTTCCGGTGTCTTTACGGCATTGGTCATGAAGCTTTCCAGATAACTCGTTCGTTGCTCGGTCGATGTGCTTTGCCCGGGGCGGTTGTGTCCGACCGCCGGTTGCGGCGCGGTATTGTAGCGGAATTGCCGCCCGGCGGCATCAGAGCGCCGTTGCACCGGCTTCCGTCACTGCCCACCGCAGGATTCAGCGGGGCGACTGCTGGCCGCTGGCGGTGTTTGCGCTTCCAGCAATCGGGGGGATGTGGTATAAAGCGCGCCGCTTTGGGCATGTCCCGAGCGAAAACTATCATCTGGAATACGTGGCTTGCGCCCGGTTCCATACAAACGCCGCACATATACCGGCACATTCGCCTGGGTGTCTCCGCGGTCACGGCTTTGGCTGCTGACGGGGGGATTGGTGAATGGGGTATATGGAGGATGCAACCCGGGAAGTGGTCGGAACGCAAACGAATCCGCCACCTCCGTCTGAAATTGAGGTTTATTATGCCGCAAGTAAGCATGCGCGATATGCTGCAGGCTGGTGTCCACTTCGGTCACCAGACTCGCTACTGGAACCCGAAGATGGGTCAATACATCTTTGGTGCCCGCAACAAGATTCACATCATCAACCTGGAGCACACTGTTCCTGCCTTCAACGAAGCTCTGCAGATCATCAAGGGTATGGCTGCACAGAAGAAGAAGGTTCTGTTCGTAGGCACCAAGCGCGCTGCGCAGAAGGCCATTCAAGAGCAGGCGGAGCGTGCAGGTCAGCCTTACGTCAGCAACCGCTGGCTGGGTGGTATGCTCACCAACTACAAAACCATCCGCGCTTCCATCAAGCGTTTCCGCGATCTGGAAGCTCAGTCCCAGGACGGTACTTTCGAGAAGCTGACCAAGAAAGAAGCTCTGATGCGTACCCGCGCCATGGAGAAGCTCGAGCGCTCCATCGGTGGTATCAAGGACATGGGCGGTCTGCCTGACGCGCTGTTCGTGATCGACGTTGACCACGAGCGCATCGCCATTCAGGAAGCCAACAAGCTGGGTATCCCCGTTATTGGTATCGTTGATACCAACAGCAGCCCGGAAGGTGTTGACTACATTATCCCGGGTAACGACGACGCCATCCGCGCGATCAAGCTGTACACCACTGCCGTAGCCGACGCCGTACTGGCTGGTGCTGCGAACGCGGGTGGCAGCGCTGCTCCGAGCGAGTACGTCGAAGCCAGCGACGACCAAGCCGCTGCGCAATAAGCCGCAAGGCTACTGGCGGTGTAACAAATCTGAGTTACGCTGCAGGGAAAAGGGGCCTCTTATCTGGCCCCTTTTTTTCAAATCCATCAAAGAATTTGAATCTGAACCCGAGGATTGAATCATGGCGATTACCGCGTCAATGGTAAAAGAACTGCGCGAGCGCACTGGCCTGCCGATGATGGAGTGCAAAAAGGCACTGACCGAGGCAGATGGTGACATCGAAAAAGCGATCGACGACCTGCGTAAGGCATCTGGCCTGAAGGCCGCCAAGAAAGCTGGCCGCACCGCCGCTGACGGCGTTGTTGCAGCCAAGGTTGCCGAAGATGGCAGCTACGGTGTTCTGGTTGAAGTGAACTCCGAAACCGACTTCGTTGCGCGCGACGACAACTTCCTGGGCTTTGTTGCCAAGGTTGTGGACAAGGCATTCGCCGAGCGCCAGCAGGACGTTGCTGCGCTGATGGAAGGCGCGCTGGAAGCCGACCGCGAAGCGCTGGTACAGAAAATCGGTGAGAACATCGGTGTTCGTCGTATCCAGCTGGTAGAAGCTCCGGTTGTGGGCGCCTACGTACACTCCAATAACCGCCTTGCGGTTCTGGTTGCCCTGAGCGGCGGCGACGTGGAGCTCGCGCGCGATATCGCCATGCACGTAACCGCATCCAACCCGCAGGTTGTGAAGCCGGAAGACATGGCTCCGGAAGTTGTTGAGAAAGAGAAGGAAATCATCAAGGCTCAGCCGGATATGGCGGGCAAGCCTGCCGAAATCGTCGAGAAGATGATGGGCGGCCGTATCAACAAGTTCCTGAAGGAAAACAGCCTGGTAGAGCAGCCTTTCGTCAAGAACCCGGACGTGACCGTTGGCAAACTGGCCAAGGACGCGGGCGCGGATGTTCTGGGCTTTGTGCGCTTCGAAGTAGGCGAAGGTATCGAGAAGGAAGTGGTGGACTTCGCAGCGGAAGTAGCTGCGCAGGTCAAATCCAGCTCCTGATGCCTTGATTGCCGGCGATGCTGAGTCGCTGGCACCAGCGGGGTGTTCCCGGTGTGTTCGTCAGAATGTCACCGGGGCACCCCGCGCTAGTATCTGGCTTGCCGTAAATGCGCTGGTTGCAAATTGAACGATTGGTTGCTGGAGTAGCCGAATCTAAAGTTCAGTGACCCCCGCGCTGGGCAAAGCCATAGGTAAAGCGCCGAATTTGTTGTAATGTTCGGCGGGCGTGAATCGGAACAGGATTTGCGTCTCAACCCAGAATTTAGCCCGTGACAGTTGAGGAACAAGGGATGCCAGGTATTAAAGACCGTAAGTACAAGCGAATCCTGTTAAAGCTCAGCGGAGAAGAGCTGATGGGCGAACAGGGGTTTGGAATCAGCCCCAAAGTACTGGACAAGATGGCGCTGGAGATCGGCCAGCTGGTGGGCATAGGTGTGCAAGTCGGCCTGGTGGTCGGCGGTGGCAACCTGTTCCGCGGCGCGGCGTTGAATGCCGCCGGCCTAGACCGCGTGACCGGCGACCACATGGGCATGCTGGCTACGGTCATGAATGCGCTGGCGCTGCGCGATGCGCTGGAGCGCTCGAATATTTCCTCGCGGGTCATGTCCGCGATCCAGATGAGCGGCATCGTCGACCACTACGACCGACGCGCCGCCATCCGTTACCTGGAACGGGGCGAGGTGCTGATTTTCGCCGCCGGTACCGGTAACCCGTTTTTCACCACCGACTCCGCCGCCTGTCTGCGCGGTATTGAGATTGAAGCGGAAATGGTGCTCAAGGCCACCAAGGTGGACGGCGTATACTCTGCCGACCCGAAACTGGTGCCCGATGCCACCCGCTATGACCGCCTCACCTACGACGAGGTGCTCGACAAGAAGCTCGGGGTTATGGATTTAACGGCAATCTGCCTCTGCCGTGAACACAATATGCCAGTGCGGGTATTCCGGATGGACAAGACCGGTGCACTGCTGAACATCGTTGTGGGCGGCGAAGAGGGCACACTTATTGAAGAGGATGTGAATCAGTGATCAACGACATCAAAAAAGACGCCGAAGGGCGCATGAAAAAATCCATCGAAGCGCTGGGAAGTAACTTCAACAAGATCCGTACCGGCCGTGCGCACCCGAGCATCCTCGATGGTGTTATGGTTTCCTACTACGGTTCTGATACCCCGCTGTCACAGGTGGCCAACGTCACTGTGGAAGATGCGCGTACCCTGTCTGTCACCCCGTGGGAAAAGAACCTGGTGCCGGACATCGAAAAAGCGATCATGAAGTCCGACCTCGGCCTGAACCCGAGCACTGCTGGCAGCGTGATCCGCATCCCGATGCCAATGCTGACGGAAGAAACCCGTAAGAACTTCATTCGCCAGGCGAAGGGCGAGGCGGAGAACGCGCGAGTGGCGATCCGCAATGTGCGCCGCGATGCGCTGGCAGAAGTAAAGGCTCTGGAAAAAGAGAAAGAAATTTCCGAGGACGATGAGCGCCGCGCAGGCGACGAGATCCAGAAGTTGACCGACAAGTACGTTGCCGAAGTGGAGAAAGCACTGGCGGCAAAAGAAAAGGATCTGATGGAAATCTGATGTCTGTGAGCGGTACGGGTGTGACGGGACGGGAACCTGCGGGACCGCGCCACATTGCCATCATCATGGATGGCAATGGTCGCTGGGCTGCACGCAAGGGGCTGTCGCCGTCTGCCGGGCACAAGGCGGGTGTCGAGCGGATCCGGGATCTGATCGAGGCCTGTAAAGAGCGCGGCGTCGAGGCACTCACGCTGTTCGCATTCTCCAGTGAGAACTGGCAGCGCCCACCGAAAGAGGTGGAGCTGTTGATGACCCTGTTTCACTCCTATCTGCGGCGCGAAGCGCGGCGGATGCAGGAGCAGGGGGTTGAGTTGCGGGTGATCGGTCGTCGCGACCGGTTTTCCCCGCGGCTGCAGCGGGCCATTGCGGAAGCTGAAGCGATGACCCGGGGTGGCGAGCGTGGCACGCTGGTGATTGCTGCAGATTACGGCGGCCAGTGGGATATCGCCCAGGCTGCCCGCGCACTGGCGGAAGAGGTGACCAGCGGTCGCCGCTCTGTGGATTCCATAGACGAGGCGGCGCTTGCTGAGCGGGTGCAACTGGCGGACCTTCCGCCGGTGGATCTGCTGATCCGCTCCAGTGGGGAGCAGCGCATCAGCAACTTTATCCTCTGGCAAGCTGCTTATAGCGAATTTTATTTTACCGATACGTTGTGGCCGGATTTCGGGGTCGAAGAGCTGGATGAGGCCATAGCGGCTTTTCGCCAGCGCGATCGCCGCTATGGTGGCCGCAGTGAAGAAGATGGACTGGAAGCGCAGGCCTGATTGCAAAAGCAAACGTGAAGCATACGTTTGCGATGGATGCTGCAGGTGCGTTTTACCGGTTGCCAGATTGAACTGATCAAGGGTTAAACGGTGCTAAAACAAAGAATAATTACCGCGCTGGTGTTGGTTGCTCTGTTCCTCGGGCTGCTGTTCTTCGTGCCCATGCAGTGGTTCGCCATCGTGGTGGCGGCGATCATCCTTCTGGGTGGTTGGGAGTGGGCGAACCTTTCCAATCTGAATCGCGCGCTGCGGTTTGTATTCCTTGGCGCCCTCGGCGCCGCACTCGTTGGCACTGCCCGTTACGTTTTCAATTTTGATTTCTCAAACCCTGATGTTGACCGCGCGCGCCAGATTCTGGTGGTGGCCTGTGGTTGGTGGGCACTCGCATTTCTGTGGGTTCAGGGATACCCCGCCAGCGCCATGCTCTGGGGGAATCGCTGGGCCCGCGGGCTGATCGGCCTGGTGGTGCTGGTTCCCGCCTGGCTGTCGGTGGTTATCCTGCAGGGACTCGAACACGGCGCCTGGTTGGTGTTGTTCGTGGTAGCGATCGTGGTCGCCGCGGATGTCGGGGCCTATTTTGTCGGCCGCAAGTACGGCAAACACAAGCTCGCCCGCGAGGTGAGCCCGGGTAAGTCCTGGGAGGGATTTTTCGGTGGCCTCGCGGCTTGTCTGGTTCTGGCGCTGCTGGTTTCCTATGCATTTGAACTGCCGGCGAAAAACACCGCGCTGTTTACCTTCGGTGTACTGGTTACTGCGCTGGCGTCGGTAATCGGCGACCTGGTGGAGAGCATGTTCAAGCGCCACCGTGGCATCAAGGACAGCAGCCGGATTTTACCAGGGCACGGCGGCATCCTGGATCGACTCGACAGTCTCACCGCAGCCCTGCCGGTCTTCACCATGGCGGCGTTGGCCAGCGAGCTGCACAAGTACCTGTAAGTGACGACCAGTAGACCGCGCTATCCATTGTCAATAAAGCGCCTGCTATCAATACTGCTGACGAGAATCGGCTCCGGCACCCGCTTGCTGCGGTGTGCTTCGGTGCCGCAGAGGTAATTCGTTCAATGCATTCCACGACCCCACAACCTGTCTGTGTGCTCGGGTCCACCGGCTCCATCGGTGTCAGTACCCTGGATGTACTGGCACGCCACCCGCAAAAGTATTCCGTATTCGCGCTTACCGCCCGCGACCGCGTCGAGGAGCTGGCGCAGCAGTGTCGGCGTTTCTCCCCGCGCTATGCGGTGGTGCTGGACGAGGATAAGGCTACGCAGCTGCGGCAGGCGCTGCAGGCGGATAATCTCACCACCGAGGTCCTGTGGGGGATCGACGCGCTGTGCCGGGTGGCAGCAGACGATGAGGTCGCGGTAGTGATGGCCGCCATCGTGGGGGCTGCGGGCCTCAAGCCGACACTGGCTGCGGTGCGCGCGGGCAAGAAAGTGCTGCTGGCGAACAAAGAATCCCTGGTGATGGCTGGGCCGCTGTTTATGGCCGCGCTGGCGGAGAGTGGCGCGCAGCTGCTGCCGATCGACAGCGAACACAATGCCATTTTCCAGTGCCTCCCCTATCCCTGCGAAAACCTGGATCGCGCCGGCGTCGAACGTATACTGCTGACCGGTTCCGGTGGTCCTTTCCGCACCACAGACGTCGCGGCGCTGGATTCGGTGACGCCGGAGCAGGCGTGCAAGCACCCGAACTGGTCCATGGGACGGAAGATTTCCGTGGATTCCGCCACCATGATGAACAAGGGGCTGGAATTCATCGAGGCCTGCTATCTTTTCCACGCCACACCGGTGGATATTCAGGTGGTGGTGCACCCGCAAAGCATTGTGCACTCGATGGTGCAGTACCGGGATGGCTCGCTGCTGGCGCAGATGGGCAACCCCGATATGCGCACGCCGATTGCCCACGCGCTGGCGTTTCCTGAGCGTATCGACAGCGGTGTTGCGGCACTGGACCTGATTGCGCAGGGGCGGCTCGATTTCGAGGCTCCGGATGAGTCGCGTTTTCCGTGTCTGCGTCTGGCGCGGGAAGCGATGGAGGCCGGCGGCAGTGCGCCGACCACGTTGAATGCCGCCAATGAAGTTGCTGTAGATGCCTTCCTCTCTGGCACATTGCCGTTCACCGGGATCGCCCGGCTCATCGAAAAGGTGATGAAAACCACAGAAGTGGTTGAACTGACGGGCCTGGATGTAGTCGAACTGGCTGATCAGAATGCTCGTGAACGGGCAGCCGAGGTGTTGGAAGAACTGTATGGCGCCCGTACGGGTGCAGAGCGCCCGCAAACGAGATCAATGTAAACTGACCCCATGCTAGATTTCTTACAGACTGCAGTCTGGGCCCTGGTAGCCCTCGGTGTACTGGTGAGCTTCCACGAGTTCGGCCACTTTATTGTGGCGCGCTGGTGCGGGGTCAAGGTGTTGCGTTTTTCCGTCGGCTTCGGCCGTCGCCTGGTTTCCCGCTATGATCGCCACGGCACCGAGTTCACCCTTTCCGCAATCCCCCTGGGCGGCTACGTCAAGATGCTGGACGAGCGCGAAGGGGTGGTGGCGCCGGAAGAGTTGGATCGTGCGTTTAACCGCAAGAGCGTGTGGGCCCGTATGGCAATCGCCGCGGCGGGCCCCATTGCCAACTTTCTTCTCGCGATTGTGCTGTTCTGGGGCGTTTTCCTAGGCGGCACTTCCGGCCCAGTGCCGGTGGTCGGCAAAGTGGAGCCGGGCAGCCTGGCTGCGGTTGCCGGCCTCGAGCAAGGCCAGGAAATCGTCTCGGTAGATGATCACCCCACACCTACCTGGCAGGCCCTGAACTGGCGCCTGGCCAATCGCCTGGGGGACACCGGTGATATCAAATTTTCCGTGCGCTATCCGGATTCTTCCCTGGAATACCACATGTATGCGGACATCGACCGCTGGCTGGCAGGCCAAGAAGTACCTGACCCGCTGGAGGAAATCGGTGTTTCTCTGTGGGTGCCTGAGGCCAGCATGAAGCTGTCCCAGGTGATGCCCGGAAGCCCCGCAGAGCAGGGCGGCCTGCAGCCCGGTGATGAAATCGTGGCGACCGACGGGCGCGAATTCGACAACTGGGACGCCTGGACCTCTTACATCAAGGCGCACCCGCAGCAGCCGGTACAGATAACGGTGGTGCGGGATGGTGCGGAACAGGTGCTTACCGTCACCCCGGATCTGGTCAAACTGGACAACGGCGAGCAGATCGGGCGCGTCGGCGTGGCGCCGGTCGGTGCCTCCTGGCCGGAGGACAAGGTGCGTCGCTACCACTATGGCGTGTTGAGTGCGCTGGAAAAAGGACTCGAGGAAACCTGGAGCAAGACGCTGTTCACCCTCGACAGCCTGAAAAAATTGCTGTTCGGGCAGCTCTCGACCCGCAACTTGAGCGGCCCAATTACCATTGCTAAAGTGGCCGGCACTTCGGCGAACGCCGGCTGGCAGTCATTCCTGTCATTACTGGCGCTGCTGAGTATCAGCCTCGGCGTGCTGAATCTGCTGCCCATCCCGGTATTGGATGGCGGACACCTGCTTTACTACGGTATTGAAGCCATCAAGGGCTCGCCGGTGTCTGAGCGCGTGCAGATGATTGGCCTGCAGGTGGGAATGGCCATGGTGCTGGGGATCATGGCGCTGGCCCTGTACAACGACATTCTCCGACTTTAGGTGTCTGATTTGGGTGCCTGAGGGCACAACAGAATTGAACGGGCCCGAGGCCCGGCTGGAATTGCGAATAAAAACTCGGAATTAGTAGATGAAAAATTTCCTGAAAGCGGCTTCGCTCGGCCTGGCTCTGCCAATTACCGCCTATGCCCAGTCGTTTGTGGTCAACGATATTCGCGTAGAGGGTCTGCAGCGGGTTTCCGCCGGTACCGTGTTCGCAGCACTGCCTGTACGTGTGGGCGATCAGGTTGAAAGCGTGGAAATCCAGAGCGCGACCCGTGCGCTGTTCCGCACTGGATACTTTCAGGATATCCAGATCGGTCGTGAGAACGGTGTACTGGTTATCACGGTGCGCGAGCGTCCGGCCATCTCCAAGATCGAAATCACCGGCAACAAGGCGATCAAGACCGAAGACCTGTTGAAGGGGATGAACGACAACGGTCTCGCCGAGGGGCAGATTTTCAAGCGTGCAACGCTGGAGGGCCTGGCCCAAGAGCTGCAGCGTCAGTATGTGGCCCAGGGCCGCTACGGCGCCAGCGTGAAAACCGAAGTGAAAGAGCTGCCGCGCAACCAGGTTGAGCTAAAAGTTGTAGTGGACGAGGGCTCTGTTGCGGCGATCAAGCACATTAACGTGGTCGGCAACCAGGCATTCTCCGACGAAGAGCTGGGCGAAATTTTCGAACTGCAGACCACCGGCTGGCTGTCGTGGCTGAACAGTGACGACAAATATTCCCGCGAGAAACTGACCGGCGACCTGGAGCGCCTGGAATCCTATTATCTCGACCGCGGCTACCTCGAGTTCAAGATCGACTCTACCCAGGTGTCCCTGAGCCCGGACAAGAAAAGTGTTTTCATTACCGTCAATATCACCGAAGGCGATGTTTACACGGTGTCCGATGTGGAGCTGGCCGGTGATCCGGTAGTCTCCGAAGAGGAGATCCGCCGCCTGCTGCTGGTGCGCAAGGGACAGACGTTTTCCCAGGTCCTGATGACCACCACTTCCGACTACATTACCAAGCGTTTGGGTAATGAGGGCTATACCTTTGCGGAAGTAAACGGTATGCCGGAAGCGAATGAAGAAGACAAAACCGTTAAGGTCACCTTCTTTATTGATCCGGGTAAGCGCGCCTATGTGCGCCGCATCAATTTCCGTGGTAACACCCGCACCTCCGACGACGTGCTGCGTCGGGAAATGCGGCAGATGGAATCCGCCTCGGCATCCTCTGCACGTATCGAACAGTCCAAAGTGCGCCTCGAGCGCCTCGGCTACTTCAAGGAAGTGCAGGTGGAAACCGCCGAGGTACCCGGTACCTCCGACCAGATCGATGTGGAATACACCGTGGAGGAGCAGCCTTCCGGCTCCATCGGCGGCACCGTCGGTTATGCCCAGGGCAGTGGCCTGGTGCTCGGTGCCAACGTGCAGGAAAACAACTGGCTCGGTACCGGTAAATCCGTCGGTTTCGCGGTGAATACGTCCCGCTACCAGACCGTGGTGAATTTTTCCTACACCGATCCCTACTTCACCCCGGATGGTGTCAGCCGCGGTTTCAACGTGTTCTATCAGGAGCGCGACTACTCCGAGATCAACCTGTCCAGCTATAACACTACTACCTACGGTGCGGGGCTGAGTTTCGGTTATCCGATTTCGGAGATTTCTCGAATCGGCCTGAATGTGGGGTTCAACCATCTGGAGCTCAGTACCGGCAGCGGTTCGGTACAGGAAATCATCTCCAGTCCGCGTCCAGTTACCGGAATTGATAGTGACATTTTCAATTCTGACAGAGAGGTGGTCCGGACCGAATTGGCTGCGGCGATTGCGGCCGGTGAGGCGCTCGATCTCAGCAATCCGCTGGATCCGAACCTCCTGAACACGAATTACGATGGCTTCGTCGACGTGTACGGGGATGCATTTGATACCTGGTCGCTCACCACGTCCTATGCGCGCTCCACCCTTAACCGCGGTATTCTTGCCACTCGCGGTGCCTCGCAACAAGCGTCCATGGAGATTGCGCTGCCCGGTAGTGACCTCGAGTACTACAAGTTCATCTACACCGCGCAGTATTTCCGCCCGCTGACCAAGGACCTCACCCTGCGTCTGCGCACCCGTCTCGGTTATGCAGAAGGTTACGGCGATACCGATCAATTGCCATTCTTTGAGAACTTCTATGGCGGTGGCTTTGGTTCCGTGCGCGGATTTGAGCGCAACACCCTCGGGCCGCGCTCCACTCCGGCGGAGTTCTACGACTATGTCAACTGTGCGGTGGATGCCGACGGTATTGTCACCAAACGCTGCTACGTACTGAATGCAGATACGGGAGAGTTGGTAACGAATTCTTCCGGTCGCCGCCCCGATCCTTTCGGTGGCAACATGCTAGTTGAAGGCAGTGCAGAAGTGATCTTCCCGATTCCGTTTGTAAAGGATCAGCGCTCGATGCAGTCGGCATTCTTTATCGACGCGGGCAATGTTTTCAGCAGCAGCTGTGGCACCACGCAGCTTAACTGTTACGATATTGACGTCGATTACCTCAACGTTTCTGCCGGTATTGGCCTGACCTGGATTACCGGGTTTGGTCCGCTCACATTCAGTCTTTCCAAGGCGCTGCGTGAAAACGAGGATGACGATGTGGAAGTGTTCCAGTTCTCGCTGGGTAACAGCTTCTAAATCGAGGGTAATGTCGCCGCTCCCGTTTGGGGTTTTGTACGGGGTGGCAGGCTGTTTTGATAATAATGTGTGCCTTTAGAGGCGCCAGAAACTTACGAGTTACGGAGAATAAACGTGATCAAATTTGTTAAAGCCACTGCAATTATTTTGGCGGGTCTGTTGTTTGCCGGTGCTGCCTCTGCGCAAACCAAGGTTGCCGTAGTGAATATCCAGGCTGCCATCATGAGTACCGAAAAGGCGACCGCGAAAATCAACGCACTCAAGACCAGCTCCGAATACTCCCAGCTGCAAAACAGCGCGGAAAGCATCCGCGCGGAAGTGCAGAAAATGGCGGAAGACGCGCAGAAAAATGGCGTGACCTGGTCTGAAGAAAAAAAGGCTGAGGAACAGCGCAAGATGAATTTCAAGCGCTCTGACTTTGAAACTGCCGTGAAAAAGCTGCGCGCAATGGAGGGGCAGGCTGTACAGGATCTGCAAAAAGACCTGCTGCCGAAAGCCAAAGAGGCGCTGGAAGCCGTAATCAAAGAGCGCAAGCTGGATCTGGTGCTGGATGCCAGCGCCGCGGTATATGCAGGTACTGATGCCAACCTGACCGAAGAGCTGGTCAAGCGCCTGAACGCCGCGAAGTAATTTTCCGCAAGTGACGAAGTCCATGAACGAGCAGCCAACGCTGGCTCAGTTGGCTAAAACGCTGGGCGCCCAGTTGCGCCTGGCGCAAGATGCCAGTGCTGATCAGGTACCTGTGGGGCTCAACACCCTGCAGGATGCCTGTGAAAACGAGGTCAGTTTTCTCGCCAGCGCCAATTACCGGCGGTTTCTCGCTGGCACCAGGGCCTGTGCCGTGCTGGTGACGGAAGAGCTGGCGGTATCCTGCCCGGTAACCGCGCTGGTGGTGGCAAACCCATATCACGCGTTTGCACTTGCGACCGCGATCTACGACAAGACCCCGCAATATGCTGCCGGCGTCGACGCAAGTGCCTCTGTACACCCTAGTGCGGAAGTAGATTCCACGGCGTATATCGGTCCCGGTGCTGTCATCGAGGCCCATGCCAGGGTTGCCGAGCGCGCTGTGATTGGAGCTGGCTGTGTGGTGGGTGAGGGCAGTGAAATCGGCGCACGTTCACGGCTTTTCCCCAATGTCGTCATTTACCACGGCTGTTTTATCGGTGCTGACTGTAGCGTACACAGCAACACGGTGATCGGCGCCGATGGTTTCGGTTTTGCGCCTAACCAGGGGCAGTGGACCAAAATCCACCAGTTGGGTGGCGTGGAAATTGCCGACGAGGTAGAGATTGGAGCCTGCACCTGCATTGACCGCGGAGCGCTTGGCAACACAGTAATTGGCCGTGGGGTCAAGATCGACAATATGGTGCAAATCGCGCACAATGTGCAAATCGGTGACTACACAGCCATGGCTGCGTGTTCCGCGGTGGCCGGCAGTGCCGTCATCGGCAAACATTGCACCATTGCTGGCGGTGCCGGCATCGTCGGTCACGTCACCATTGCCGACCGCAGTCATGTTACCGCCCGCTCGCTGGTGACCAAATCCATAGATGAGGCCGGTTCCTATTCCAGTGGTACGCCGTTTTCCGACAGCCGCTCATGGCGGCGAAACGCGGTGCGCTTCGGGCAGTTGGATCAGATGGCCCGTCGCCTGAGCGAGCTCGAAAAAGCATTTGCAACTAGTCTTGGACAGGTGGCAAACAATACACCGCAAGGTGATATGGAATAGATTCCGCACCTTGCCGGTTTCAATCAGTCAGATTTTTTAAGCAAATTCGGGGCGTTCGACGCCCCGAAGTGGTTTCTGGGGACAATTCGTCATGATGGACGTACAGGAAATTCGTCAATATCTTCCGCACCGCTATCCTTTCCTTCTGGTGGACCGTGTTGTCGAGCTGGAAAAGGGTAAGTCGATCAAAGGCTATAAGAACATCTCTATCAATGAGGAAGTGTTCAATGGCCACTTTCCGGAAATGCCGATTTTCCCGGGTGTGATGATCGTGGAAGCACTGGCCCAGGTGTCCGGTATTCTCGGTTTTAAAACCCTGGGGCAGAAGCCGGAAGACGGTTACCTGTACCTGTTTGCGGGGATCGACAATGTGCGCTTCAAGCGCCAGGTCATCCCGGGGGATCGCCTGCAGCTCGAATCTGAAGTGGTCTCCGAGCGCCGGGGCATCTGGAAGTTTGCCGGCAGGGCCAGTGTCGATGGAGAGTTGGCAGCCTCCGCGGATATTCTGTGTGCGGTAAAGAAAATCTGAGCCATAGCCTGTGAATGACGGGGCGCAATAATCGGATGTACGATTTTTTGTGTGGCCCGAATCGGTGAGGAGAAAACCACGGAATGCAGACCAGGATTCACCCGACCGCCATTGTCGATGACTCGGCAAAAATTGGCGAAGGCGTGCAAATCGGCCCTTACAGCATAATCGGGCCAGATGTAGAGATCGGCGATGGATGTGACATCGCTTCTCACGTTGTGCTCAGCGGGCCGACCAGGCTGGGAAAGAACAACCGCATATACCAGTTTGCCACTGTGGGTCAGGATACCCCGGACAAGAAATATCAGGGTGAGCCGACCACGCTGGTGATTGGCGATGACAATGTGATTCGCGAGGGTGTCACCATTCATCGCGGTACGGTACAGGATCGCGGTGAAACCACCATCGGCAATGGCAATCTGCTGATGGCTTATGCCCATATCGGCCACGACAGTGTGATCGGCAATAACACCATTCTCGTCAACAACGTGGCACTTGCGGGCCATGTGTATGTGGGGGACTGGGCTATCCTCAGTGGTTACACCCTCGTCCACCAGTACTGCACGATCGGCGAACACGCGTTTACCGGCATGGGTTGCGGGGTTGGCAAGGACGTGCCGGCCTATGTGATGGTGACCGGCAATCCCGCCGAGGCCAAGACCATCAATGCGGAAGGTTTGCGCCGCCGGGGATTCAGCCGCGACGACATCACGCTGATCAATCGTGCCTACAAGATTGTTTACCGCCGCGGTTTGACCACCGATGAGGCGTTGGAGTCACTGCTGCAGTTGCGCCAGGAGTCGGCGGTAATACAGCCGTGGATCGACTCTCTGCAAAATTCCACCCGCGGCATCGTTCGTTGAGGCCGTCGTTAGTGGAAGCGCGCACACTGCGTGTCGGTATGCTGGCGGGCGAAGCTTCGGGAGATATTCTCGGTGCGGGCCTGATTGCAGCGCTCAAGAAGCGTTTTTCTACGGTGGAGGTTCGCGGTATCGCTGGCCCGCGCATGCAGGCGCTGGGTGCAGAATCCCTGTTCCCGATGGAACGCCTCTCGGTCATGGGGCTGGTGGAGCCGCTAAAGCGGCTGCCGGAACTGCTCCGGATCCGCCGCACCCTGCGTGAGAATTTTCTCGCGGACCCGCCGGATGTTTTCATTGGTATTGATTCGCCAGACTTTAATCTGGGGCTGGAAGAGGCGCTGCGCTCGGCCGGTATTCCCACGGTGCACTATGTCAGCCCTTCCGTATGGGCCTGGCGACAGGGGCGCATCAAGAAAATCGCCCGCGCGGTGGATCATATGCTCACGCTGTTGCCGTTTGAGGCGGAATTTTATCGCGAACATAAGGTGCCGGTGACGTTCGTTGGCCATCCACTGGCCGATGAAATTCCCCTGGACGTAGATGTTCCTGCGGCGAGGCAGGCGCTCGGATTCTCCCCGCAGGATGAGGTCGTGGCACTGTTGCCAGGCAGTCGCGGCGGCGAGGTCCGGTTGTTGGGGCCGTTATTTCTGCAGACCGCGCTCTGGTGTTACCAGCGCCGCCCGAACCTGAAGTTCGTATTGCCAGCGGCGAGCTCGGATCGCAAGGTCCAAATCGAGCAGCAGCTGTCCCAGCTGCCAGGAATCGATGCGCTCCCTGTGACCGTTCTGGATGGCAATTCCCAGCAGGCACTGGCTGCCGCAGATGCGGTGTTGATTGCGTCCGGCACCGCCACCCTTGAAACCATGCTGATGAACAAGCCCATGGTGGTGGCCTATAAAATGGCGTCGCTCACCTACGCGATTTTCTCGCGTATGCTGCACACCCCCTGGGTTTCCCTGCCGAACCTGCTGGCCCAGCGCGAACTGGTACCGGAGATTCTCCAGAATGACGCCACGCCCGAAGCGCTGGGTGCGGCGCTACTGAATTATTTTGAGGATCCATTGCTCGGCGATCGCCTGCGCAGAGCGTTTACTGAGCTGCACCAGCAGCTGCGCCGTGATGCGTCGGAAAAAGCCGCGGATGCCGTGTGCAAATTGCTGCACAGCTAATTCTTTTCCCGACGAATTTATCTTCCCCGACACGAATAGAATACCCATGAAATCCAGTTCTACCCTGCCTCCCTACGTATGTTCGTATACCGGTACACTGCTCGCCGGCGTCGATGAAGTCGGGCGGGGGCCGCTGGCGGGCGATGTTGTGGCCGCTGCGGTGATCCTGGACCCGCAAAACCCGGTTGCGGGGTTGGCGGACTCGAAAAAACTCAGTGAAAAAAGACGCGAGGCCTTGTTTGACGAGATCCGCGAAAAGGCGCTGAGTTTTGCCATTGCCCGCGCGACGGTTGAGGAAATCGACCAGATTAATATCCTGCATGCGAGCATGCTGGCAATGAAGCGCGCAGTTGAGCAGTTGTCACTGCAACCTGAATTTGTGTTGGTCGATGGAAACCGCAAGCCTAACTGGCACTACGCCTGCGATACGGTGGTAAAGGGTGATGATCGGGTGGCGGCAATTGCGGCGGCATCCATTCTCGCCAAGGTGACGCGGGACCGGGAGATGGTGCTGTTGGATCAGCAATATCCGGGGTACGGCCTTGCCGGCCACAAAGGCTACCCGACAAAGGCGCACATGGAGGCTCTGGCGCAGTTGGGGGTTACACCGATTCACCGCAAGAGTTTTGCGCCAGTGCAGCGGCAGCTGGCGCTGGTGTAAGCGGGGATTTGTCCAGGGTTAGCCGCCGGCCTTTCTGATCCGCGCGCTGGTAATCATCTTGTCGGAAACTTCCACAATTTCGATCAGGTAATTCTGGATATACAGGCTGATATTGCCCTCGGGAATGCTTTCCAGGTGCTCCATGATCAGACCGTTGAAGGTTTTCGGGCCATCGGTGGGCAGGTCCCAGTGCAGGGTGCGGTTGATGTCGCGAATCGACGTGCCGCCATCCACCAGATACCAGCCGCCCTCCTGTTC
This sequence comes from Microbulbifer sp., assembly GCF_036563125.1. Lineage (GTDB taxonomy): Bacteria > Pseudomonadota > Gammaproteobacteria > Pseudomonadales > Cellvibrionaceae > Microbulbifer. The sequence goes on from NZ_DATCMV010000048.1 coordinate 21,539, forward strand.
AACGATTTCCTCGTCGTCGCTGGGAACCGGGCTCGCGGTAAAGTCACCGACAATCTCTTCCAGCAAGTCTTCCAGGGTCACAATTCCCATCACCTCGCCGTACTCGTCCACCACCAGGCCCATGCGGCGCTTCTTCTGCTGGAAGTTCATTAGCAGTGTTGGCAGGGGCGTAGCTTCGGGAACGAAGTAGGTTTCGTCCAGATGCGACTTTAGCTTCTCTGCGGTGAGGGATTCCGGACCCTCGCGCAGTATCTGTGCGGCGCGACGCAGGTGCAGGATGCCCACCACATGATTGATGTCACCGCGATACACCGGCAGGCGGGTGTAACTGCTTTCCGACAGCTGTTGCAGAATCTGATCCGCGGAACTGTCAAGGTCTATACCGATGACCTCGTTGCGCGGAATCATGATGTCTTCCACTGTGGCCTGATCCAGATCCAGCACGTTTAGCAGCATGCCCTTGTGCTTGGTGGGCAGCAGTGCACCGGATTCAAATACCACGGTGCGCAGCTCTTCCGGTGC
>NZ_DATCMV010000061.1:0-35737 GCF_036563125.1 Microbulbifer sp.
GGGCGGCGAATCTGCGACCCAGGCACACGCCCTCGCCTGTGCGCTGCTCCACCACGCGGGGATTTCTGCGAGAGATTTCGCCAGCGGCGCTGCCAACTGGCAGTCAGGGCAGCTTCCGTTTAACCGGGAATACCGGCTGAGTGATGGCCACCACTCCTTTGCCGCGGTCCTGTGTGCAACTTCAAGTTACGACTACACCGTGGTAGTGACAGCGGAAAAACACCATACCGTTGCATTCGCTCCCGCAGCAAATGCCATTCCTTCCTGTGGCGAGCTCGCCGTCCGTATCGATGGCGCAATCCATCCGGTGCTCTTCCACATTGACGACAGGCAACTGTCGATGCTGTTCCAGCAGAAGTTATGGTCATTTGCCGACGAGACCTATATGCCGGTGCAACCGGTGAGCGATTCCGGCAACGGCCTCATCCTGGCGCCCATGGACGGGTGCATCACCCAGATCTGTATCGAGCCGGGCGCTACGGTGGAAAGTGGTTCCCTACTGGCAACCATGGAAGCCATGAAAATGGAACATGCGCTGCGCGCCGATGGCGGAGGCGTTGTCACCCGGGTAAATGCCTATGCCGGTGATCAAGTGCACAGCGGACAACTGATTATCGAAATCGAACATGCGGGCTGAGTCGCTCAATGATTTTTCCGGGGGACAGCCTGATTCGCATGCTCCCCCGGGGTGTGGGGGCCGCCGCTCCAGACTTCGGGTTCGATACCGGGGATATGGTGCCGGCGCGAGTCAAATACCGGCTCTCTGATTCCCTGGCGAAGCTGCTCTTCATAATCCGCGAACACCCGCAGGGCCACCCCAGAAAGTAACAGAATGGCCAGCAGGTTCGCCGAAGCCATAAACCCCATGGACATATCCGCCATATCCCAAAGTAACTTGAAGTGATCTTCACTACCGCTGGAGGCGACCCAGGCACCGAACAGGATAAAAATGATGTACAGGGCCCTGTAGCAAAAAATGGAAAAGCGGGTATGCCACAAATAGAAGATATTGGTTTCCGCGTAGTAGTAATTGGCAATGATCGAGGTAAATGCAAAGAACAGCAGCGCCAGGGCCACAAAGCTGTTCCCCCAGCTCCCCACCTGGCTGGACAGCGCGGACTGAGTCAGCGTAACCCCCTCCACCATACCGCTCAGCTCCACATCACTGAGTAAAATAATGGCGGCGGTCGCGGTGCAGATCATCATGGTATCCAGGAACACCGAAGCCATCTGCACATATCCCTGAACCACAGGGTGCTTTACATCCGCGGCGGCCCCGACGTTCGGGGATGACCCCATACCCGCCTCATTGGAAAACAGGCCGCGCTTGATGCCGTTGGCCACCACTGCCCCAAAGGCTCCGGCACCCGCCTCCTGCATCCCAAACGCGCTGTTGAAAATCAGCCCAAATACCTCAGGCAGCTTCGCAATATTGGCGACGATGACAAAAAGTGCGATTGCGATGTAGCAGAGCGCCATGATCGGCACAACAATTCCGGCGAATCGCCCAATGGATTTGATACCGCCAAACACAATGACCGCCGCGAGCACGGAAATAACGGCACCGATCAGCAGCGGATTGAATCCCCAGGCCGCATTTATGGCTTCCGCCATCGCATTGGCCTGCACCGCGTTGAAGAAAAACCCGAAGCAGATAATCAGGAATACGGAAAACACCACGGAAAGCCACTTCCAGTGTTTTCCCAGTCCCTTATCGATGTAGTAGGCCGGCCCGCCGCGGAAGGTACCGGGAACTTCACCCTGCTCCTTGAACACCTGCGCCAGGGTATTTTCGATCAGGCTGGTCGCCATCCCCAGGACCGCAACCACCCACATCCAGAACACCGCCCCCGGGCCACCGGCGGTGATGGCCACCGCGACGCCGGCAATGTTGCCGGTGCCTACCCGGGCGGCAGCACTGGTGGCAAATGCCTGGAAAGAAGAAACCGAGTCATCGTGCTCTTTGTGGAAGCTGTGGCACATGACGCGCAACATCTGGAGAAAGCCGCGCACCTGTACGAAACGGGTGCGCACGGTGAAGTAGACGCCCGCGGGCAACAGCGCGGCGATCAGAATTCCCAACCACCAGATACCGCCGATGCCACCCCAGGTCAGGTTGTTCCCCCACGCGATCACTGCCCCAAGGACATCCAGGATAGCTTCCATGGGCAACTCCACTAGCACATATCAGGAAGGAAGTTTCTCAGATTTGGCGTTTCAATAGACGCATAACCCAAGACTAGCAGCCCGCGAGAAACTTGCTACCAGGAGCGGAAAGCGGCCCGACAACGGGAAGTTGGCCCACCAGCTAGAGAAAGATTTCGCGCGCACGCTGTGGCGACACCACCTTGCGGCCCGCGTCTTCCGCAACCTTTACCAGCGCCTCGATCAGCTGCCCGTTTCCCGCGGTCCGTGTGCCATCCGCGAGATAGAAGGTATCTTCCATTCCGGTGCGCAAGTGGCCTCCCAGTTCAGCGGTTTTGCGGTGCACCGGCCAGATTTCCTCGCGCCCAATCAGGGTGGTCTGCCACAGGGCACCGGGTTTCATATAGCGCGGCAAAATATCAAGCAGGTCAGCGTCTGCCGGCATACCGGAAGCCACGCCCATCACCAGGTTGTAATTAGGCTTTGCCACCATGCCCACATCCGCAAACATACCGACGGATCGCAGGATACCCACGTCGAAGCATTCAAACTCCGGACGGATTTCCAGCTCTCGACATACCACAAGCAGCTCCTCGACCTTTTCCACGGTGTTTTCAAACAGCATGGGTGGCCAGGCCCACTGCCCATTTGCGCGCGCCTTGAGGTAGTTCAGGCTTCCGGCATTACACGCGGCAATCTCGGGGCGGCCGGCGCGCAGGCAATCGAGCGCGCCCTGTTGATCGCGCCCGATGGTGCCGGTGGTGAAATTAAGAATGACATCGGGACAGGCCTGGCGGATAGCATCTGCAATGGACAGCGCCACCTGCGGATCCCAGCTTGGCAAATGCCCCCTGCCCTCCTGCTGGGAACGAAAGTGAACATGCATCACCGAAGCCCCGGCGTCGTACGCTTCCCTGGCGGATGCCGCCATTTGCTCAGGCGTGACCGGCACCGGATGCTGGAGTGGATTGGTCAGCACCCCAGTCAACGCACAGGTAATCACAACTTCATCGGAAACGGGCAAATTGGCAGACACTGGACTCTCCCGGCGAGTGTTAATTTTTATAGCTATTTTGAATTGTTGGTGGTTTGCCGATTACAGCAGATACCGCTTCGGCTGTGCGCACCCAACCAAGCAATTGCTTGGTTTTGATTGTCACTGTGAGCCTATGGCTTAACCGGCCTAAATGCAATTTTCCGTCGAGGAAATAAGCCAGCAATGCGCTTTCGCAGCGCCGCTTGTACCACACCAGCTCCGACGTACAATGCCCCACTTGCCATTCGTCCGTCAGATACCAGGAGAAACGCTCGCTCATGCCACAAGCAACACCGCCGAAAACTATCGCCCCATTTGGCAGCTGGGCATCGCAAATCAAAGCGGAGTTACTCACTAGCGGCAATGTACGCCTGAGCGAGGCGCGCCTGTTCGACGGCAAAGCCTACTGGCTGGAATCGCGCCCGGCGGAAAAAGGCCGTTCTGTGCTGGTGGAATGTGACCTCAGTGGTGATCGCCTCACCCGCCGCGACCTGATTCCCGCACCACTGAGTGTGCGCTCAAAGGCTCACGAATACGGTGGCGGTGTATATACCGTTGGCCAAGGCTACGTTTACTTCGTGCTCGCGGCCGACCAGCGCATCTACCGCATCGCCACGGGCGGTGCTGTTCCCGAACCGGTTACCCCGGAAGGTCCCTGGCACTATGCCGACCTGCAACTGGATACCCGCAGAAATCGGCTGATCTGTGTGCTGGAGGACGAAAGTGAAGCCGAACGCGAAGCCGTTGCCCGCCTGATCGCCATTGATCTGAAACAGGACGGCGACTTCGGAAAATTCACCATACTGGCCGAAGGCGCAGATTTCTATTCCAACCCGGCCCTGAGTCCAGATGGAACGCAACTGAGTTTCCTGCAGTGGCATCACCCGGATATGCCGTGGGATGCCACTGAATTGATGCTGGCGGAGCTGGATCAAACCGGTGCGATAACCAAAGCCCACCGTATCGCTGGCGGTAAGCGGGAGTCCATTTTTCAACCACAGTGGTCACCTTCGGGCCAACTTTATTACGTCTCCGACAAAAACAACTGGTGGAATATCTATCGCGTGGGAAGCGACAAGCCGCTGTGGGAAGTAGAGGCGGAGTTCGCCACTCCGCAATGGGTATTCGGCATGTCCACTTACGGATTTCTCAGTGAAGAGCGCATATTCTGCACCTACACCCGGGATGGCCGCTGGCAGCTGGCACTCCTCGATCTCAACACCGGCAAACCGCAACTGCTGGAGCACACAGGCTGCGACTTTGAAAGTATTAGTTGCGCCGGGAACCTGGCGCTGTTCATCTCCAGCGGTGCCGCAGATTTTCCCGCAGTGGCAATGTACCAGGCCGACGTCGGCCGATTTACCACCATCGCCAGCAGCAGTGCCGCCCCGGTCGACACCGCCTGGTTCTCCCACGCACAACCCATTTCCTTCCGGGAAAACGATCGTGTGGTGCACGCCTTTTACTATCCGCCGTGCAACCCGCAGTACAGCGCACCCGCGGGAGAAAAACCCCCGCTGATCGTGTTCGGTCACGGCGGTCCCACAGGCGCCACCTCAGCCGGTCTCAACCTGAAGGTGCAGTTCTGGACCAGCCGCGGCTTTGCCATCCTTGACGTGAATTACTCCGGCAGTACCGGTTACGGGCGCGAATACCGCGACCGATTGCAGGACAACTGGGGCATTCTCGATGTGGAAGACGTGTGCGCTGGCGCGGAATATCTGGTGCAGCAGGGGCTCGCTGACCCCGGGCGCCTGTTAATCAAGGGCGGCAGCGCCGGCGGCTATACCGTGCTGGCCGCACTGACCTTCCACACTACGTTTTCCGCTGGCGCCAGCCATTACGGTATCGGCGACCTCTCTACCCTGGCCCGCGATACACACAAATTCGAGTCCCGCTACCTGGATAAACTGGTCGGCCCCTGGCCAGAAGCGACGGAGGTGTACCGGGAACGCTCGCCGATCAATCACATCGAACAACTCGATTGCCCGGTAATTTTCTTTCAGGGGCTGCAAGACAAGGTGGTGCCGCCAAACCAGGCCGAAACCATGGTGACGGCCCTGCGCGAGCGCGGTATTCCGGTGGCCTACATCACATTCGAGGACGAGGGACACGGGTTCCGTGCCGCAAGCAGCATCCGCATGGCACTGGAGGGTGAACTGGAGTTTTACAGCCGTATTTTCGGCTTTGCACTACCCGAGCCGGGCCCGGGCATTCACGTCGACAACTTGCCGTAAAGCTCAGGTAAAGCACCGCCTGCAACACCATTCGGCCCACTAATACGGCAAGCGGTACAGCCCTTTGGTGTAGGCGAGATTGCTCCACAGGGCATTTCCGCGGACATGTGCTATTTCGTCGGTATAGCCCCCGGCCTCCAATTCGCGCAGCAGATGGCTGCCGTCATGGGTGTAGACCTTGGGTGGGAGTTGCGGTCGCAAAATGACCGCATGATCCACACCCAGCCACGAAAAATTATCACCGTATTGCAGCATCGCCCTCTGCTTGTCTACGGCGACCTCCTTGGTCAGGTCAAACCCAATCAGCGGATGTTTCCCGCTGACCCCGGCAAGTGACAACAGTGTGGTCGGAAAATCGATCTGCGAAACCAGACGACTATCGGATTTCGCCGGAATACCGCCACCCAGGATAAGCGCGGGAATCCGGAAGCGATCGATGGGTACCAGATTTGAACCGGTCACGCGGGAATCGTGATCGGCAATGATCAGGAATACCGTGTCTTTCCAGTAGTCGGATTTCTCAGCCTTGCGGATAAACTCACCTAGCGCACAGTCGGCGTAACGCACGGCATTTTCACGACTCGCCCGGTCACCGGTATAACTCGCCGGGCAGCTATCCGGAAATTCCCAGGGGCTGTGGTTGGAGGTAGAAAAAACCAGGCTGAAAAAAGGCTGCGAACGTTTGCTCAGCGCCAGAAACTGCTTGTGGGCCTCCTCGTACAGATCCTGGTCAGATGCCCCCCAGGAGCCCACAAACTTGGGATTCGCAAACTTGGTCAGATCCTCAATATCCTCCACCCCATTCCCGAGAAAAAAGCTCTTCATATTGTCAAAATGACTTTCTCCGCCGTAAATAAACTGCGTAAAGTAGTCATGCTTCTCCAGGAAGGATGCGAGGGTAAAAAAATCGGACTGACTTTTATCGAGTTTTACCACGGAGCGCGACGGCCCCGGGGAAAACCCGGTAAAGACCGCCTCGATGCCACGTACGGAGCGGGTTCCGGTCGCGTAGGCGTTGCTGAACCGCCATCCTTTCTCCATCAGCGCATCCAGATTCGGGGTCAGATTTTCACCACCCAGGCTGCCAACGTAGCGCGCACCGAGGCTTTCCTGCAGCAGGATGACAATATTTTTCGCCCTGCCCTGATACGACGCCCGATGTGTGCGCAAGGTGGGGATTTCATCGGACTCAAAAGGCACCCCCGATTGATCCGCGCCGTCTCTTACACTGGCGATCACCTCCTCATCGCGCATCCGGCCATACAGGTCCGACGCCTGCGCCTCCGAAGACGTGTTGTGGGCGGCGTACAACACGGAATAGCCTGAATTCAGTACCAATGAATTCACCAGGTTGTCGTTGCTGAAATATACCATCGATGGATTAAACGGACGGTGCTGGAGGCTGGATCTGGTCACGAGTACACAGACCAGGAGCATCAAGATCGTGAAGCCGAGCTTTGTTCCGGTCGCGCCAGTATTGGCAGACAGCAGGCCGCCTGACAGCAGTTTTTTTCCAAGGAAATATGCCAGGGCAATGCCACAAACCGCGCACAAAATCGCAAGTTTGTATCCCTGCCATAACATACTGAAGACTTCTTGGGGATAGATAAGGTAATCAATAAACAGGCGATTGGGGCGGGTGTCATACTCCAGAATAAATTCCGGTGTGACCACTTCCATATAGACCACCAGGACCAGTGCCAGCACCAGCCAGGTCATCAATATCGGGCTGAAAAACCTGGAGGGTTTTCCATCGGAAATCCAGATACCCATTAGCAGTGGCACGGTATATAGATACCCAATCAAAACCAGGTCTACACGGACGCCTTTGAGAAAAATGCTAACGACGTCCGCTAATGACCCGATCCGGTCGAAATAGATTATGCAGAGATACAACCGGGATGCCATTAGCACCATAAGGGTACAAATGATGAATCTGGCTACAACCGTAAGGGCCCTGTAACGATACATAGATGGAACTTCGCCGTTAACAAATTGACTTCACTGCCAGGAATCTAACAGTCCAACTGTCAAAAATTTGTCAACGAAAAGGCGAGGATCGCTCAGGGAGATTACAGAGTACTTGCAACAGTTCCAGCCGGAAACCGGCCGCACAGGCGAAAAACAGCCATGGCGACCAGTACCGATACAATCCATGCCAGGCACATTGTCACCAGGGTGTGACTCAAAAAATGGTCGCCGATGGCCATTTTGTATACACCCAGGGTCCATCCCAGCCCCATTCCCACAGCAAAACCGATGAACCGGTTCATCCGGCTCCGGAACAGGAACGCAAGGGAAAGCAATGCAAATCCACCGCTCGCATGCCCCGCGGGAAAGCAGCGAGCCCGTGCCGCTTGCTCAGGAGACAGGGTATGCAACCAGAAAGTACTGTAAGGATAGCTTCCATCAAAAAGAGTTAATTGACTGGGACAAGGAACATCCGTCGCCCCTTTCAAAAGGCCGACCAGGGCCACCGTCAGCACCGTGGAAAGTAAAACGATCAATATTCCTTCTTTATGGCTTTGCGCCCAGTGGATTTTCCTGGAAAAAATCGCTGCCGCCAGAGCCAGCCCGAGCACTACCTTCAACACAGCTTTGGGGCCTGTATAGAACAGTATCCGCAGCAGTTGGTCATGCTTATCGATAATCCAGCTCGCAGTACCGGAAATATAGAACTTGTCCTGAACCCACAAATCGATCCTGGTCTGCTCACACAGCAGAAGCGTTATACCCAGCAGGGAAATTCCCACGGCGAGCTGTACAAGCAGACTGCGATGGTTCATGAAGAAAAAATATCCATGGCTCGCTGATAAACACTGGTCTTCACATCCAAAAGTCCCAGCAGCGTGTGGAACAGATTGTCCTGACTAAACTCCCTATGACTAAAGTCCGGCTCTTCCAGCTTGTGTTGTACCTGTGCAAACTCCCGGCCAGACCAGAAAATCATCGGCACATGCTTTTGCGACTCCGGAGCCAGCGCATAGGGAAATCCATGCAGGAAAATGCCTTTCTCACCCAGGGATTCCCCGTGGTCGCTGATATATAACATCGCCGGAGAAAAATCGGTGGATACCGACCGCAAGTAATCAATTACCTGCCCCAGGAAGAAATCCGTATACAGGATCGAGTTGTCGTACGCGTTGTCAATTTCCTCCTGGCTACACTCTTCCAGCAAGTTGCTGGAACAGCTCGGCTTAAATTTCTCGAAGGATTTCGGGTAGCGTTTGGCATATTCCGGGCCGTGGCTGCCCATCTGGTGCAGGACCACCAGGATGTCGCCAGACGGGGTGCTGGAAACCAGCTTCTGGACGCCGTCGAGCATGCCGATATCCCGACACTCGTCGTCACATTGCCGATTGATTTCCGGATTGCGGTAACTGGTGTAGGGAACTCTCAGCGCCACGCCTTTGGAGTCTGAATTGTTGTCCATCCACGCAACAGTAACTCCTGCACGCTGGGCAATATCCAGCACATTGTCGCTGGCCTTGGCTACCCTCTCGCTGTAGTGATCCCTATCCAGAATCGAGAACATACAGGGCACCGACACCGCCGTGGCCGTGCCGCAGGAGGAGACATGGTCAAAACTAACCACATCGCGCTGTGCCAGAGTCGGATTCGTGGCTTTCCCATACCCGTTCAGCGAGAAATGATCCCAGCGCGCGGTTTCGCCCACCACCAGCACAATCAGCCGTCTTTTGCCCTCCACCGGCTGCTGTTTGGCATCGAGGCCAATTTTTTGGTAGGCAACATGCTCAGCGACATCCAGTTTCTGCTTGGCGTATTTAATCGCGGTATAAATCGGTGTTTCCGGATTGGTATAGAAACGAACGGATTTATGCTCGCGAAAGAAGGAGGCATAGCTGCTATTGAATAGCAATAGCATAGCGACGATGGCGACCGAGGAAATAGCCATCAGCTTTCCACGGGATAGCAAACTCCGGAATACGCCCTGATGCTTGATTGGCAAAACCCAAACCATTAAACCGGGCAGTACACCCGCCAATAGCAGATACATAAACAGGCGGGTATTTAGCAAGCCCAGGGATTCGGATGCATCGGTTTGCAGTGCACTTTCGAGCACTTCACTGCTGACAATGACGTTATAAGCATCCATAAAGTACGCGGACGCCGCCGAAATCAGCAGCACCAATACCAGCACCGGTTTGAACATGCGCCCGACGGCAAACGGCGACACCAGGATGTTGGTCACCGCAACAAGTAGTACTGACAGAGACCCGATGAACCCTATGTTCATCCAGGAGACAGGGTATACATCGAGCAAATTAGAAAAAAAAGAATAATTGCCGGTAATCGTCACCCAAACCGACACTGCGACGATTACCAGAAATGCGGGATATTGACGTTGTTTCAGCACGGACATCTCTAACCTTGCCATTGGCGAGTGGACTCACCGGCAGACTAGGCTTGAGAAGGTCAATAGCGCGTTAACGTGATGTCAAAATTTTGTCAAAAATGGGGCGAAAACAAGGAAATAGCGTGTAATCACACCCCTTAACAGCTAGTCAGCCCGCAGGTTTACACAGAACACACAACCCCGGGGCTGTAACTGATGGACACTGACACTCCAACCCTGATATTCACAGATGCGCTTGACCAGGGAAAGGCCGAGACCAAGCCCCTCGCCCCTGGCATGAGCGCCGCGCTGGAATGGCTCGAACAGGCGGGGTTGCTGCTCTGGCGCAATACCCGGCCCGGTATCCTCTACCCGGAACCCGCCATTGAACAATTGCAAATCCACCGTTCCCTCATCCGTATAGTGGAGGGCATTGCGCAACAGATTGGACATCACGGTCCGCAGAAAAATGGCCTGATACTGGTTGTTATCCGGTTCCTCAAGGGTACAGCGATAATCGATACCACGGGCCGCAAATTGCGCACCCCAGATTTTACCCTGTTCCGTAGCCACCTCATTCAGGGACACGAATTTTGCCCCTTCGGTCATTGCCCCTTTTTCCCGCGCTAGCAGCAAAAGGGTTTCCACCAACTCCAGCATTTCCGCACTGGCACGGTGGATGCGGTCGACCTGTTTGATCTGCTTCTCTGAGAGTCCGGCAGAATGGGATAGCAGTTCGCAGGAGGTGCCAATAACCATCAGCGGTGTGCGCAGCTCGTGGCTCACATCGCTGGTAAAGAGTTTCTCCCGTTCCAGCGACTGCCTCAGTTGCTCGAAGGTCTTATCGAATACCTCCGCCAACCTCCCCACCTCGTCCTCCGCATAGTTTTTCGCAAGCAGCTCACGGCCTTTGAATCGCGCACCGGAGCGAACATCATCGGCGAGCTGGGCAACTGGCTTTAGCACTCGATTTGCCAGTAGCGACCCCAATACCCAGGCCATCAGTAAGCTGGCAAGAAAACAGGCCAGCACCGCCTGATAGATCAACTGCTCGCGAGCCTCAAATTCCTGCTGATCCTGTACTAGGATGTAAACATCCTCATCGCGCTGTAATTTGAATACGTAGTAGGCGTGCTCCCCTGAGACAACTTCAGAAAATCCCGGTTTCAGGGAAAGGAACGCGGGCGGAGGGTAAAACTGGTACGCGGCAGTAGTGTACAGCTTCTCGCTCTTGTCCAATTGAACCGCCCGGCCGGTGCCGAGTGCATCCATGGCCACCTCGAGATTCGAACGCATCCCCGTGGATACCAGGCGCTCTTCGACATGGTGGACAATTTCAACAATCCCGAATGAGAAGGCCCCACTGGTCAATAACGTCATCAGCACAAACGCCAATACAATTCGCTGCTTAAGCGGCTGACGTGTTTTCAAGATTCCGTCTCCGCCAGACGATAGCCGACACCATGCACCGTATGAATCAGCGGTTTGGCAAAGGGTTTATCGACGACCTGACGCAGCTGATGGATGTGGCTGCGCAAACTGTCGCGATCGGGGATATCCTCACCCCAGATTTCCATTTCCATCACTTCGCGCTTGACCACCGCCGGGCTTTTGCGCATGAGCAGTACCAGCAGTTTGACCCCCATGGGGTTCAGTTTCAGTGGCTGCCCGGCCCGGGTTGCAAGGTGTGTCGACTGATCGAATACCAGATCGGCTACGCGCAGTTCAGTCATACCGACGCCCTTACTGCGCCGTGTTATCGCCTCGATCCTGGCCACCAGCTCGGCCAGGGAAAAGGGCTTGATCAGATAATCGTCGGCCCCTGCCCGCAGTCCTTTCAACCGGTCTTCCAATGCATCCCGGGCGGTCAGCATGAGAATCGGCGTATCCCTGCGCGCATCTTCCCGCAGCCGCTGGCAAAACTGGTAGCCGTCGAGCCCCGGGAGCATGATATCGAGCACAATCAGGTCGTAGTGATGCGTTGCGGCGAGATGTAGTCCACTGAGGCCATCCTGCGCGCAATCGACACTGAAACCCTGCAGTTCCAGGTAATCCAGTACATTGGCGAGAATATCGACATTATCCTCCACCACCAGTATCCGCATGGCCCACTCCAGTTGCCGCCGCTTGGGGGTAAAATTCTGGGTGCTTGCCCAGTGACTAGCAAGGCAATTTTGCAACTTAATGCGCAGGCGACCGTCCGGATCGGACATCGGCCCCTTGCCTCCTCCCATATGTTGATGCGGAGGCGATGCGCCAGGTTTCTGGTCAACTACTTTCCATATATGATGCCGTCCCGCTGATTGCCCCAGTCGCTCGGCACCGGCCATCGTTTATACAAGGAAATTTTGAATGGGACGCTGGAGACCGCCCCGCCCTCGGGGTTCCCGCTACATCACTCCGGAAGGCGCGCGCCGCATGCGTGCGGAAGTCAAACAACTCTGGGAGGTCGAACGTCCCCGGGTCACGCAGGCAGTGAGCGACGCCGCTAAGCTCGGCGATCGCAGCGAGAACGCCGACTACATCTACGGCAAAAAAAGACTGCGGGAAATCGACAGCAGAGTGCGCTTTCTCACCAAGCGTCTGGAAGAAATTACTGTGGTGGATCGGGTTCCCGAGGAACGCGACAAGATTTTTTTTGGCGCCTGGGTGACCCTGGAAGACGAAAGCGGCAAGGAAGTAAAGTACCGCATCGTCGGACCCGACGAATTCAATGTAAAGGAAGGCCTGATTTCCATGGACTCACCTGTCGCCCGCGCCCTGCTCGGCAAACGGCTCGACGACGAAGTGGAAATCCAGCAGATGGAGAGGTGGGTCACCTACTACATCTGTGAAATCGAATACTCGGAGATCTCCGCGGAAGATTAACAGGCTGCGACAACGACAGCTTGTCGCAGCCTGTCCCTGCCTCAGCGCACCCCTTCCAACAGATGGCGCGCGATAATCAGGCGCTGAATCTCGCTGGTACCTTCGTAGATGGTGGTGATACGCACATCCCGCGCCATCCGCTCCAGCGGAAACTCCTTGGTATAGCCAACACCGCCGTGCATCTGCAGCGCCACATAGCAGGCTTCGTTGGCTTTCTCTGAGGCGTAGAGCTTGGCCATGGACGCGGCGGGGCCAAACGGCTGGCCGGCGTCTTTCTGCCACGCGGCCTGCAGCAACAGCAGACGCGCCGCTTCCATCTCAGTGTACTTATCCGCGAGCTGCCACTGCAGGCCCTGGAATTGCGCCAGTGGCTTGCCAAACTGCTGGCGTTCCTGCAGATAGCTGCGCGCACAGTCCAGCGCTTCCAGACCGATACCCAGCGCCAGTGAACCGATGCCAATGCGCCCGCCCGCCAGCTCGCCAGCGGCAATGCGGAAACCGCGATTCTCATCCCCGAGCATATTGGTGGCGGGAATACGGCAATCCTCGAAGGCCACTTCGTTGGTAACCGAAGCCTTCTGCCCCATTTTTTCTTCGGCCTTGCCGATTACCAGCCCGGGAGTGCCGGCTTCCACCAGGAAGCAGGATATACCCTTGCCTTTTGCTGCGGATGCATCGGTCACCGCCCACACCACAAATACACCGGCAAACTCGGCACTGCTGATAAACAGCTTGCTACCGTTCAGCACGTATTCGTCGCCATCTTTCACGGCACGGGTGCGCATGGCGGCCGCGTCGGAGCCGGAGCTCGGTTCTGTCAGGCAGAAGGAACCCGCGGCGTATTCGCCGCTGCAGATTTTTGGCAGGAAGTAATTTTTCTGCGCGTCGGTTCCCATCGCCTGGATTACCTCCGCCACCATATTGGTTACCGAAGTGGTGGTGGCGGTAGAGGCGCAGCCGCGCGCTATTTCAGTAATAGCGAGACTGAAGGCGATGGTACCGGCACCGGTGCCACCGAACTCCGGGTCGATATTGATTCCCATAAATCCGAGTTCCGCCAGCTGCTTCAGCTTCTCCAGAAACAGCGGGCGATTGCCGGTCTTGTCCAGGTCGGCAGCGATGGGTTTCAGCTCGCTATCGGCAAACTGGCGCGCGGCCTCTTGGATCATCTGTTGTTCATCGGTCAATGCAAAATTCATGACGTTTTCTCACTCATTTTCGCGCACCGCGCAGCCTTTGACGCTACACAGCCTGGTTATTGTTGTGTCGGTTTATAGTTGTATCAATGCTAATTTTTCGTAACGCTCTTCACCGCAGAAGAAGACGCCGCAATGCCCCCTGCTGGATAGCTACGCCCAGGAGGATCAGCCCGAGGCCAGCGACCGTGGCGATGTGAATTTTTTCACCCACCAACAGCGCAATCAGCACCAGCGAGAGCGGCGGCGACAGATAGATAAAGTTGCTGATGCGCGCAGTATTGTCGCAACTCATCAGCGCGCCCTGCCACAGCAGAAACGCGATGCCCATTTCGAACAGGCCGACATAAATGGCACCCAGCCAGCCCGCCAGCGGCGGCCACTGCCAACCGCCTTGCCACCAGATCGCCAGCATCAACCACGGCAGGCCGCAGCAGAATGTCAGCAACAGATTCACCGCGGCATTGCCGCCGATACGGGTATTCAACAGCCAATAGCAGGACCAGATCACCGTACTGAATAGCGCCAGCGCAACGCCAAATGGTTGATCAAATTGCAGCGCAAAGACATCGCCCCGGGTCGCGATCACCAGTACACCGGTGTAACACACAAGCCCCGCCAGCAGATCCTGGCGGCGCAATTTCTGCTTCAGTAACGGGACGGACAACAGTGCCAACACCACACCCCAGGTGTAGTTCAGCGGCTGCGCCTGCTGCGCCGGCAACAGCGCGTAGGCATTAAACAGGATCAGGTAATAGAGGAACGGATTGCAAAACCCGAGAGCGAGATACCACTTGTAATTGGCTCGCCAGCTGGTGCTTAGCTCGGGCAGCCGTCGCTGCCAACAGATTGCACCAAACATGAATAAAGCGGAAACCACCGAGGCGATGGACACCAACTGCAGGGGTGAGAGATATTGCAGCGACAATTTGAAGGCACTGGCCACGGTGGACCAGCAGAGCACTGCCGCCAACGCCAGTAGCGTCGCACGTCGATTGCCCTGCTTCACGGAAGCTGATTGCTCAGTCATTTTATTGACACCGACTGACAGAACCGATGAGTCATACGGTTTTTTTTATTCGACGAAAAATCTATATCGCTATAAACAAAGATGGCAGGCGCCAAGCACCTGCCATCTTTACCGGACGCCAGCCAATCAGCGCTTGCCGCTTTTGGGCTCCGGATCGGGAACCGCAACCGAAGTATCGGTTTTCACTTCCTCTATAACCACATAAGTGTGGGTTTCCCGTACGCCGGGAACGGAAGCCAGCTTTTCGCCGAGGAATTGGCGGTATCCGAGCATATCCTTGATGCGAATTTTTACCAGGTAGTCGAAACCACCGGCCACCATATGGCACTCCTGAACCTCGTCGAGGCCGGACACATGTTTATTGAAGGCTTCCAGCGCTTCCGTTGCGGTATCCGTCAGGGATACCTGGATGTAGACCACCAGGCCCGCATGTACCTTCAGCGGATCGAGCAGCGCCACATAGTCCTTGATGAAGCCCTCGCGCTCGAGCCGCTTCACCCGCTCGAGGCAGGGTGTGGGGCTCAAATTGACGCGACGGGCCAGCTCCACATTGGGAAGGCGGCCTGCACGCTGCAGAATCCGCAGAATCTGACGGTCAATACGATCCAGATCTTCCAATTTCCGAGACATGACAAAATACCCTACTGGTGATCAAGCTAATACGCCCTATATTTAACCACACTCTTTTCTAAAATGGCGATTAATTCTGGGAGACTTACCACATAATCCGGGTTTTTATCCTGCACCCAATTTGTATCAGGGAGTTTAGAGGGAAAATCTATGCCAACTCACTTCGCCGGGGATCTGAAGAACGCGCGCCAGAAGGCCCGTGAATACCTGCATGCCGACGAAAACCAGTGCGTCAGCGAACTGCTGGCCGCCCCGCGCCCGGGCGAAGCCCTGCGCGAGAAGATCCTCGCCACCGCCAGCCAGCTGGTGGTGAAATCCCGCGAGCAGCGCAGCAAGCGCGGCACGCTGGACGCCTTCCTGCAGCAATTTGGCCTCTCCAATAAGGAAGGTGTGGCGCTGATGTGTCTGGCGGAATCCCTGTTGCGGGTACCGGATGCTGATACTGCAGACAAGCTGATCGCGGAAAAGGTTCACTCCGGTGACTGGTCCAGCCACCGCGGCCAGTCTGACTCCCTGTTTGTGAATGCCTCCACCTGGGGCCTGATGCTCACCGGCAGCATCGTCGAACTGGATCCGGATATTACCGAAAAGCCGTCCACCTGGATGAAGAGACTCGTCAGTCGCATGGGCGAGCCTATGGTCCGCACTTCCATGATGCAGGCCATGAAGATCATGGGTGGCCAGTACGTGCTCGGTCGCACCATCAAGGAAGCCCTGAAGCGCGGTCCGGCGGAGAACAAGCCAGGTACCCGTTTCTCCTTTGACATGCTGGGCGAAGGCGCCCGCACCATGGCCGACGCCAACCGCTACTTCGACTCCTACATGATGGCGATCGAAGCTATCGGTGCCGATAACACCAAGCGCGATGTGGTGGAAGCCAACGGTATTTCCATCAAGCTATCCGCCCTGCACCCCCGTTACAGCGAACTGCAGCGCGAACGCGTGATGAATGAGCTGCTGCCGCAGGTGAAAGCGCTGTGCGCCGCCGCCGCCAAGTACCAGATGGGCCTCAACATCGACGCCGAGGAAGCGGACCGCCTGGATATCTCCCTGGATATTTTTGAAGCCCTGGCCCGCGATCCGGACCTGAAAGACTGGCAGGGCCTCGGCTTTGTACTGCAGGCCTACCAGAAGCGCGCCCCCCACGTGGCGGACTGGCTGATCGCGCTGGGTCGCGACAGCGGCCGCAAGCTGATGGTGCGCCTGGTAAAAGGTGCTTACTGGGACAGCGAGATCAAACACGCCCAGCAGATGGGCCTGAGCGATTACCCGGTATACACCCGCAAATGCCACACCGACCTCTCCTACCAGGTCTGTGCACGCAAACTGCTGGATGCCAACGATGCGATCTACCCGCAGTTCGCCACCCACAACGCCTACACCGTGGGCCTGATCCTGGAAATGGCCGGCAACCGCAGCGACTTCGAATTCCAGCGCCTGCACGGCATGGGCCACCTGCTGTACGACCAGATCGAAGCGGTACACGGCAAGCGCGTGCCGGTGCGCGTTTACGCGCCGGTGGGCGCACACCGCGACCTGCTGCCCTACCTGGTGCGCCGCCTGCTGGAAAACGGGGCCAACAGTTCCTTCGTCAACCGTTTTATGGACGAGAACACCCCGGTCAACGTACTGGTGCAGGACACCCTGAAACTGAGCGAAGCCTGCAATCCCTACCGTCACCCGGAAATTCCGGTGCCGGGCGATATCTATATCGGCCACGAAGCGCTGCCGCGGAAAAACTCCCACGGCTTCGAGCTGACCGACCCAATCGCGTTTGCTCCGCTGAAGCAGGCGGTGGAAGCGTCTGCAGGCAAGACCTGGACCGGTGGCCCCATCGTCGACGGCATTGCCGGCAAAGCCGATCTGGCGGTAGTCAACCCCGCGACCGGTGAAGTTGTTGGCCACACCGCCAACACCGATGCCGCGCTGATCGACCAGGCCTTTGCGTCCGCCTCCGAACACCAGCGCGCATGGAACCGTATCGGCGGTGAAGCCCGTGCAAAGATCCTCGACAAGGTTGCCGATCTGTACGAGCAGCATATCGATGAACTGGTGGCGCTGATCTGTCGCGAAGCCGGCCGCACCCTGAACGACGGTATCAGCGAAGTGCGCGAGGCGGTGGATTTCTGCCGCTACTACGCCAACGGCGCGCGCCAGCACTTCAGCAAGCCCACCGTATTGCCCGGACCTACCGGCGAGAGCAACGAACTGAGCCTGTGCGGACGCGGTGTGTTCGTGTGTATCAGCCCGTGGAACTTCCCGCTGGCCATTTTCACTGGCCAGGTGGTTGCGGCACTGGCCGCGGGTAACGCGGTGCTGGCGAAGCCCGCGGAACAGACCCCGCTGATCGCGGCCCGCGCCGTACAGCTGATGCACGAAGCCGGCATCCCGCAGAAGGTTCTGCACCTGATCACCGGTACCGGCGCCGCCATCGGCAAACCGCTGCTGGATCACCCACGCGTTGCCGGTGTGGCCTTTACCGGTTCCACCGAAACCGCCAAGCACATCAACATGCAGCTGGCGGCCAAAGACGGCCCCATCGTGCCGCTGATCGCGGAAACCGGCGGCCAGAACGTGATGATCGTAGACTCCACCGCGCTGCCCGAGCAGGTCGTGGATGACGTGATCAACTCCGCCTTCCTGAGTGCCGGCCAGCGCTGTTCCGCCCTGCGCATCCTGTGTGTGCAGGACGTGATCGCCGACAACCTGCTGACCATGCTGAAAGGCGCGTGTGAAGAGCTGGTGCTGGGCGACCCGTCCAAACTGGAAACCGATATCGGCCCAGTGATTGACGAGAAAGCCCTCGGCATGCTGGAAAGACACCGCGAACTGATGAATGTGGAAGGCAAAACCCTGTTTGCGTTTGACGAAAGCAAGCGCCCGCAGAGCGGCACCTTCTTCGGTCCGCAGGTGGTGGAGATCAAGGACATCAATCTGCTCAAGCGCGAAGTCTTCGGTCCTTTCCTGCATGTAGTGCGCTTCAAGGCCGAGGAGCTGGAAGATGTGATCCGTCGCATCAACGCCACCGGCTACGGCCTGACCTTCGGTCTGCACTCCCGCATCGAAGGCCGCGCCGGCGCTATCTTCAAGCGCATTGACGCGGGCAACTGCTACATCAACCGCGACATGGTGGGTGCAGTGGTCGGTGTGAACCCCTTCGGCGGCATGGGCCTCTCCGGTACCGGCCCCAAAGCGGGCGGCCCACACTACCTGTTCCGCTTTGCCAACGAGAAGACCAAGACGGTCAACACCGTGGCAACAGGCGGTAATACGCAGCTGTTTACCCTGGGGCAGTAACAACCCCTGAAAATAAAAAAGCCCGGGCATCCCGGGCTTTTTTATTGCTCAAACAAAACGCTTCAGCGGGTTATCGCCGCGCCGACACACCTGCGGGTTTGGTTAGCGAAAACCGGTCAATCACATCACCGCGATCGTCGATCGCGCGATACTCGAGAGAGCCCGATATCGGGTCCACATCAATAACCTGATAGGTACGGGTATTCACCGCACCGAATGCGGCAAACTCCGGCAGCTGCTGCTCGTACATTTTGGTACCGGAAACCGCCACCAGGTAAATAGTCCCCTGCTCGCCCGCCGCAACCGGCTCATTGCCACGCATGGGAACGGTGCGCATATAGGCATGATCATGGCCCTGAAAGGCGATATCCACATGGTGCTTGTCGAAGATCGCCCCCCACGCATCCCGCAGGGGTTGATTGTCCCTGCCATCGCGCGAGGCATAAAACGGGTGATGGTAGATGACCACTTTCCAACGGGCGTCACTCTCCCCTAACACCCGGTCCAGCCACTCGGCCTGCAGCTCCGGTTCCACCAGGTGGTAATTGGAATCCATCACCACAACCAGTAGGTCCTGATAGGTTACGTGGTAGGTGCGGCCCGGATCCAGTTTGTCACTGCCGTTACCCGGCAGTGCAAACTGCTTGAGGTAGAGCGCGGGATGTCCTCCGTGGCTATCGTGGTTGCCAAGGGCTGGCACCACCATGGAGCGGTCGAATACAGAGCTGCCCTCATGGAAGAATTGATCCCAATTATCCTGCTCCTGGCCGTGGTCGATCAGGTCGCCAGCAATCATGTAAAAACGCGCGTGCGGGAATTCGAAATCTGCCTGGCGGATCAGCTGGCCCCAGCGATCCAGTCCATTCTGCGGATCCCCCAGGTAGACAAATGAAAACGGCTCGACGGGAGCGTTTGCCGCAGTGCGAAATTCCCGCGGTGCCGTCCAGCTTCTGCCCATATCGGTGCTGACGGCATAGAGATAATCCGTAGCCGGCTGCAAGCCATCAAGCGCAACCCGATGCAGGCGAACAACCGGGTCATTTACCACCTGCAGGCTGTGCAGTTCGGTATACGTTGCCACTTTACGCCGCAAAGCACTGGCTCCACGAGCCAGGAATTGGGATTTCGGGGCCATCCACAACAGGCTTTCACTCACGCTGTTATCGGTGCGCCACTGCACCGTGGCGGAGGTCGCGGGGTCACCCTGCCAGGTCAATTGCAGGTGGTCGGGGCGAGCCGATGACGGATAGCGGGTTTCGCGGAAATACCCCACAAAGCGCGACACCAGCTCCCAGCTTTCAAAACTCCGCAACACAGGCAGACCGGCCAGTGATTTCGGCAAAGTGTTGAAATAATCGTTGTCGTCAATAAACGGCAGCCCGCCAACCTTGGCGACTTGTACATCCACGCCTGTAATCAGCGGTGTAATATTTACCGGCATTTCTCCTTCAGCCGCACCGGCAAATACCAGATACGGCTTCAACTCTCCGGAAAGGCTCGGTACGCCCAGATTCACCTGCCCGGCGCCCACCGGTTTTGACCAGACGTGATAAGGATCCTCCTCATCCACTACAAAATCGAGCTCCGCCCTGCGGGTAAACCGCAGGTCTGTCAGCCAGAACGGTGTCTCGCCATAGGACGCATCGAACGCAACATAAATTGTGGCCGGGCGATCCACCTCAAAGCGGGCAAAGCTGGTGGCCAGGTAATCCCGCTCATCGCGGGAAAGAAATTCTGCAGCAGATTCCGCAGTCAGGGCGATTCGCTGCGCTGGTGATAACTCGACCGACATGCGCTCAATAATATGCGAAACCTTTTCTTTGAGTTCTCTGTGGACATTGTCAGAAGTCCCTGCCGCGGAGATTCCGCTAATGCAGAGCAACAACAAGGTAAGTGTCAGATTGAAAAATAACCGCATGTGCACCCCCGTAAATGATCCGGGAATTCTAAAGGCATATTTTTTTTCATGGCCGCCAGAAAAGTGAATTTTTCATGACAACCCGGTTACCAAGCTCGTTTTTTAGTCGCACAAAAAAAGGCCGGAGGGTTACTCCGGCCAAGCCAAGTCCTGTGAGTTGCCGAATAGTACTTGGAGTAAATCCGGTGCGTACCTAGTTCAATACGCGATAGCCGCGACCCCGCAGGCAATTGCGGGTGATGTAATTCGCCTCCACATTCGAGCTGCCGACACCACTGACCCCGCCGAGTAGCGCACCGGCACCGGCACCTGCCGCCGCGGCACTGCTGGTATCGCCGATGATTGCCCCCAGGGCGCCACCCAGAAGCGCCCCGCCAACGGCCCTGGTTACACCACGTCGTCCGGCGTCATTGCGTGCAGCCGTGGACAGGCCCCTGCAGTCCGCCAGATCCAGCTGATACTGGCGCATGTTGACACCCTGGCTGTCGATCACAATGTTGCCGGCTCCGGGTACCTGCTCCTGTTGGTAGGCACACCCAAAAAGAGTTGCTGCGCTCAGGCCCACAGCGGCCAAGATATTGAGCTTCATTGGCACTTCTCGCCCCACTTGTCGCCTGTTTCTTCTGTAGGTTTAGACGACATTGTGACGGTGTGCCAGCAATTGGAGAGATTTAATCGCGCCAGGACGGAACGGTGACTACTGATCCGGAATTAGGCCCCGGACGAAAGGGTTATGGGACATACACGTCTCATGCTCGACCACTCGCACCATGCAAGCGGAACGGCTAACGGTAGAAATAGCGGATAGAAAGCTTCTGGACCTTCCCTCGCTCATCATGCAGGTTGACGACCCCTCGAAAATAGAGAAGACGTCGATCTCGCGAGGAATAAGTAACGAAAAGGTCACCGGCGAGCCAGCGCAACCAGGGTTGGGCAAGATCGATTTCCAGACAAACATGATCCGAGGCCGTCACGCTGCTATTGCAGGCAACCGCTCGAGCGCGCAGGCGGACAGACTGGCCATGCACTGGCGAAACAAAATCGAACTCCACCGTCTCGCCGGACGTGAGAGGCCCCCAGTGCTCCCGCACGAACGGGTCGAAACCCGCATCAACCACATCGACATTGGCATCGGGCAGCACAGAATCCTGCCAGCGGGCCTGCGCATTCCTGCGGTAACGGATTCGCCAATTATCGCCCTCTCGAATTACCTCGCGGATCTCACCGTGGCGAAAATCCTCCTGAATGACTTCAGGGCGCGCCTCTCCTGCAATCGAATGCGACGAAGTATCTTGCGGCAATGACAAGTGCTTTTCGGCAATTTTTTGCCCCTGAGGATCGTAATAAAGTACCCGAACATTTCCGCGGCCATCGACCATGAAGTATTCGCAATAGCGAAGCTCCCCGCCGCTCTCGCTGGCGGAGTGCGCACTTTGCGCCACCCCTGCGACCACCGCCGTGGTTACAACCTCATCCGGCGCCGAACAACTGGAGGCAGAAATCGCTGCCGCCGCGATCAAGGACATCATGTTCAGTACCTGAAGCTTGAGTGCCGCGCCAGCTTCATGGCGCCGGCAAGGAATATCGCCCACAGCAACGACAACAGCAGCAAGGTCACCCACAGCGGTTCCGATAGTGTCACCAAACCGCCAATGGCGGCGCCGAACAAATAGCTGAGTGGGCCGCCAACGCCACCAAACAAGGCAGCAATGATGAGGTTTCTCTGCAGAAAAACAAATGCGAAACGAAGCGCGAGCGCAAAGTTCACCCACAGGCAAGCCAACCAGAGCGGCACCAGAGCGAACTGCCCACTTGCAGGCGCTGGCAAAAACAAACCAGCCCTGAATAGCAGCGAATCCATGCAAATACCCGTTATCGCGATCACCCCGATCCAGGCACAGTATCGAAGAAGCGGCCCAAGGTAAACCTTGCCGCACTTTTGTCCATCGCGTTCAAGGGGCAAACCACAGAAGAGGAAAAAATGCAGCGCAACATTAGCAGCGGTAACACCAACAACCACGGTATTCCCGGGATTTACCACACACAACAACCAGATGAATTCAAAGGTAAATCCGGCGATCAGCAAGTGAAACACCGGTGGTGGAGACCCACCGGCTTTGCAGCTACTCACTTCACTGACCGCCCCTACAGCACCTTTCGCTTTCACGAAATCGTTACCTACCGATCAAGCCAGCCGAGGTAAATGCCGGCAGCGCGGTTTGGCGAAGGTGAACTGTGCGGTGCTGATGGCACGCTCGAGGAATCCGCCCTCGCAGTAGCAGAAGTAGAAATCCCACATATTGATAAATCGCTGATCAAAGCCCTGGTTGCGGATTTCTTCGATATTTTCAAAGAAGGCATCCCGCCAGGCCGCCAGGGTTTTCGCGTAATCGAAGGTAATATCATCCAGGCCCACGATCTGCATATCCGTATCCTCGGAAATATGCTTGGCAATCACCTGATTGGACGGCAGGCAGCCACCGGGGAAAATATAGCGCTGGATAAAGTCGACACTGTTTTTGTAGCTGTCAAAGCGCTGATCCTGAATCGTGATCGCCTGCATCACCATAATGCCATCCGGTTTGAGCAGGCGGCTGCAGCGGGAGAAGAACTCGCGGTAGTACTCGTGCCCCACCGCTTCAATCATCTCGATGGAGACCAACTTGTCGAACTGGCCCTCGACTTGTGGATCCAGCTCGCGGTAATCCCGCAACAGGAGGGTAATACGGTCCTCCAACCCTTCGCGCTTCACCCACGCCTGCGCATGTTCATACTGCTCTTTGGAAATGGTGATACTGGTTACCCGGCACCCATGGTGCTTGGCCGCATATACCGCCATACCACCCCAGCCGGTACCGATTTCCAGCAGGTGATCGGAAGGTTGCAGGCGCAGCTTGCGGCAGATACGCGCCAGTT
Source organism: Microbulbifer sp. (assembly GCF_036563125.1). Classification (GTDB taxonomy): domain Bacteria; phylum Pseudomonadota; class Gammaproteobacteria; order Pseudomonadales; family Cellvibrionaceae; genus Microbulbifer. The sequence goes on from NZ_DATCMV010000061.1 coordinate 23,631, forward strand.
TGAACTGCGAGGCCTCTGCGAGGTTTGCGTTCGCACTGGGAAACACCGCAGAGGAATACAGCATGCTCTGGTCGAGAAACAGCTGGAAAAAATCGTTACCCAAATCGTAATGGGCGGCGATGTTTTTGCGCGAGCCGTTTATCGAATTAGCGTTCAGGCGGTGCAGGCCTTTGAGCAGAAACCGTGAAACAGAACTCCAGCGGGAGTCCAGCTGTTCCAGCACCGCCATATTGGCGACAAACAAACGGATCACCTGCACCAGGTCCGGCGAATACCAGGCGCCGTCCATATACGCCTCGCCGGAACCGATGGACCCGCTCAACAGCACCTGGGTGTAGGTGGAAAGATCCCGCACATAAATGTGGGCTTCGATCTCCGCGCTCCCCGGCGCCTGTCCGAACTGATACACCGCCTTTTCCCGCGCACCCTCGCCCTGCCCCGATATCGAATCTTCATGGACATACAGCGTGCCCACAGTGATATCCGCCATTCGCTGCAATACCAGTTTGCGGGCCAGTCGGTCAAACCAGCTCTCAGGGGCACTGCCCTCATGCACAGGTACATTAGCAGCGTGTGACGGCATAGATTGACCATTGACGCTAGCTGGTGAGGAGGGTTGGGACGCGGTCATCGCGATCTGAACTGCCGACTTCATATCCTGTTTGCTCCGTCTTCTGAATGCTTTTTCTGCGAGCGGTTTGATGATTGAACCACCTTTTTCCCCGGGTGGGAAAACAGCGGCACACGTTTAACAAGCAGTTTCAGTGCCTGCCAGTAAATCGCACTGATGACTTTTACGGTATACAGAGGGAACTGGATCAGCTTTTTGCGCAGCACCGCCGCGGATATCTCCTCCCGCGTCAGGCTCATGCAGGCGTCAAACACACATTCGCCGGCCTCTAGCGAGCGAATGCTGACCGTCAGACGATCCCCGGGGGTGGTGCTGCGCCATTGATAGACCTGGTCCAGCGGCATGAACGGCGATACATGCAGGGTCTTCTGGAAGCAGGCCTTGTGAACACGCCCGCGCTTCCCGGTGGTGGATCCGCCTGTATCCGCTTCGCACAGGGTATCCCCCAAGGATAAAACGTATCCGTGTCGTTCGTTCCACGGGGTATTGTGTACGTCGAGCAGAAGCGCCTGTACTTCTGTGCCGGCATGATCGAAGCAGTAGTAGATACTGATCGGGTTCATGTTGTAGCCAAAGTAGCGCCAGTTGGCGAGGAAGGCGATAGGGCCGTCCGGTCGCCAGCCGCTCTCCTCTTCCACCCGATCGCGCACCGCCTGATCCAAGGGCAAATCCGGATTACCGTAAAAATCCTCGCGGCGATACTGTGCCGGTGCCCAACCCCGGCCAGACCAGAACGACGTTTGTGCAAGGATTTCCGGCAGTTCATCCAGAAACGCATACACCATAAAGCCACGGTAGCGGAAACTGTGAGCCCGCGGCTGGAATCGCCGGTGCTGAATCCAGCCGGAATAAATGCCGCTGCGCACTAGAACTCCACTCCGAGGCCACGCGCCACACGTATTGCGCTTACCACCCCGTCTTCATGGAAGCCGTTGGCCCAGTATGCCCCACAATACCAGGTGCGACTTACGCCATTGACTTCCCCCCAGCGCCCCTGTGCCTTGTTGCCCTCCGCGGAGAATTGCGGGTGGTCGTACTCAAAGCGCTGCAGGATCTTCTGCGGGTCGATGGCACTGTCTGCATTCAGGGTAACGCAATAGGTATGCTGGCTATTGAGGCGCTGCAGGATATTCATGTTGTAAGTGAGCACGGGCAGGCTATCGTGCGCGCCCTGTAGACGGTAATTCCAGCTCGCCCAGGCGCTGGTGCGCTTCGGCAACAGGCTGGTATCGGTGTGCAATACCACCGAATTCTTTTCATAGGGTATCTGCCCAAGGACCTCCGCCTCGGCTGCACTCGGGTCCTGCAGCATCCTCAGCGCCTGGTCCGAATGGCAAGCCAGCACCACCTCATCAAAAGTATCGGTGCACTCGTGACCCTCGGCATCCCGGTAAGTTAGCTGTACCCCCTCCTCCTGGCGACGGATCCCGGTAACCGGGGTGGAGAGACGGATTTGATCGCGAAACCCCTCCGTCAGCGGGCCGATATAGCTGCGTGAGCCGCCCTTGATCACACGCCACTGGGGGCGGTTGAACAGGTTCAACAGGCCGTGGTTGTAGAAGAACCGAATGAAAAAGTGCACGGAGAAATCCAGCATCCGCGCCATGCTCGCAGACCAGATCGCCGACCCCATGGGCACCAGATACCGATAGGCAAACTCGCTGGAATACTGGTTGCTGGTGAGGTAGCTGCCTAGAGTCATTTCCTCATCGAGTACTCCGCCCTTCCAGTCCGCCACCGCATCCCGGTTGAATCGCACAATATCCTTGAGCATACGCCAGTGGCCTCCATCCAGGAGATTGCGGCGCTGCGCAAACAATGAGTTCACACTATTGCCCGCGTACTCAAAATTGTCCTGGGGCGATGACACACTGAACCCCATATCAGTGGGCTGGGACTCCACTCCGAGACGCGCCATCAGCTTGATGAAATTGGGATAGGTCCAGTCGTTGAACACGATAAACCCGGTGTCCACCGCCAGTCTGTCGCTTCCGTTTTCAACGTCAACGGTGGCGGTATGTCCGCCGAGCCTGGCGCCAGCTTCAAACAAGGTGATCTGGTGTTTCTGCTGCAGCAGATAAGCGGCGGTAAGACCGGAAATCCCGCTTCCGACGATGGCGATACGCATCAAGTATTCCTCAACTTTCTAATTCTTGTCATGCGCGGCGCGCAAAGTTTGTACCAGACTGGCCGCAGCACACCGAGCATTCGCAGCGGCCAGCTCAAGCGACGTGGGAAATCGATGACCGAAGCATTCCCGGATAGCCCGCGCAGGATACGCTCGGCCGCGCGCTCCGGGCTCATCAGGAAAGGCATATCGAAATCATTGCTCTTGGTAAGCGGTGTATCGATAAACCCGGGGCGAACCAGTACGGTACGCAAACGCACACGGGACGTATCCGCGCGCACCGAGTCCATAAAATAGCTGAGTGCAGCCTTGGAGGCGCCATAGGCCTCGGCCCGGGGGAAACCAACAACCGACGACAAGCTGCCCACGGCGACAAAGACCGGCGCACGACTGTTAGCCAGCAGCGGCAGCGCCTGGCGCAGGGTATTTACCACGCCGAAGAAATTGGCATCAAATACGCGCCGATAGCGCTTCACATCCAATTCGAGATCATCTTCATACTCGCAAACACCTGCACAGGCGATCACCAGATCGAGCTGGTCGGTAATCTCCGCGAGTGCGCGGCCAGCCTCCACCATGGCGGCATCGTCGCCCACGTCACAGGTGAGCACCTTTATCAGTTTTGGCGAAGGCTGCTGGAGCTTCAGGAGTGCGTCGCGGTTGCGGCCGCTGACAATGACAAAGTGTCCTTCGGCAACGAGCCTGCGTACAAGCGCAGCGCCGATGCCCGAACTGGCGCCAGTAATCCATGCGATTTTTTTTCCGGCAAGCTGGTGATCCCGGCCTGCCGGAGAGGTGGGCAGCGGCCGGTTCATTCCGCCCCCTCCGTGCGAGCCGGCAGATCTGAATGGGCACAACCCTGGTGCTGCGCACTTGCCAGCCGGCGTTTCACCACATTTACTACGGTCCCCAAAAGCGGTATCTGCTCATAGACCATCGCTCCCAGGTCGTAGATATCTTCGTGCAACACAACCCGCTGCAAGTTCGGGTCTATCGAAAGCAGCGAAGCGCCGCGCAACGTCAGCGGCTTGCCACCGGCCAGTCGCGGGTGGCGGTAGTGCATGGTCCACCACAGACTAGCCTGATCGCCATTCGTCAGTGTCTGATCAAACACAAAGCGACATTCACGCAGGTTGACCGCCATGCCGGCAAAATAATCCTGCACCGCCGGCAGTCCATGGAGCTCGTGGACCGGGTCACGAAAGATGACATTTTCCGCGTAAACTTCGCTGATATCACTTGGATCAGCGGCCAAAAAGTCCGCGTAGAGATGCTCAAGCCGCTGCAGTAATGACGCCATTTCAGGCTCCCTCCTTTCTAACTGGCCAACCCGACAAACGCTATTTTTTGCTTGTTACGTTGAAGTACAGGCATTGGATTACACCGCTAGTCACGCTCCGGTACGGCGTAATCATCAAGGTACAAGGCGATATTGCCGCCAAACCAGTGATCCAATTTCATGCAAGGAGCGTAAACAGGGCCACAACATGTGAAATTGGGCCAAACCCGGGATCAAATCGTATTACCATGGCGGCAACGGAAACCAGGAAAGGTGGCTTGAAGGCAATGCAGTCTTCCCCGCAGACGAGAGATGACGAATGGAGCACCCTCCTGGTCAAGGTTGGTTCGCTCCACGATCGCGTGGCGTTTGAAAGGCTTTATGCCCACTTCGCCCCACTGATCAAGGGATTCCAGTTCAGTCGCGGCGGGCAGAGTTCGGCGCCCGAAGCGGCCGATGAGCTGGTACAGGAGGTGATGTTCAAGGTCTGGCGCAAAGCGCCCAGTTTTGACCCCAGCAAGTCCTCCGCCAGTACCTGGGTGTTCACCATCATGCGCAACTGTCGTATCGATGCGCTGCGCCGCAGCAGTCGCCAGCCGGATACCGACGACAGCCTTGAAGTCGAAGATATCTGGGATGAAAGCTTCGACAACCAACCCCTGGTCTACCTGCAGCAGTCTCGCAGCCAGACCACGGTAGAGGCAGGCCTCAGTAGCCTGCCACCGGAACAGAGCCACGTTATTGAAAAGGCATTCCTGGAGGGAAAATCTCACAGTGAAATCTCTGCGGAGCTGGGCCTGCCCCTGGGTACCGTTAAATCCCGGGTGCGTCTGGCATTGAAGAAATTGCAGAGCACACTTGTCAGGTAGGTAAATATGATTCAACACCATCCAGACAACAATATGCTGCTGGAGTATGCCAGCGGCAGCCTGAACTGGGCACACAGCCTGGTTGTGTCGGCGCACCTGCAGCTTTGCCCCAAGTGTGCCGCGCAGATAAAGCTGCTTAATCGCATTGGCGGTGCATTGCTGGAAACGGTAGAACCGGTACCGGCAAGCAAGCAAGATGATGAAACCGGGCAGGCCTTTGCGCGCCTGATGGACAGAATCGATACCGTTTCAGATCAGCCGGAAGAGACGCCGGCGGAACGAGTAGTGGCAACGGTTGAGAAACCGTTCGTCTCGCGGGATCCGGTCTTCTCCAGCCTGCCGCCGGTAGTAACGAAGCTGATGCACGGCAACCCGGTACTGAAATGGCGCCGTTTATCTAAAGGACTGCGCGAAGCGCGGCTTAAGACCGGACAATCCAGTCACGAGGTGGCCTTCCACCGCATCGCTCCCGGCAACGTAGTAGCCGAGCATGATCATCGCGGCAAGGAAATTACCATGGTGCTTTACGGCAGTTTTTCCGATGCCGACGGTATCTATTCTCGTGGCGATTTCCTGGTTAGAGAGCCCGGCGAGGTCCACTGCCCCACTGCCACCCAGGACCAGGAGTGCCTGTGCTTTTCTGTGGTGGAAGCACCAGTGGCACTTACGGGATTTTTGGGCAAGCTGGTGAATCCGTTCCTGTCGATCAAGCCACAGTAGCGGCGGTCAATTCAGCGCGACCTTGAAAGTAAAAAGCCCGGAGAATTCCGGGCTTTTTACTTTCCTTACCTGCCTTGCAGACAGGACTCATCGCGCTGTCGCGATAACCTCATTGCGAACATATGGGGTGCCGCCACTGGTAAAGCGATTTTTCAGTGCTTCCCAGCGATCCCCGATGGCCGCCATTTTTTCCGCACGCACATGACCATAGCCACGCACCTGCAGCGGCAGAGCCAGTAACTCGGCTGCCTGCTCCGCATTGGCAACACTCAGGTGAGCGGCTACAGCGCCCACCACTTCGCGCACTTCCCGCGCCCAGCGCCGTTCCTCGCGGCGCTCCGCGGTATAGCCGAACACATCGAAGATGCTTCCACGTAGAATCTTGCCCTTCGCCAAAAGCGGCAGCGCCTTGGCCAGCCAGGACCCCAGAGAAATCTTGCGGATCTTGCCACTTGCATCCGGACGAGCCAGTAACGGCGGCGCCATCAGGAAGCGGATCTTGTAATCACCGGCGAACGTGTCACGCAATTGTTGCTTGAACGATTCACCGCTATACAACCGCGCCACCTCGTATTCGTCCTTGTAGGCCATGGCTTTAAACAGGCTTCTCGCCGCCACTCGAGTGAGATTGCCGTTACTGTCCTGCAGGCGGTCTTCCGCCTGCTGCAGCTCCGCCATCGCCGCGGTAAATTTGCGCGCGTAACCCGCACCCTGGTATTCGGTCAGCTCTTTGGCCAGCCGTGCAACCAACTGCTCCGTCGTTTCCAGCGGCTGCACTACATGCACCGCCTGTGCCGGGCTCACCAGCTGATCGACGGCCCGAGGATCGACCGCGAGCAGGCGCCCTGCGCGGAACGCCCGCAGGTTGTTTTCTACCGCGACCCCGTTCAATTCCACCGCGCGCTCAACCGCACTCTGGGAGACGGGCAGCAGCCCTTTCTGGCAGGCGTACCCCAGCATCATCAGGTTCGCCGCCACAGAATCGCCAAACAGTGCCTCTGCGTAGCGATTGGCATCGAAAGCAAAGTATTCACCGGCCACAGACTGGATACTCTCCGCCGTGGCATCTGCGGGAAACGCAAGATCGTTATTGCGCACAAACGCGGCCACCGGTACTTCCGCGGTGTTCACCAGAGCCTGCATTGTCCCAGCGGCAAACTTGTTGCGCTGGCCAGCGGCAGTCACCATGTCGCAGCCCAGCAAAAGATCCGCAGAACCGTCGCGAATGCGTGCGGTGGTGATGTCTTCCGGCGTGTTGCCCACTTTCACATGGGCCACAACCGCGCCGTTTTTCTGCGACAGACCGGTGAAATACAGGGTGGTACTGCCCTTATCCTCAAGGTGTGCGGCCATACCGAGCAACGCGGCAACGGTCAGTACGCCGCTGCCACCAATGCCGGCCACCAGAATATTCAGCGGCTGCTGCAGTTGTGGCTTGGGCGCATCCTGCAGGTTTTTGCTGGCGTGGTCGATGGCCTGGGCCAGTGTACTCAGCTCCGGCTTTTTCAGCTCACCACCTTCCACACTCACAAAGCTCGGACAGAAACCGTCCGCACAGCGCATGTCCTTGTTACAACTGGACTGGTTTACCTGGCGCTTGCGGCCGAAGCCCGTTTCCAGCGGCTCAACCGCAATACAGCTCGACTGCACGCTGCAGTCACCACAGCCCTCGCACACCCGGTGGTTGATCAGCAGGCGTTTTGCCGGATCGGTCATCTGGCCCTTCTTGCGACGTCGGCGCTTCTCTGCCGCACAGACCTGCTCGTAAATAATCGCAGTGACACCGGCAGTATCGCGCAGCTGGCGCTGCACCTGATCCAGATCATCGCGGTGGAAAATTTGCAGGTCTGCCGGCAGCAGATGGCGGTGCTCCCGCCAGTGATCCGGATTTTCACTGACCAGACAAACCTGCCCCACCCCTTCCGCCAGCAACTGCCGGGACAGGGTCGGTACCGTCACCTCGCCATCTGCGGGCTGACCGCCGGTCATGGCCACGGCATCATTCAGCAGGATCTTGTAGGTAATGTTGATTTTGCTCGCCACTGCCTGGCGAATGGCCAGCAGGCCAGAGTGGTTGTAGGTACCATCCCCCATATTCTGGAAGATATGCTTGTCGCTGGAGAAGCGATGCAGCCCCACCCAGTGCGCGCCTTCACCACCCATATGGGAGTATGTGTCCGTACGCAGCCCTTTGCCCAGCGCCATGATATGGCAGCCAATACCGGCACTGCCGGTACTGCCCTCGGGCAGTTTGGTGGAGCTGTTGTGAGGGCAACCGGCGCAGAAAATCGGCTCGCGCGCCAGCAGCCCGGCAGCCTTTTGCGGCACGCCCTGGCCCAGTTTCTCGGCCAGCGGTACTAGTCTTACGGCGAGCTCGGTATCCGCCAGCCAGCGCGCGATTGCCTTCGCCACCTGATCCGGACCAAAGCCCCAGATGGCCGGCAGCAGATCGTTGCCGTCGAGGTCTTTCTTGCCCACCACTTTCGGACGCTGCAGGTCCGGCCAGCCATAGAACAGATTCTTCATCTGGTCTTCCACCAGCGGGCGCTTCTCCTCCACGACTAAAATGCGCTCCATACCACGGGCGAATTCGCTCATGCCGCGGGGTTCCAGCGGCCAGCTCATGGCGACCTTGTGGATGGAGATACCGGAATTAAGAAGATCCTGCTCCGTCAGTTCCAGCAGTTTGAGCGCCTCCAGCAGGTCCCCGTGGGCCTTGCCGACGGTGACAATACCGAAGCGCTTTTGTGGCGCGTCAACGATGGTGCGGTCGAGCTTGTTGGCATAGGCAAATGCCCGCGCCGCCGGCAACCGCTCCTCCAGCATCCGCCGCTCGTATTCGAGGCGCTCGGCAGGCCAGTTCAGGTGCGGATCGTAATTGAGGCCGTGGGCCGGGATCGGGAAAGACTCCGGGATCACAAAATGCGGCAGCTCCGGCACCAGTATCGAGGCACCCGACTCGACGGTTTCGGTGATCGTCTTGAAGCCGACCCACAGGCCCGAGAAGCGGGAAAGCGCGATCCCCGCCAGGCCCAGGGTGAGGTACTCGTCGATGGTGGCCGGGAACAGCAGCGGCATCATCACCGATTCAAAAATCTGGTCGGTGTTGTGGGAGAACATGGAGGACTCCGCGGTGTGGTCGTCACCGCACAGCGCCAGCACACCACCGAGCTTGGAGGTACCCTGGATATTCGCCTGGCGAAACACGTCCGCACTGCGATCCACACCGTGACCCTTGCCGTACCAGATGGAGAATACGCCATCGCGGGTTGCCTGCTGGCGGTAATGGTCCAACAGCTGGGTGCCCCAGATATTGGTGGCCCCCAGGTCCTCGTTGATTCCCGGCTCGAAATGAATGTCGCGCTCGGCGAGCAGTTTCTTGTGGCGCCACAGAGCCTGGTCATAACCGCCCAGGGGGGAACCGCGATAGCCTGAGATGAAACCGGCGGTATTCAGTCCGGCCTGTTCATCCAGTTGCTTTTGCATGATCGGCAGACGCACCAGGGCGTCGATGCCAGTGAGAAATACACGGCCGGAATCCCGGGTAAACGCCGCCTTGAGGGAATACTCCCGGTCAAAGCCAAGTTCCTGATCAGTTTCGACCATCGCCATGATTGGGACCTTCTCGCAATGTTGCACCCGGCAGGCTGCCCATTAGCAACGGGCCTGATCCGGTTCGGTGTTATTTTGTTGTGGCCCGTAAACTATCACCGGGCAGTCAGGCAGGTCATACCAAATTCACCAGAAAACGCGAGCAACACGGAAAGAATTCGCCACTTGAGGCACCTTTTCTGCAATAATCAATAAGCAAACGCGATGAGTTGAGAATCTTTATCAAATCCTGCCTGCCCGTATAGCGACGGGAACTCCGCGGCAGTGAGGTTGTGGCAGAAATAAAGCTGAACCAGTGAGAGAATCCAGTCACAAGAGAGATGCTCACGGGCCAAATCCACGGGTAAAGCAGTAACCCGGTAACCCAGGCCGATTCATCGCCCGAGCCAAATATTTGGCATTCCGAATACAACAAGCAGAACCACCAGGTAACCCTATGGCCTATATGCTGGACGCCATCGACAAACACATTCTGGAAATTCTTCAGCAGGACGCGACCATTCCCAATATCGAGCTGGCGGAGAAAGTCTGCCTGTCGCCCTCCCCCTGCTCGCGCCGGGTTAAAAACCTGCACGAACAGGGCTTTATCAAGCGCGCGGTAACCCTGCTGGAACCGGATATGGTGGGCCTTCCGGTCAGTGTGTTTATTCAGGTCACCCTGAACCACCAGGTAAAAAAGGAGCTGCAGCACTTCGAATCCACCATCGCCCAGTGGCCGGAAGTAATGGAGTGCTATTTGATGACCGGGGATTTTGATTATCTGCTGCGAGTGGTGGTGCCCAACCTGCACGCGTACCAGGAGTTTCTCGACAAGAAACTGACGGAGCTACCCGGGATCGACCATATCAAGAGCAGCTTCTCACTCAAGCAGGTGCGCTACCGCACTGAGCTGCCGCTGGACCAGCTGCTGGAAAAATAACTCAGCGACGGAACAGACTCAGGATGACGCTCAGCGCTACGCTGAGGATGATCATGGATGTGATCGGAAAATAGACTTTGCTGCGCTCGGATTCGATACGGATGTCGCCGGGCAGTCGCCCAAACCAGTTAAATAGCCATGGCGCGAAGTGCATCGCCACGCCCACTACGGTCAGGATCACTCCCGCAAGGATCAACCAGCGCGCCATAGCCTCTATCCTCTCGCAATCTACAAATATCGTCCGTGTACGCCCCCTTCCAGTGTAAGTCCTGACAGCGGAAAGTGCGGCGCCGCTTCATTGGCAGCCACTTTATGCGCTGATACCATCAAGGCGACTCTCCGACAGACGCTCTAATAAGGCTAACAATTATGCGCCCAATTCATATCCTGGCCGGTTTGTGCGCCGCGCTCGCATCGTGGAATCTTCAGGCGACGACGCTGGTACACAATTTCTCCGGATACCAGGCCACTGAACAAAATCTGCAGCAGTTCAACACCCTGGTATTCGACCAGGGCAAGGTACTGGCAACCGGCGACTACGCCGCACTCAGCCAGAGCTACCCAGACGCGAAGAAAATCGATGCGGGGGGCAAGATGCTATTGCCCGGGTTAATCGACGCCCACGGCCATGTCCTGGGTCTGGGCAGATTGCAGCAACAGCTGGACCTGCGTGATCTCGATTTCCCACAGACACTGAAGGCCATCGAACAATTTTCCCAGAAGTTACCCGCGGGCGAATGGCTGATCGGGCGCGGATGGAACCAGGTTCTGTGGGCCAGTAAGGAATTCCCCACGCGACAGCAGCTGGACACACTGGATATCGATCAACCGATTTGGCTGCGCCGTATCGATGGACACGCCGGATGGGCCAACAGCGCGGCCATGAAACTCGCCGGAATCACCCGCGCAACGCGCGCACCTGCCGGGGGTGAAATCATTCGTGACGGCAAAGGCGAGCCGAGCGGCGTCCTCGTGGACAACGCAATGGCACTACTGGAAAGCGTGATCCCACAACCCACCCTGCAGGAGGAGAAGGCAGCACTCAAGACCGCCTTTGACCTCGCACTCTCTCTCGGCCTCACCGGTCTGCACGATGCCGGTATTTCGGCACAGACACTGGAAGCCTATCGCCAATTGGCCTCGGAGAAGTCAATACCGCTGCACGCGTACCCGATGATCTCGATCGATGACAAGAATCTGTCAAAACTACTCGGCACAGGTCATGTCGGTGCCCCGGATGAAAGGCTCTATGTGCGCAGCGTCAAGGTATATGTGGATGGCGCCCTCGGCAGTCGCGGCGCCGCCCTGCTCGAGCCGTACCATGACCGCCCGGGTGAAAAGGGGCTGCTCATCTTTAGCGAGGGCGAACTGTTACAGCAGATCAAACTGGCCACCGACAACAACTTCCAGGTAAACACCCACGCAATTGGCGACCGCGCGAACCACATTGTGCTCGACATATTGCAATCGCTAAACAAGGAGCACGACCAGAAACCATTCCGCCATCGGATCGAACACGCACAGGTCCTGACGATCGATGATATCGAGCGCTTTCCTTCGCTGAACCTGATCGCCTCCATGCAGCCGGTCCACGCTACCAGCGACAAGAACATGGCCGGCGATCGCCTTGGCGAGCAACGCCTGGAAGGCGCCTACGCATGGCGGAAATTCCTCGGCCAAGGCACCAAAATCGCCTCCGGCTCCGACTTTCCGGTGGAGCCAGTCAATCCGTTATTCGGTATTCACGCAGCGGTCACCCGCCGCGACCGGCAAGGAGACCCAGAAAAGGGTTGGCACATGGAAGAGGCAATGACAATGGAAGAGGCTCTGCGCTCTTTCACCTTGGATGCCGCCTATGCCAGCCACCAGGAAAAGCTCATCGGCAGCCTGGAGCCGGGCAAGTTCGCGGACTTTATCCTCCTGGACCGCAATATTTTCACCATTGATCC
>NZ_DATCMV010000101.1:0-2899 GCF_036563125.1 Microbulbifer sp.
ACGGTGTCGATATCCGAGTGCAGATAGCGCACCCGCACATTGTTGTCCTGAAGATACTCGGTCAGGTCTTCCGCCATGCGCTTGGTCAATACGGTAATCAGCACCCGCTGATCGGCGGCGACGCAGCGATGAATTTCCGACAGGGTATCGTCCACCTGGGTGGCCGCAGGGCGCACCTCCACCACCGGGTCCACAAGCCCGGTGGGGCGTACCACCTGCTCCACTACGGCGCCGGCGTGCTCCGCTTCATACTTGCCCGGGGTCGCCGACACAAAAATGGTCTGCGGCGAGAGCTGCTCCCACTCCTCGAACTTCAGCGGCCGATTGTCCAGTGCCGAAGGCAGTCGGAACCCATACTCCACCAGTGTTTCCTTGCGCGAACGGTCGCCTCGGTACATCCCGCCGATCTGCGGTACGGTGACGTGACTCTCGTCGATAAACAGCAGGGAATCGTGCGGCAGATAGTCGAACAGCGTGGGCGGTGGCTGCCCGGCATCGCGCCCGGAGAGATAGCGCGAGTAGTTTTCGACCCCATTGCAGTAACCGAGCTCCTGCATCATTTCCAGGTCGTAACGGGTGCGCTGTTCCAGGCGCTGAGCTTCCAGCAGCTTGTTGTTTTCGCGCAATTGCTCCAGACGATCCTTCAGCTCTTCCTTGATGTGATCGATCGCCTCGAGAATCGTCTCCCGCGGCGTCACATAGTGGGACTTGGGGAAGATGGTGATGCGCGGCACCTTCTGCAGTATTTCCCCGGTCAACGGGTCGAACAGGGTGATCTCTTCGATTTCCTCATCAAACAGCGACAGGCGTACCGCTTCCAGATCGGAATCTGCGGGGTAGATATCGATGATATCGCCACGCACGCGATAGGTGGCGCGACGAAAATCGGCGTCGTTGCGGGTGTACTGCAATTCAGCGAGACGGCGCAGAATGGTTCGCTGGTCCACGATATCGCCGCGGTCCAGATGAAGCACCATTTTCAGGTACTTGTCCGGGTCACCCAAGCCGTAGATGGCGGAAACGGTGGCCACGACGATCACATCCTTGCGTTCGATCAGCGCCTTGGTGGCGGACAGGCGCATTTGCTCGATGTGCTCGTTAACGGAAGCGTCCTTTTCGATAAAGGTATCGGACGACGGCACATAGGCTTCCGGCTGGTAATAGTCGTAGTAGGAAACAAAATACTCCACCGCATTGCGCGGGAAGAACTCGCGGAGCTCTCCGTACAACTGCGCCGCCAGCGTTTTGTTGTGCGCCATCACAATGGCAGGCCGCTGCAGCCGCTCGATAACGTTCGCCATAGTGAACGTTTTGCCAGACCCGGTCACACCCAGCAGTGTCTGATGCGCCAGGCCATCATTGATCCCTTCCACCAGCGCCTCGATCGCCGCGGGCTGATCACCGGCCGGCGCATACTTACTGGCAACCTGAAACGATCTGGATTCCATACTCATCACCTAAACTGTCCGTGCCCCGGGACGGGTACATGCAAGCGGGAAATTGTAGGCGCTATGCCCCGGGCGGGACAAACCGGGTAGAACTGCGACACTGCGGACAGAATATAATCACTGTAAAATCAATGAGTTATTTTTGAATAAAGAGGGTTGACCTACCCAGAGGTGCTCTATAAGATACGCGCCATCTGAACGAGACCTCAAATCGAGACCGGTCAGACATTATTCCGCCTTAGCTCAGTTGGTAGAGCAAATGACTGTTAATCATTGGGTCGCTGGTTCGAGCCCAGCAGGCGGAGCCAAACAAAGAAACCTCGCAGCTGGTAAAAACTGCGGGGTTTTTCTTTAGAGCGGATGAAAGGCCGCTCAAACATACAGTTCCGCCTTAGCTCAGTTGGTAGAGCAAATGACTGTTAATCATTGGGTCGCTGGTTCGAGCCCAGCAGGCGGAGCCAAATAATGAAACCCCGCACCTGAAAAGGTGGCGGGGTTTTTCTTTTGTGTGACTGAAAATTACCGCTTACACCAAAAGTAAAAAGCCCCGCAAGACCCGCAGGGCTTTGCCAACAACATTTCTACGGAAATTAAACCTCAGGCACTTCCCCGGTTATACGCTGCGCATTACCCAGAGTCACCACAGGCAGCCGCTTGACCTCCGCACCCGCAGCCGGCGGCGGCAAACCACTAGCCTCCTCTTCTAATGCCTGAGCCCAAACCGTATCAATCAACTGCTGCTTGGGCGCGTAGTCTTTCACCGACTCGACCAGCAAGCGGTGAACGGCCTCCGCGTCCTGGCGGGCGCTGGCCTCTTTCAGCTCACCAAGGAACATCTGAAGTTGCTCACTGGGGAGGCGCTCCTCTTCCGCGCGCATAATCATGGGGTGATCCGTTCCCGCAACCTTATCCCCTAGCAGAAGCTCCTCGTACAGCTTCTCTCCGGGGCGAAGACCGGTAATCTGAATTTCAATATCGCCATCCGGATTGGCTTCGTCGCGCACGGTATGCCCCATGATATGGATCAGGCGGCGCGCAATATCAAGGATTCGCACCGGCTCACCCATATCCAGCACAAACACTTCACCCTTGCGCCCCATGCTTCCCGCCTGCAATACCAGCTGGGCCGCCTCAGGGATGGTCATGAAGTAGCGTGTCACCTTCGGATGGGTAACGGTTACCGGGCCACCGGCATTGATCTGATCTGTGAACAAGGGGATCACCGAACCCGACGATCCCAGCACATTACCGAAGCGCACCATGCAGACTCGGGTGCGACCGAAGCGACGCCCAAAATCCTGACAGATCAGCTCAGCAAGGCGCTTGGTAGCCCCCATCACGTTGGTCGGGCGCACCGCCTTGTCCGTGGAGACCAGCACAAACTGTTCGACACCGGAGGCTTCCGCCGCCTCAAGTACCGAAAGCGTTCCCAGAACATTGTTTTCCGCGCC
>NZ_DATCMV010000176.1:0-7904 GCF_036563125.1 Microbulbifer sp.
GTGGTAGGCCTGGGAGAGAAATCCGACGTATTCGTCGAGCGAGATTTCGCCGCGCGCGCCGCGCTGGATCACGGGCAGGCTGAGCAACTGCTTACGTTCCGCTTCGGTCTCACGCTGTAACTGGTCGAAGAAATTCATCAGGCAACTCCTGGGTTCTGATCACCGGAAACGGGTACCGGTGCTATAGGGGAAATGTTTTGTGCATTTGCTGGATCGCGATAGAGGCCCTCGATCACCGCCGTATAGCGTTCGGCGATGCGATCGCGGCGCGGACGGCCATTGGCGGTGAGCAGGCCGTCGGCAAAAGTGAGTGGTTGCGTAAGTGGGGCCCAGCGGCGAATGCGGGCGTAATCTGGCAGCACTCGGTTGACCGTCTCGATCCATTGTTCAATCTGCTGTGCGTCGGTGCCCGGTCGCGGCAACAACAGCGCGCTGCAATAGGGGCGCGCATCGCCAACCACCACACACTGCAGCACTTCCTGCGCGCGCAGCAGTTCGCTCTCGATCCACTCCGGGGAAATGTTGCGGCCGTAGGAGCTGATCAGAATGTTTTTCTTGCGCCCGGTGATATGCAGGAAACCATCGCTGTCGCGGGAGCCCAGATCGCCGGTGGCGAGCCAGCCGTCACTGCTCGCGCTATCGTCGTCTGTGTCACCCAGATAACCGAGATAGCGCGGACCGCGCACCACGATCTCGCCATCCCGCAGCGCAATTTCACAGTGCGGCAGCGGTTTACCCGCCGCGCCTTCCCGCACTGCGCCGGGAAGGTTCAGGGCGACCACAGAACCGCATTCGGACAGGCCGTAGCCCTCGTACACCGGCAGGCCACGACCGGCCGCTTCGCGCAGCAGATCGGCGGAGACCTTGCCACCGCCCACCGCCACAAAGCGCAGGGTGGGCGGCGGCTGCCAGCCGAAATTATCCACCTGATCCAGCAGCGACTTCAGAATCTGCGGCAGCAGGATCAGGCTGTCGGGCTGGTGTTCGTCGATGCAGGCACACAACTTCTGCATATCCAGTTGCGAGCTGCCGGAGAAACCGAGCCGTTCCAGTCCCGGCACCAGTGCGGTACCTCCCAACAGCCAGCAGGTGTAGGCTCCGGCAACGTTTTCCAGCAGGGTCGCCAGCGGCAGCAGGCACATGTGGGTGGCACAGCGCAGCGGTGCGAGGCTCACCGCCAGCGCCTCGGCGGTGGCAAACTGGGTTGCATTGGAAAGACACACCCCTCGCGGCGTACCGGTGGAACCAGAGGTGAAGGTGATCTTGGCAGTGTCCGCCGGCAGTTGTGCCGGCTGAACCCGGGTGCACGGCAGCAGGGTCATGCCGGCAAATGCCTCACCGGCACCGAATAGTGGGGCATCAGAAAAATAGCCGGGCATGTCCGTCAGCAGCGCCTGCAGTCCGCTGGTACTGATGGTGTGCTGCAACTGTTGCGTGGAGAAAAAGCCGGGTAGCGGCACCAGGGTAACCCCGGCCAGCTGGCAGGCGAGATCCACCAGCAACCAGCGCGGACCGTTGTTGGCAAACAGGCCGACCACTTGCAGGTCGCGGGCATTCATTGCTGCGGCGATGGCGGTCACTTCCTGCAGCATCTCGCCGTAGGTAAATCCCTCGTGATCGCCGAGCAGCGCGGCGCGGCCGGGATAGATTTCCGCAGTGGTGCGCAGACTCTCAAGCAGCGGGGAGTTGGTCTTCGAGATATCGGTCATACGCTCGCCTCCACCAGCTGCCGGGCGAAGGCGGTGGCCTGCGGCCGGCACACCTCCAGCAGCTCGCTGATCAGCGGACGCTGCAGGCGCCGCTCACGCTCGGCCCTGACATTGACGGCAACCACCGCGGGACGGGTGTTGTAGTAGGTCCCCCAGTCCGCCAGCTCCGCACCCAGGCGGGCGCCATCGGCACGGCACAGTACCAGCTGGTCGTCGGTGAGTTTTTGCAGCAGGTGCTGCACTTCGGGAGTGGCGGTGAAGATGGCCCAGGTGAGGTCTGCGGCGGCAAACAGCTCCGCCAGCATCAGAAACAACAGGCGGCTACCGCCGCGGGCCGTGGCCACCAGGTTGCCGATCTCGACGATATCCGTACGGTTTACCGGTACACCCGCGCGGGATTCCAGCAGGGACTCCACCGGCTCGTCGAGATACTGCTCGAGAAACAGCGGCTCACTGCCGGCCCGGCGCATACCGAGTACCCCGTGGATCCGCTGGCCCTTGCCGTAGGAGAGCAACCAGGGCATGTAGTGCCGCAGCTGGGCGCCATAAACCTGCTGGAACTGCCCGGCAATACAGGATTCCACCGCGGCGCGCCCAGCAGCGCCGGTGCCGCTGAACTGGAACGCGAGGGGGGAGTTGGCCTCACTGTCCTGGCTGTCAGGGCTCTCTTCGCCATTTGTGCCAAAGCGCTCGGAAACCACTGGCTCGGCACCAAAGGTGTTGAGATAGCCAGCAAACTCGCCGGACCGGGACTGGAGCGCATACTGCGAGCGGACATCCACTGACATTTCCTTTTCTCCTGGTAGAAATCGGATATGAGCAGTCTACGGGGGCTAAATTAAGACAAACTTAAGACTTCCAATCTGGCGCCGAATCCATCGCGTATTGCGGCCTCCGGCTAATCCGCCGGTTCCAGCAATACCAGCTCGAAGCCGGTATCCAGGGTCAGCGTGTCGCCGGTTACCGCGGCCTCCGCCCCGGAATAGGCGTCGCGTAAGGTAGTGCCTTCATCGAATACACCGGATACCGGTATCACCTTTTCCCCCGCCGATAGGTCGAGGGCAACCAGCACTCTGTCGCCCTGTAGTGTGCGTGAAAAGAGCAGTGGGGCCTGCCGGTGAACCCTGTGCTCACCGGCACCTATGGCGGGATGTGCGCGGCGGAAATGCAGCAGTTTCTGCCAGTGGGCCAATACTTGCTGTGTCGCCGGATCGGCAAGTTCGTCCCAGTTCATCGGCGAACGCAACTGCGCATCGTAAATCGCCTGCGCGTCCGTCAGCTGCCGGGCGGTCTCATCGCCGTAATAAACCTGCACCGCACCCGGCGCCAGCAGCAGTTTGGTGGCGGACTCAAAGGTGCGGCTGCGATCGCGATCGAAACTGTCGAGATCGTCATGGGAACTGATGTAGCTCAGTATCCCGGCCCCTTTCAGGTCCCCGTCGATCAGGTCGTTCGCATACTGCTGAAACAGATTTGCCGGGGATTGTTGCGCCTGATGTACAAAACCCATATTGATCAGGCTGTCGAAACCGTACTGGTAAAAATCCACCTTGCGGTCGCCGAAGTCGTACTGGCGGCCGTCGCTGTTCCAGAAGTTATCCACACCGAAACCGTACACCTCGCCCAGCATAAAAAATGGCTTATCGTCGATTTTTTTCTCCGGGAACTGCTGTTTCCACTGGGCCAGCGCATCCTCCGCTTCCAGCTTCAGCTCCGCCCAGAATTCCGGTTCCACATGCTTGGCGGTGTCCACGCGAAAGCCATCGACACCGTATTCCCGCACCCAGTCGGTGAGCCATTTCATCAGATGGTAGCGGGGCGCGCGCGGATGGCCTGTGCGGGCAAAAAAACTGTTGAGTTCCGCAAGCTCCTGCTCCAAGCGCCCTTCCTGCTGCCATTTTTCCCGTAGCAACGGCGGAATTTCCACGGCAGCATCGCTCTCCGTGCGGATGTCCGGCAGGTGATCGGTCAGGGTGCAGGTGACATTGCCGGCAAAACCCGACCAGTCGCACACCGGCGCCGTGCGCACCCAGTCCGATGGCCACAACGGGTCCTGGGACGTTTCCGGCCCGGTGTGGTTGGCAATCACATCAAGCAGTACACGAATGCCCTGGCGGTGCGCGGTGTCGATCAGTTCCTGCAAATCCGCCTCACTGCCGAAATTGGCATCTACCGCCGTCCAGTCTTTTGGCCAGTAGCCGTGGTAGGCGTAGGTGCGCCCGGAGCTTTCGAGATAACCGTGGATATTTTCCACAATCGGCGACATCCAGATGGCGTCGATGCCCAGCGCGGAAAAATAACCTTCTTTCAGTTTGTCGATCACTCCGCGCAGATCGCCTCCGAGAAATCCCCGCAGCGGTGCGCCATCGGCCTGGCGGCTGTAGGCGAGATCGTTAGTGACATCGCCATTGCTGAACCGATCCGGCAGCAGGAAATAGATACTGGCGTTGCGCCAGTAGGGATCGATGGAAATTTCTGGCAATTGTTGTGGTTGCGGTGCAGGCTGGGGCACCGGTTGCGAGCTGCTATTTTCACCGCCGCCACCACCACATCCTGCGAGGGATACAGCCAGTGCCAGTGCCAATACCGAATGTTGCATTAGCGCCATGGGACAACCTCCCTTTGCACCACCGTTACACCACGCCACCGGACCAGTGGCTTTCCGGCAAATTATTGACGCCCAGGTAACGCGCCACATCGCCAAACAATTGATGCGTGCCGTAAATGCGCTGGCCGTTATTAATGCCGTCTCCGCAATTTATGATGCGCCCCATTTGCAAGGCACCGCCGGCGCCACCGGCGAGGGTCACCGCACCGGCGGCACCACCGTGTTTGGAGCCATCACCCACTTCCGAGAACATCACCACCAGGGTGTCATCGAGCAGGCCGCGGTTATCCAGTTGTTGCAGGGTGTAGGCGAGCAGTGAGTGATACCAGCGCACCTGTGCGGTATGCGGCACATCACCGGGGCGGTGGGAAGCGCTGTGGCTGGCAAATTCGTTATACCAGCGCGTGATCGAACCCACCGTGCCGCTGCTACTGCTGTGCTGGATGCCCTGGCTGATGGCGTCCTGAGCCATCTGCCAGCATTCGTCATAGGAGTAATTCACCAGGTTTCCGTTTTCATCACCCTTGGACAGTTGCAGTGTCGCAACCCGATGCAGTCCACAGGAAAAGGCCCCAACGATATTATCCACCTGGGCCCGCGCGAGATGCGGGAACATTTGCCACTCCGTGGGTGTTAGTGGATTGCTTGCAGCGTAATAAGGATCGCTCATTACGTTGGTGTTGAAGCTGCACGCACCGACCTGGTTTCCGGCGAGATCCCGCAAACGTTTAAGCGCATTTTCATGCAGAGTGAGTTTGTCGCGACGCGCATTTTCCAGGGTGACATCGGCGAGGCTGTCGAAGTCGTTGAGAATGGCTTCGTAGTAGGCCTGTTTGTCGCCGCTAGCTTGGGAGCCGCCGCCGGCAATGCCCACCGCCAGTTTTCTCGCCGCGTCGGCAGGATCGTTATTCGGGATGGGGCGCATACTGGTGTCGGTATTGCGCGGTTTGGAAATCATGATGTCCGAGCGACTGCCAGTGCGCACGCCCAAACTCAACACACCTTCATTGCCGAGCTGTTCTGCAATCAGATGGTCGATGCTCGCGCTCCCATAAGCGATCTGGTTGTTGCCGGTGAGAATGCCGCGCATGTCGTTGTAGTGGGCACCGGCACCGCTGCCGATATCCAGGGTGAGGTTCTGCAACACGATCATGCGACTGTGCCAGGGAGCCAGGGGACCGAGGCCGAAGCTCAGTTCCTGGCTGCCACTGATACTGCCCGTTCCCTGTTGCGGCAGCCAGTTGTAGGGCACCACACCGTTGGGGTAATAGAGAAACAGCACACGCTGTGCGCCATCGGTCTGGGCGAAAACCCGCTGGCCGAGCATGCTGCCCGCCAATGGCAACAACATGCCGGCCCGCGCCAGGTTATGCAGGAACCTGCGACGCGACTGGTTGGTGGATTCCCTGACCGGGGCAAAACCAAAATTCTTCAGCAGTTTCATTATTTTTATCTCCCGAATTTCAGCGGCGCAAAGTAAATGCGTCGGACAACACCAGGCTGCGCAACATATCGCGCATGCCGCCGCCGTTGCGCAGGTCATCGCTCACCCGGTGAATGATCAGGTCGTCACTGGTGCCCTCTTCGCGCCCCACCACATAGCGGTAGAACTGCCGTGCGAAACAGGCTTCGCCCTGGTCACTGCTGGCGATCAACGCCGCCAATTCCGGTACCGAATAAAAGTCGTAACTAGGACTGGTGGGGTCCATCACCGTTGCCGGGGTGTACAGGCTCTTGATATGGCCGCTATCGTCGATTGCCCGCTGCTCGCCGGTACCGATGGTTTCAATGGTGCGGTAAAGCGCATCACTGCCAAAACGCTCGAAGCCGAAACCGACCCCGTCGATAAACTGGTGGCAGGCGGCGCAGGCTGGGTCAGAGGTGTGGCGGGCGGTGGCCTCGCGATTGCTGTCGCTATCCTCAAATACCACGTTGAAATCCGCGGCCGCAGGCGGCGGAAACTCCTGGCACATCAACACCTCGCGCACATATACGCCGCGCTTGATCGGCGCCGGGTTCACGGTACTGGTGCGCGAGGCGAGGAAGCTGCCATGCCCCAACAGACCACTGCCGCTGCGCGGGTCATCGATGGCAAATGTGCGCATCGCCCAGTCGCTGTTGCTGCTGTCCAGTCCATAGTGCGCGGCCAGCGTGCCGTTGGCCCAGGTGTAATTAGCGGAAAGCAATTCGCTATACGCGCTGTTACTGCGAATATTTTCCAGCACGAAACCCACCGTCTCTTCCTTGAAGGCGGCAATCAGGTCAGCGCTGTTAATGGCCGGGAAGGGATATTGATTGTTGATCAGCCAGCCGCCGATAAATCGACGCAGGCCCCGTTGCGCACGCGGGTCCGCGAGCAGGCGGTCCACCTGTGCCGCCACATCGAAGCTTGCCTCACTGGCGGCCAGCAACAGCGTGTCGTCCGGCGTGGTCACCCAGAAGGTGTAGGAAAGCAGCGTGGCAATTTCGTAATGCGTGAGCCGATAGAGCCCGCTCGCATTGTCCAGTTCGCCGAGTTCCGAACGGTACATGAAGTGCGGTGACATCAGCATGGCCTGCAGGGCCAGGCGACCGTCGTCGTCCGCGCTGTACAGCGTCGCATAGCGGCTGACTTCGTCAGCGGCGAGCGGTCGGCGGAACAGGCGGAAGCCGAGGGTGTCCACCACACAGTTTGTATCGCTGCAGCCACTGACCAGATTGGCAAACCCGCTCTGGCTAATGGCGAGATCCGCCACCTGTTCCGCCACCAGCTCGTATCCCAGGGTGCGGTCGTTGCCAGCGGTGAGGAACGACGCCGTATCAAAGTTGCGATAGCGTCCATCCGCGGGTACCGGCCCCATCAACGACGGATCAAAGTCGATGCCGAAAATATCCCGCACACTATTGAGGTATTCCTCGCGTGTCAGTAACCGCAGGTTGCGGGCATCAAGATTGCTGCCGTCACATTCGCTGCTGGTGCAGTTACTGCTGTTCCAGGCTTCATCGACAATCAAGCGCGCGGTTTCATAGGCGCAGGCACCGGGCTCGTCACCGGCACAGGTGGCGGCGGCATCCATCGGCATAAAGTCCTGGATATATTGGGTGAGGTCGCCGAGCTGCCAGTTGGCACCGGTGCCGGCCAGTGCCGGAGCCACATCGCCCTGCCCCTGCGCGCCGTGACAGCCGGCGCACTGGGCAGCATAAAAATTCTGCCCGGCCTCATACTCGTTATTGATACTGGGGAACAGCGCCACCAGCGACAGATCGTGCCGAGGAATCAGCAACTGCACCTGCGGCTGCGTGGGATCGTTGATGATGTAGGGCGCGGCGTCTCCGCTCCAACCGCCGAATTCGGTACCCAGCGGTGGCGCATCGGCATTCACGGTAATCACACTGCCGATCAGGTAATCCCGCTCACCATCGGCGGTGGTGCCACCGATTACCGATACACGCGAGGAATCCCCTCCCACGACGTCTTCCGGCATCCACGGCTCCCGCGCGCCGCCGACAAAACTGGAGGACTCGGCAATATTGCGTTGATCGCCGGTCTGCTGGCCATTGCCGCTGTTGAATACCAGATTGATCTCACCATTGTGCAGATCTTCTTG
>NZ_DATCMV010000033.1:0-24243 GCF_036563125.1 Microbulbifer sp.
ACCGATGACCTCGTTGCGCGGAATCATGATGTCTTCCACTGTGGCCTGATCCAGATCCAGCACGTTTAGCAGCATGCCCTTGTGCTTGGTGGGCAGCAGTGCACCGGATTCAAATACCACGGTGCGCAGCTCTTCCGGTGCCAGGTGTTCGGCTTCGGACTCCTTGCCGGCCTCCACGCCTACCAGGCGTGCGAGACCGTTGGAAATACTGCCTACAAACCATACGAAAGGTGCCATCAGCCACATCAGTGGGCGCAGAATCACGCTGGCCGGGAATGCGATTTTTTCCGGGTGGAGCGCGGCAATGGTTTTCGGGGTCACCTCGGCAAATATGAGTACCACAAAGGTAAGGGCTACGGTGGCATAGGCGACGCCAGCCTCGCCGTAGAGTCGCATGAACAGTGCTGTAGTGATACTTGTGGCGAGAATGTTGACCAGATTGTTGCCAATCAGGATAGCGCCTATCAATTTGTCCGGGCGCGACAGCATGTCCACGGCGCGCTTGGCGCCGCGGTGGCCGCTCTTTGCCTGATGGCGCAGGCGGTAGCGGTTCAGCGCCATCATGCTGGTTTCAGAGCTGGAAAAGAAAGCGGAAATAACTATCAACAGGCCTATCAGTGCAAACAGTAGGCCGGGGGGCATCTCGTTCAAGGGAGAACTCTTTTTATGGGATCAGGGCGATATTGGAACAGTTTGCCAGTACCCGCAAGTTTGACGCGGTCAGTGTCGGGCAAGGATGACTTCCAGTGCGAGTTTGCTGCCAAAAAATGCCAACATCAGTACCGCGAAGGCGGAAAGAGTCCAGCGCACGGCGGTATTGCCGCGCCAGCCTTTTTTCCAGTGCCCCCACAGCAGGATGCTGTAGAGAATCCAGGCGAGGATCGACAGGGTGGTTTTGTGTACCAGATGCTGCGCGAACAGATCGTCAACGAACAGCGCGCCGGTCACCAGTGAGGCGGTAAGCAGCAGCTGGCCAAAGGCAATCAGCCCAAACAGCAGGCTTTCCATGGTCTGCAGGGGCGGCAGCATGCGGCTGATGCCCGTCGGGCGGTGGTTGTGCAACTGCTGGTTGAGCCAGTAAAGGTAGATCGCCTGTAGTGTGGCCAGTGTCAGCAGTGAGTACGCAGAAATGGACAGCAGGGCATGGGCGGCAATGCCTGGCGAAATCTGCGCCCGCGGCGGTACCCCGCCCCAGGCGTGCACTGCGGCCATCTCCGCCAGTGCCGCCAGCGGGGCGATGGCGAGTATCAGTAGGTTGAGGCGGTGGCGCAGCGAAAGGAGCAGCAGCAATACAGCCACACAACAGGTGATTAGCGACATCATAGCCGCGAGATCAAAGCGGAATCCCTGCTCTGAAAGGAGGGTGAACGTCAGAGAAACTCCGTGGGCAACGATGGCAAGCGCAAACAGCCCGAGCAGCAATGGTTGCCGGGAAGCCTGGGAATGGCGAGACAGGGATGCAGCCGCTACACCTGTAGTGGCTAGGTAGAGTGCAATTGCCGTCCAGTGGGCCAGAGCCGCCATCGGGTAGATCCGTCGTTTTTATCTTGAAGTTCCGGGCGGGCAGTGTGTCACAGCGCGCCTGTGCTGGAAAGCCCGGCTGGGCTATACTGCCGCGTTTTTGGGAACCGGTAGCACCCGGACCATCAGGCTTTTACGATTTGAGAAGGTGATATGTTCGACAACCTGAGCGACCGTCTGTCGTCGGCACTGAAAAAAGTTACGGGCAAGGCGCGCCTGACGGATGACAATATCCGCGACACGCTGCGGGAGGTGCGCAAGGCGCTGCTGGAAGCAGACGTGGCACTGCCGGTGGTGAAGGCGTTTGTGCAGCAGGTGCGCACTGCAGCGGTAGGGCAGCACGTCAGCAAGGCGCTGAATCCCGGTCAGCAGTTCGTAAAGATTGTACAGGACGAGCTGGTCAAGGTGATGGGAGAGGCGGCCACGCCGCTCAATCTCGCGGTTCAGCCACCGGCGGTCATACTGATGGCGGGCTTGCAGGGTGCCGGTAAAACCACCAGTGTGGCGAAGCTTGCCAAATACCTGCAGGAGCGGGAGAAGAAAAAGGTCATGGTGGTCAGTGCGGACGTTTACCGCCCGGCTGCCATCAAGCAGCTCGAGACCCTGGCTGGTGAGGTGGGTGCGATTTTCTACCCCTCCGAGCCCGATCAGAAGCCAGTGGACATCGCTCGCGGTGCGGTCTCGGCTGCTCGCAAGCAATTTGCCGACGTGCTGATCGTGGATACCGCGGGTCGCCTGCATATCGACGAACAGCTGATGGATGAGATCCGCGAGCTTCACGGCGAGTTGAAGCCGGCGGAGACCCTGTTCGTAATCGATGCCATGATCGGCCAGGATGCGGTCAATACCGCCAGTGCCTTCAATGACGCACTGCCGCTGACCGGTGTGGTGTTGACCAAGGCGGACGGCGATGCCCGCGGCGGTGCCGCGCTCTCGGTGCGCCATGTTACCGGCAAGCCGATCAAGTTTATCGGTGTTGGCGAGAAGACCGATGCTCTGGAAACCTTCCACCCTGACCGTATTGCATCGCGCATTCTCGGCATGGGCGACATTCTGTCGCTGATCGAGCAGGCGGAGCAAAAGATCGACCGCAGCAAGGCGGAAAAGCTGGTCAAAAAGGTCCAGAAGGGCAAGGGCTTCGATCTCGAGGATCTGCGCGATCAGTTGCAGCAGATGCAGAATATGGGTGGTCTCGGCGCCTTGATGGATAAGCTCCCCGGAATGGGTGGTCTCGCCCAGGCGGC
Source organism: Microbulbifer sp. (assembly GCF_036563125.1). Lineage (GTDB taxonomy): Bacteria > Pseudomonadota > Gammaproteobacteria > Pseudomonadales > Cellvibrionaceae > Microbulbifer. The sequence continues at coordinate 2,766 of NZ_DATCMV010000033.1, forward strand.
GCAGCAGGCGGATATGGGCAAGGAATTTCGCCGCATGGACGCCATCATTGGCTCCATGACGCCGGAGGAGCGCCGCAACCCGGATATGTTGAGCGGTTCTCGCAAGCGCCGTATCACCGCCGGCTCCGGAACGGAGATTCAGGATCTGAATCGTCTGCTCAAGCAGCACAAGCAGATGAGCAAGATGATGAAGAAAATGAAAGGCGGCGGTATGAGCAAGATGATGCGCGGCCTTGGCGGTCTGCCCGGGCTTGGTGGCGGTGCCGGCGGCATGGGTGGATTGGGTGGCCTGGGTGGCGGTTTGCCGCCGGGCTTCCGCAAGAAGTAGGTGTTTGGGCGGCGGTCTGTGGCGGGTTTATTCGCGCTATACAAACCGGGATCGGTACATTAGAATACGCCGCCTTTCAGCTGGCCCTTGGTCGCTGAACATTGATTTAGCAACAGGTTTTTGCCTTGGCAAAATCTGTAATACCGCCGTGAGGCGGAATGTTCCGGTCATCCTTGGTGACTGGTTGGTGTTGAAACTACAGGATAGCTACATGGTAACCATTCGTTTGGCTCGTGGCGGTGCGAAGAAGCGCCCTTTTTATCACCTGACTGTGACTGACAGCCGCAAATCCCGCGACGGTCGTTTCATTGAGCGTGTTGGCTTCTTCAACCCGGTTGCCCGTGGTCAGGAAGAGCGTCTGCGCGTTGATCGCGAACGCGTTGAATTCTGGGTAGGCCAGGGCGCTCAGCTGTCTGACCGCGTCAGCAAGCTGCTGAAAGACGCTGCCTGATCCGAATTCTGACTGTCTGTAAACCGGGGTATGCCTGTGGCTGAGCGTTCGCTAGTAAACGAAAATTTGGTCACTGTCGGGCGTATTACTGCGGTTTACGGTGTCCGCGGTTGGGTGAAGGTGCACTCCTACACCGAGCCGATGGAGAATATCCTGGATTTTTCCGGCTGGTGGCTGCAGGCCCCCGGCGCAGGAGGCCAGGAAGGCTGGCAGCCTCTTGAGATCGACGCGGGCAAGCGCCACGGCAAAGGCCTGGTCGTGCATATCAAGGGGGTGGACGACCGCGATATCGCGGCCACCTTCTGTCAGCGGGATATCGCCGTTGCCGGCAGTGAAATGCCGCAACTGGAAGACGGTGAGTACTACTGGCATCAACTGCAGGGGCTGCAGATGATCAGTCAGTTTGAAGGTCGCGAATACCGCTTCGGTGAAGTGGTGCGGCTGATGGAAACCGGTGCCAACGATGTCATGGTGGTGCGGGGCGGTGAAGATGGGCGCGAGCGCCTGATTCCGTATCTGCCCGGAGAGTTCATCACCAAGGTGGATCTTGAAGCCGGTTTGATTTTCGTCGATTGGGACCCCGAGTTCTGATGGCAGCCAAGCGTATCGCGCTGGTGAGCATCTTTCCGGAGATGTTCGCGGCACTGACCGATTACGGTATCAGTGGTCGGGCGGTAAAAGACGGGCTGCTGGAAGTGCGCTGCTGGAACCCGCGGGATTTTACCTGCGACAGGCATCGCACTGTCGACGATCGCCCGTATGGTGGTGGCCCGGGCATGGTGATGCTGGCGGAACCTCTGTCGCAGGCGCTCCGTGAGGCGCGCAGCTGGGCAGAAGAGGCCGGCGCTACGCGTTCGATCTACCTGTCCCCGCAAGGGCGGCAGCTGGACCAGAGTGGCGTGGAGCACCTTTCGCAAAGTGGCAATCTGGTATTGCTGGCCGGTCGCTACGAGGGCGTCGACGAGCGCATCGTTGAGTCCTTGATCGACGAGGAATGGTCGATAGGTGACTATGTGCTCAGCGGTGGTGAGCTGGCGGCGATGGTGATGGTGGATGCCATTACCCGTTTGATCCCCGGGGCACTTGGGCACGACCAGTCCGCGGTGGAGGATTCCTTCGCTCAGGGCCTGCTGGACTGTCCGCACTACACCCGTCCTGAAGACTATCAGGGCAGCCGGGTGCCGGAAGTTTTGCTTTCCGGCAACCATGAAAAAATACGTCGCTGGCGTCTCAAGCAGGCCTTGGGGCGCACGCAGCAGCGCAGGCCGGACCTGCTGGAAAAGCTGGCGCTGACCCCGGAACAGACGCAACTGCTGGATGAGTTCCTGCAGGAGTCGTCGGCCGGGACCGAGAATTAATATCGGATTCGCCGTGAGGCGTGAGTAATTCGGTGATCTAGCCGTGAGGCTACACAAAACCCTTTTGGAGACTTCCAAATGACCAACAAAATCATCCAGCAGCTGGAACAAGAACAGCTGAGAGCCGAGCTGCCTGAGTTCGCCCCGGGCGACACCGTAGTGGTACAGGTAAAGGTTAAAGAAGGTAACCGCGAGCGTCTGCAGGCGTTTGAAGGTGTGGTAATCGGCAAGCGTAACCGCGGCCTGAACTCTTCCTTCACTGTGCGCAAGATCTCTCACGGTGTTGGCGTTGAGCGTACCTTCCAGACTCACAGCCCGCTGGTAGATAGCATTGCTGTGAAGCGTCGCGGTGATGTTCGCCAGGCCAAGCTGTACTACCTGCGCAGCCTGACTGGTAAAGCAGCTCGCATCAAAGAGAAGCTCAACTAAGCTTCTCTTGCGCAAGAAAAACCGGAGCATGTCTCCGGTTTTTTTATGCCGCGGAACCAGCTGTGTCTACATGGCTTTCCGGGCGTGATTCCCGATGTGGAACCGTGGGCCAGTCTGTAGTAAAACGCGTCCTGGTTGTCCGAATGCGGGGGACAGATGCCATACTGGCTGGAACTGGTATCCGCAGTCGCGGTCGAAACATCGAATAATCTGGAGCAAACCCAACCATGACCTTTCTTGCCAAGCCACTGACGGCGCTTGTCGCCACGGCCTCCCTGTTGCTCGGGCAGGTTGCTTTTGCTGCCGTAGATGAAGCCGTCGCCAAGCAGATCAAGGCCAAACTCTCCGCTGGAAACCCCAATGCTGCGCTGGGTGAGGTACGTGAGAGCCCGGTGCCGGGCCTTTACGAGGTCGAGGTGAATGGCGGAAACGTGTTGTTCGTATCCAAAGATGGCGGTCACTTTATCGCCGGTGATTTGTTCGAGGTCGGGTCAGAGCAGGTGGTGAACCTGTCTGAGCAGCGTCGCGGTCGAGTGCGTGCCGAAGTCCTGGATAAGCAGGATCTCAAGGATATGATCGTATTTTCTCCAAAGGGTGAGACCAAGGCACATGTCTATGTCTTTACCGATGTGGATTGTGGTTACTGCCGCAAACTGCACAACGACGTGCCTGAGCTGAATCGCCGTGGTATCGAGGTGCGCTATCTGGCGTTCCCCCGCGCCGGTTTGAACTCCCTGGGTTATCGCAAGATTGCCACCGCCTGGTGCGCAGATGATCCCAACAAGGCCCTGACGGACCTCAAGAACCGCAAGGATGTGCCACTCAATGTGTGCAAGGACAATCCAGTTGCCGCCCAGTACAAACTGGGTAATGAGGTCATCGACGTGCGTGGAACGCCCACCATTGTGATGGAGGACGGTACTGTAGTGCCGGGATACCTGCCGCCGGACACCCTGGCCAAGGCATTGGGTATGTGACCTTTTCGTGGGCTCCCGAAAAAGGCCGGCAATTGCCGGCCTTTTTTGTATTTGTCGCAGGCGAGCTTCCGGGGGCATCGGCAGCTTTGCCTCCCGTCTGATTGCTGTGCGCAATTTAATTGACAATTTCCCCGGGATCTCAGTATGGTTGTCGACCTTTTTTTGATTTATACGCCAGTTATTGCGCAGTATTCCAATACAGTCATGCGCGGAGGGAAGTTGTGAGCGCATTCGCCGACGAAGCCACCAAGGTTTCGACTACCAAGGTTTCGGAAAAATCCAATGCTGCGGGCGCGGTGCCCACAGTGCGTATCGGTATCTGTGGTCTGGGGACCGTAGGTAGTGGCACAGTCAACGTCATGGCCCGCAACTGCGACGAAATTGCCGCCCGCTGTGGCCGCAAGGTGGAAATCGTCCAGATTGGCGCTCGCCGTGACAATCCCGATTGCGACACCAGCCACCTGAACGTCACCCGTGAAATCTTCGATGTGGCGAATAACCCGGAGGTGGATGTACTGGTCGAGCTTATCGGCGGAACCACCGTGGCCCGAGAGCTGGTGTTGACGGCTATCGCCAATGGCAAGCATGTCGTCACCGCCAACAAGGCGCTGATCGCCGAATACGGCAATGAGCTGTTTGCCGCCGCGGCGGAGCAGGGTGTGACGATTGCCTACGAGGCCGCTGTGGCCGGTGGTATCCCCATCATCAAGTCCCTGCGTGAGGGCCTTGTTGGCAACCGCATTCAGTGGCTGGCGGGGATCATCAATGGCACCGGCAACTACATCCTTACGGAAATGCGTGAGAAAGGCCGCAGCTTCCAGGAGGCGCTGTCGCAGGCACAGGCTCTGGGCTACGCCGAAGCCGACCCCACTTTCGATGTGGAGGGCATCGATGCCGCACACAAGCTGGTGATCATGGCATCCCTGGCGTTCGGTATGCCACTGGCATTCGACAAGGTGTACACCGAGGGTATCAGCGGTATTGCCCGTGAAGACATCCTGTACGCCGATGAGCTGGGCTACCGGATCAAGCACCTCGGCATAGCGCGTCGCACGGAAGACGGCGTCGAGTTGCGGGTGCATCCCACCCTGATCCCCCAGCGCCGTCTTATTGCCAACGTAAACGGGGTGATGAACGCGGTGCTGGTTTACGGCGACGCGGTTGGCCCCACTCTTTATTACGGTGCCGGTGCCGGTGCCGAGGCTACAGCCTCTGCGGTGATCGCGGATATCGTGGATGTCGCGCGTACCCTGAATGTGCGCCCGGATCAGCGGGTACCGCTGGCTGGCGTGACCCAGGGCAACCAGGGCAACCTGGACGATGTGTTGCCCATGAGCGAGACCCAAACCAGTTACTACATGCGGATTGCTGCCCACGACAAGCCGGGGGTGATGTCCCAGGTGGCGAAGATCTGCAGCGATCAGGGTATCAGTATCGAGGCGCTGATCCAGCATGAACCCGCGGAAGACGAAGAGCTGGTGCCGGTGGTATTGCTGACCAGTCGCGCCCGTGAGTCCCAGCTTCAGGAAGCGGTGAACCAGATAGAGGCCCTGGACACGATCCAGGCGCCGGTGGTCCGTATCCGGGTCGAATCCCTCGGTTGATTGCGTTTCCTCTGGCGGCAGGCACCATGTGTCTGCCGTGTTCCTTTATTCAGAACCTGTCGAATTAGAGTCACCGTGAAATTTATCAGTACTCGCGGCCGCGCGCCGTCTCTCAGCTTTGCCGACACCGTACTCACCGGGCTCGCCAGCGATGGCGGCCTGTATGTACCGGAAAACTTGCCCAAATTCAGCCAGCAGGAAATCGCCGATATGGCGGGCCTGAATTACAGCGAGCTGGCGTTCCGCATCATGTGGCCTTTCGTCGCTGAGGATCTGACCGAGGACGAGATGCGCGGTATCATCGAGCGCGCCTACGCCAATTTCCGTCACGCCGCCATCGCGCCGCTGGTACAGACCGGGCACAACGAGTGGGTGATGGAGCTGTTTCAGGGCCCGACGCTGGCATTCAAGGATTTTGCCCTGCAGTTTCTCGGCCAGCTGTTCGACCTGTTGCTGAAAAAGCGTGGGGAGAAGGTGGTCGTACTGGGGGCGACTTCCGGGGATACCGGCTCTGCGGCGATCGAGGGTTGCCGCCACTGCGACAACATCGACATTTTCATCATGCACCCGCACAACCGGGTATCGGAAGTGCAGCGCAAGCAGATGACCACCGTGCTGTCGGACAATGTCTTCAATATTGCGCTCGAGGGCAATTTTGACGACTGCCAGAACATGGTGAAAGCGAGCTTCGCGGACCAGTCTTTCCTGCCGGATGGGCGCCGTCTGGTGGCAGTCAACTCCATCAACTGGGCGCGGATCATGGCCCAGATCGTGTACTACTTCCATGCGGCACTGAGCCTCGGCGGTCCGCACCGGCCGGTCAATTTTTCCGTGCCTACCGGCAACTTCGGCGACATCTTCGCCGGCTATCTGGCGCGCGGCATGGGGCTGCCGATCAACCAGCTGGTGATCGCCACCAATGCCAATGACATCCTGCACCGCTGTATCAGTGCCAATGACCACTCGCCGCAGCCGCTGGTGCACAGCCTGTCGCCGAGTATGGACATCATGGTGTCCAGTAACTTCGAGCGGTTGCTGTTTGATCTGTATGACCGTGACGGCGCCGCAGTGGCGGAACTGCTGGCAGATCGCCGTGCAGCAATGAAGCTCGACGAGCGCGCACTGGAAAAGGCCCGCCGCCTGTTCTCTTCCGAGCGGGTTGGTGACGAGCGCACGGTGGAGGTGATCCGCGAGGTGTTCGAGTCCACCGAGTACCTGCTTGACCCGCACACTGCCATCGGCCTGGAGGCCGCGCGTCGCGCCCGCAAGTCCAGTGCCGAGCCGATGGTATGTCTCGCCACCGCGCATCCGGCGAAATTTGCCGAAGCGGTCGACAAGGCACTGCCGGGTACCAGGGTGCCGCTGCCACACCATATGCAGGACCTGCTGGAGCGCGAAGAGCGGTTGCAAGTACTGCCAAACGAGCTTTCCGCGATACACGATTTCATCTCGCGCGCATTGGCCTGAGGCCGGGTTGAGTCGCGCCGGGGTGGCGTTAGAATGGCGCTTTGCCGGCTGAGCCGGCGGTGACAGGAACGAGAACGACCGGACGCGATGAATACCATCATTCAGAGACGGCCAGTGGATTTATCCGCTGGCCGTTTTACTTCTACCACACCAGAGATTCTGCAACGGGTACTGTTGGGGCGCGGGGTCGATAGTGACCAGGCGCTCGATCACCAGCTCGCCCGCCTGCACAGCCCCGAGTCCATGCGCGGGGTGGATGCAGCGGTCTCCCTGCTGGTGGCGGCGGTGCGTCAGCAGCAAAAAATCCTGATCGTCGGTGACTTCGACGCTGATGGCGCCACCAGCAGCACCCTCGCGGTACTGGCGCTGGGAGCGCTTGGCGCCGGAGCGGTGGATTTCCTGGTGCCGAATCGCTTCGAGTTCGGTTATGGCCTGACCCCCGAGATAGTCGAGGTGGCGCGGGAGTACGAGCCGGATCTGTTGATCACCGTGGACAACGGTATCAGCAGTGTCGACGGTGTCGCCGCCGCCCGCGCCGCAGGATTGAAAGTCATTGTCACCGATCACCATCTGCCCGGCAGCGAATTGCCGGAGGCGGATGCCATCGTCAATCCGAATCAGCCGGGTTGTGATTTTCCCAGCAAGAACCTGGCGGGCGTGGGAGTGATCTTCTATCTGCTCAGCCGCCTCAAGACCGCACTGGAGGTGTCGGGCTGGTTTGCGGAGTCCGGTATTGCCGCGCCCAATATGGCCGAGTATCTGGATCTGGTGGCGCTCGGTACGGTGGCGGACCTGGTGCCGCTGGATCACAACAACCGGGTGCTGGTGCACCAGGGCATTGCGCGGATTCGTGCCGGTCGCTGCCGCGTGGGTATTCAGGCGTTGATGGATGTGGCTGGGCGGGACCGCAGCCGGCTTTCCACCACCGACATCGGTTTCATTCTCGGTCCGCGGATCAATGCGGCCGGGCGGCTTGACGATATCAGCACCGGTATTCGCTGCCTGCTCACCTGCGATGCCCAGGAGGCGCGGGAGCTAGCGGTAGAGCTGGATGGCCTAAACCGGGATCGCAAGGCCATCGAGGCCGGTATGCAGCGCGAAGCGATGGCCGCGCTGGAACAGTTGCAGCTTGCTGACGATGGCCTGCCCTGGAGCCTGTGCCTGTACGACGGGGCCTGGCACCAGGGGGTGGTGGGTATTCTTGCCAGCCGTATCAAGGAAAAATTTCACCGTCCGGTGATCGCTTTCGCTGACGGCGACAACAACCTGATCAAGGGTTCGGCACGTTCGATTCCGGGTTTGCATATTCGCGATGCGCTGAGCGATGTCGCCGCGGCCAACCCGCACCTGATCAGCAAGTTTGGCGGGCACGCCATGGCGGCGGGGCTCAGTCTTCCCGCGGAAAATCTGCCGGCCTTTATCGAGGCTTTCGAGCAGGCTGTGCGTAGCAGGCTCACGCCGTCGCAGCTGCAGGCCGTCATTGAGACCGACGGCGAATTGCGCGCGGAGGAGTTCACCATGGAGACTGCTGCTCTATTGCGGGCCTGTGCGCCCTGGGGGCAGGCCTTCCCGGAGCCCGAATTCGACGGTGAATTTGTGTTGCAGCAGCAGCGGATTGTCGGTGAGCGTCACCTGAAAATGGTCGTGGCACCGACGTGTGCCCCGCGGCAGTCGCTGGATGCCATCGCCTTCAATATCGACACGGAGTTCTGGCCGGCGCAGGTTGAGAGAGTGCGGCTGGCGTTCAAGCTGGATATCAATGAATTTCGCGGACGCCAGTCACTGCAGTTGATGGTCAGCCATATAATTCCGCTCTGATTTATTTCGCGTAATCCACCTTTGGTTTTTTTCTAATTGTGCGGAGGCGAGTGTGCCTCTGTGCGCTGGTGATGATCGGTATGAAGCAAAAACAGGCGAAGGCCGAAGTACTGTTGCTGCTCGCGGCCTTGTTCTGGGGCGTAGCATTCGTTCCGCAGAAAATTGCCATGGAGCATATTGGACCACTGGCGTTCAACGCCTGGCGTTTTTTCCTTGGCGGACTGCTGCTGGTTCCCATCGTCTACTGGCTTTCTTCCCGGCGGCAACTGAAAGCCCAGCAGTCTGATGACGCGGTCATCCATCACAGCTGGCGCAAGTGTTTGCCGGGCGGCGCGCTACTCGGTTTCTGGTTGTTCCTCGCGGCGGCATTGCAGCAGGCGAGTTTGGTATACACCACCGCCGGGCGTGCGGGTTTTATCAGTGGATTTTACCTGCTGCTGGTGCCCATCATTGGCCTGTCCCTCGGCCATAAAACCAATCGCTGGACCTGGGGTGGTGTCGCGCTGGCGCTGCTTGGCCTCTACTGGCTGGCGGATTTTTCCGAGCAGGCGCAGCTGATTGGCGATTTGATGGTATTTGCCAGCGCCTTCGTATTCGCGATTCAGGTATTGTCCGCGGATTATCTGGTGCACCGATACGACGCTCTGCGCCTGGCGGCGATCCAGTTCCTGGTGTGCGGTGTACTGTCGGCGGTGGCCGCCCTGATTGTCGAACAGCCGACACTGCAGGCCGCCGTGGATGCGGCCTGGCCCATTGCCTACATGATGGTGTTCTCCACTGCCATTGCCTTTACCTTCCAGCTTCTGGGGCAGCGTAATGCGGCGCCATCCCACGCCACCGTCATCATGAGTCTGGAATCGGTGTTCGCGGTCGGCGCAGGGTGGCTGTTCCTGAATGAGCTGCTGAGTGCAAAAGAATTTATTGGTTGTGGATTGATGCTGGCGGGAATGTTCGTCAGCCATTACGGGAACCACAGCGGCGCCCACCACTGAATACGGATAACCTATGATCGACTGGTCCACTTTGGCACTGTTCATACCCACGTTTTTCTTTGTCTCTATCACCCCGGGGATGTGCATGACCTTGGCGCTCACCATGGGCATGACGTTCGGGATCCGTCGCACCCTGTGGATGATGCTTGGTGAGCTGTGCGGTGTTGCGACGGTAGCCATCGCAGCGGTGCTTGGGATAGCAGCATTTATGCTGAAGTACCCCACCGCGTTCCAGGCGTTCAAATACTGCGGTGCCGTATACCTTGCCTACCTGGGTGTGCAGATGTGGCGGGCGCGGGGGCGCGCCGTGCTGGTGGAGCCGAGTGCACAGGGGCAGCCGGTGATGTCCGCAACCTCCCTGATCACCCAGGGTTTTGTAACTGCGGTGGCAAATCCAAAAGGCTGGGCGTTTTTTATCGCACTGTTGCCGCCGTTTATCCGGCAGGATCAGGCCCTGCTGCCACAGATGAGTATCCTGCTGGCGATCATCCTGTTACTGGAGTTCATTTGCCTGCTGATCTATGCCGGCGGTGGTCGCAGCTTGAGTCGGCTGTTGCATCGGGGTGAGAATGTGCGGTTGATGAACCGGATGGCTGGTACCCTGATGCTGGGCGTGGGCGTTTGGCTCGCGCTAAGCTGACAGAACCAGCGCGGATTTTTCGCAAATGGCCGGAAACCGGGAAAAGACCGAGGAGCAGACTATGAGTTTCGGAAAATGGATGGTGGCGATGGTGGCACTCACTGCACTGGTTTGCGCCGGTTGCGATGACCGCGGCGCGAAGTCCCCGGAGCCGAGCAATGAGGAAAGCAAGATGATGCCCAAAGATTCGAACAGCGAAGGCGCGAGCACTGAGACCTCTGTACCGGCATCCCCCCAGAACTCCGGGCCCCAGGGGCAAGTCACCGACACGTTGTGGGTGATGGAGTCGCGTGGAACCAGACAATGCGAAGGCGGTGGCCTGACGGTTGAGCAGAGCCGCGGCAAACTCGTGGATAGCGGCATCCAGGTAGTGGAATCCCGCTGTGGGGTGCGCACGGACCGTATGTACCCCCAGGTGTGCGGTGGTGCCACCGGAGACATCCTGCTACACCGCATTCCCTCGGGCATGTTGGATGCCGCGCTGGAACTGGGGTTCGACCCGGTGGGCAATGTGAGTTACCAATTTTCCAGTTGCGCGCCGAAGCCGGTAACCGGATCAGGTCGCAGCGAAATCTGACCGACAGCTATTGATTCGGGGGGAGTGGGGTGGTCGATCTCGATCTCGATATTTACGGCTTGGCTGAAGCGCTGGGCCGCGAGTTACAGCGGCTGAATTGGCGGGTGACCGCTGCCGAGTCTTGCACCGGGGGCGGTGTTGCCGCTGCCATTACCTCAGTTCCGGGCTCATCTGCCTGGTTTGACGGTGCGGTAGTGTCATACGCAGACCGTATCAAGCGGGATTTCCTCGGGGTGGATCCGCGAGACTTGGAGCAGTTTGGTGCTGTCAGTGAACCGGTAGTGCGGCAGATGGCGGTAGGCGTGCTGAACCGGCTGGACGCCAATCTCGCCGTTGCCGTCAGCGGCATTGCCGGGCCAGATGGCGGGAGTGACGACAAACCTGTGGGAACCGTCTGGATCGCCTGGGCCCACGGTGTGGGACAGGAGCCGCTGCAAGCGGATGCCCGCTGTATGCATTTTCATGGCAGTCGAGGCGATATTCAGGCGCAGACGGTGGCAGAAGCGCTGCGGGGCCTGTTGTCGATTGCCGAGGTTCATCGCAAATAATTTCCCTCTCGATGTTCCCGGTGGATTTTGCCGACCGGGAACCACCTATTCCGGATTACTGGTTGCTTATACAGTAATTTTTCTCTAAGCTCCCTCCCCATAACCAATCTTCACGTACACGGGAAAGGTCATGGATTCCAACAAAGACAAGGCATTACAGGCGGCGCTGTCTCAGATCGAGCGCCAGTTTGGCAAGGGCACCGTCATGCGCATGGGGGAAAAGGGACGCGAGCCTATCCCCGCCATTTCCACCGGCTCCCTGGGCTTGGATGTGGCCCTCGGTATTGGTGGTCTGCCCCGCGGCCGTATTGTTGAGATCTATGGCCCGGAATCTTCCGGTAAAACCACCCTGACCCTGCAGGTGATTGCCGAAGCCCAGCGCAAGGGCGGTACCTGCGCTTTCGTGGATGCGGAACACGCGCTGGACCCGATCTACGCAGAAAAGCTCGGCGTCAATGTCGACGAATTGATCGTCTCCCAGCCGGACACCGGTGAGCAGGCCCTGGAAGTGGCAGATATGCTGGTGCGCTCTGGCGCGGTGGACGTGCTGGTTGTGGACTCCGTGGCGGCGCTGACCCCCCGCGCGGAAATCGAAGGTGAGATGGGCGATTCCCACGTCGGTTTGCAGGCGCGCCTGATGTCCCAGGCACTGCGTAAGCTGACCGGTAACATCAAGAACACCAATACTCTGTGTATCTTCATCAACCAGATCCGCATGAAGATCGGCGTGATGTTCGGCTCCCCGGAAACCACCACCGGCGGTAACGCGCTCAAGTTCTACTCGTCTGTGCGCCTCGATATTCGCCGCATTGGCTCGGTGAAAGAGGGCGAGGAAGTCGTCGGTAACGAGACCCGGGTCAAAGTGGTCAAGAACAAGGTGGCGCCGCCGTTCAAGCAGGCGGAGTTCCAAATCATGTACGGCGAGGGTACCAACCTGCTGGGCGAGATTATCGACTATGGCGTCAAGCTGGGCCTGATCGATAAAGCCGGTGCCTGGTACAGCTACAAGGGCGACAAGATCGGTCAGGGCAAGGCCAATGCTGCCAAATTCCTGAAGGAAAACACGGATATCCGCAATGAAATCGAAACCCAGCTGCGTGCCCAGCTGCTGGGTGAAGCCGGCGCTGCCCAGCCGGCGGCAGTGGAAGCCGCGGAAGACTGATTTTGTCTTTTCCGCAATATGATTCCGGCGGCCCGCAAGGCGGGCTGCCGGAAAGTGGTTCCCCTCCCAGTCCTTCATCTCCGGTGGATTCCACCGAGACCTTCCAGGCGTTGTTCAGCGCCGCTCTCGATCTTCTCTCCCGCCGCGAGCACTCCTGCCAGGAGTTGCGCCAGAAGTTACAGCCCAAGTACCCCGGCGGCGATTTCGACAGGCTTCTAGCGCGGCTACAGGAGCTCAATTACCAGTCCGACCGGCGCTTTGCCGAGGTATTTTGCCGCTCGCGGGCAAATCGGGGACAGGGGCCGCTGCGTATTCGTCAGGAATTACAGCTGCGCGGTGTGGAGTCGGCGCTGATACAGGCTGCAATGGAGCAGATGCAGGAAGAAGTGGATTGGTTTCAGCTGGCGTTGGATCAGCTGCAGCGCAAATTCCGCCGGCCTGTAGATGTGGCCGAGCCCAGGGAGCAGCAGATGAAAGAGCGTGCCCGCCGCCAGCGCTACCTCGCTTACCGGGGCTTTTTTACCGATGCGATTCAGTATGCGCTCGCGGAGCTGGATGCCGGGCGGCATAGCGAAGGGTAGTTAACGGGACTGACGCAGGCTTCTGTTGAGCGTATATACTGGCCGTGGAACCATTTGCGCCCACCTAGGTGGGATGGCCGGCCTGTAGAATAACCAGAAGCGAGCCGCGATGATCCTCTCTATCGACCAGGGTACGACCGGTACCACCGCCTTTGTTTTCGATGCTGACGGCCGGCTGTGCGGCCGCAGCTACTCCGAATTCCCCCAATACTATCCCCGCCCGGGTTGGGTTGAGCACGATGCTGAAGAAATTTGGCAAGTTACGCTCAAAGTCTGCGCTGCAGCCCTGCAGCGTGCCGGGATTGCCGCGACAGACCTGCGGGCTGTGGGGATCACCAACCAGCGTGAAACCACGGTGCTGTGGGACCGCAAGACCGGGCAGCCGGTGCATCCGGCCATCGTCTGGCAGTGCCGCCGGTCCGCGGATATCTGCGCCGGGCTCAAAGAGGCCGGTGCCGAGTCTATGGTGCGTGCCAGCACCGGGCTGTTGCTCGACGCATATTTTTCCGCCAGCAAACTGCACTGGATTTTCCGTAGCGAACCGGAGCTGCACCGTCGCGCCAGGGCCGGGCAGCTCTGCTTTGGCACTGTGGATAGCTGGCTGATCTGGCGGCTTACCGGTGGTCGGGCGCACCTCACCGATCACACCAATGCCAGTCGGACCCTGCTCTACAATCTGGATCGCCGCCAGTGGGACGATGACCTGCTGGAGCTGTTCGACTGCCCCCGATCGATTTTGCCGGAAATAAGGCCGTCCGCCGGTGTATTTGCCCAGACCTCGGCGGAGTCTTTCCTGGGGGCTGAGGTACCCATCGCGGGTGTCGCCGGAGACCAGCAGGCCGCCCTGTTTGGTCAGGGCTGTATCCTTCCCGGCAGCCTGAAGAATACCTATGGAACTGGGTGCTTTATGTTGGCCAGCGCCGGTCAGCGCCGGCCGCTGGTACCCGAGGGGCTACTTACAACCATTGCCTGTGACCACGTGGGGCAACCGCAATACGCGATCGAGGGTTCGGTGTTCAATGGCGGCGCGGCGGTACAGTGGCTGCGGGACGATATGGGCGTGATCCAGCAGGCGGCGGAAACCGAGCAGATCGCCCAGGCCATCCCGGACACCCGCGGTGTTTATCTGGTGCCGGCATTCAGTGGTCTCGGTGCGCCGCACTGGGATGCAGCCGCGCGTGGGGCAGTATTCGGGTTGACCCGGGGAGCGGGGAGGGCGGAACTGGTGCGGGCAACCCTGGAGTCCATAGCCTATCAGTGCCACGAACTCGCGAGCCTGATGGCGCAGGCCTTGGGTGTGGAACTGCAGTGTCTGCGTGTCGATGGCGGTGCCAGTGCCAATAATTTCCTTATGCAGTTCCAGGCGGATATTTCCCGCCTGCGGGTTGAGCGGCCTCGACAGATTGAGTCCACGGCGGTCGGTGCCGCGCTCCTCGCCGGCATCGGCGCCGGTATCTGGGGGGGCGAGCAGCTTCCGGAGTCGCTACAGGATATCGAGCAGGATTTCCTGCCCCAGATGGGTGAGTTGCAGCGGCGGGCGCTATTGGATGGCTGGCGTAAGGCAGTAGCTGCCTGCCGCAGCTACCGGCCTGGCTAGAGTCGTGTGAAACGACCAACGCGAATGATGAGAGTGAGGCTGACCGTTAGTTTGCCAGGCCCAAAAATCGATCCGGAAATACTTCGATCACATCGAAGTGGCAGTATCCGTACATAACGATAAAAAGGAGAAAGCCATGTATTTTGAATCCAGAGGTTTGCGACTGCACTACCGGCGATGGTGGGTCGAAAATGCGTTGGGCGTGGTTGTGGTGTCTCACGGATTGGGTGAGCACAGCGGTCGCTACCGGCAGTTCGCAAGTGCACTCAACGCCAGCGGCTACAGTGTCTATGCGCTGGATCACTGTGGTCACGGTCAGTCCCCCGGACGCCGCGGGGATATCTGTGATTTTGCTGATTACTCCCGCGACCTCTGCCAGTTTATCCGCGTGGTGAGACACGAAAACGCGGGTTTGTCGCTTCATTTATTGGGGCATAGTATGGGGGGCGTGATCGCCTGTGCCAGTATCGCGAGTTCGGAAGAGAACTGCTCGGTCGATAGCCTGGTGCTTTCCGCGCCGGCCTTTGTCGGAACGAATGAACCCTCGGGACTTGAGTTGCGCTTGCTGAGCCTGCTTGGGAAGGTATGCCCGAGTCTGCCACTGTCCAATCGTTTGCAGGTGCAGTGGATCAGTCGCGATCCGGACGTTGTCGACGCATACCGCAAGGACGACCTGGTACACAACCGGATAACACCCCGCTGGTACGCCGGTTACCGGCAGGTGCGAGAGCGACTGTTGGCGCACCCCGAGGCAATTGAAGTCCCCTGCCTGCTGCTGGTGCCGGAGGACGATAAGCTGGTGGACTCAGCCGCCAGTTGCCGCTGGTTTGACGGCCTGCGGGGGGATGTCCACCGTCTGTGCAGCTTTCCCGGGGCTTACCACGAGATATTCAATGAACCGGGAGATGGCGCGAGAGCGCTCGATCTACTGGTTGGGCACCTCAATGCTCTGTCGCGACGCCCGTCCCCGGCGCAGCGGGATCTGGCCAGCCTCTGAGGCTGGCCCCTGTTTACCCCTCATTCGCAATTCTGCTGCCAGCGGTGAAAACCCCCGAAAAGCGTTGTACCATACGCGGTCATTTTTGACCTGAGGCGCGCTCTTAGCGGGCCTCAGGCCGTTGCAGAGTGAATCATGGACAAAAAACTGTTGAGCCTGCTGGTCTGTCCGGTCAGCAAGGCACCGCTTGAGTACCGCGAAGAAACCCAGGAGTTGGTGTGCAAGGCCAGCGGCCTGGCCTATCCGATACGGGATGGCATCCCGGTAATGCTTGAGTCTGAAGCGCGTCAGCTGACCGCGGACGAAAAGCTGGAAAAGTAACTCCGTAGAGACGTTGCCGGGGCCTTGTTCGGCGCCAGGGAGGCGAAGATGGCAGAAACCAGTGTGTTCAGCCGGATCATGGCCGGTGAGCTGCCGGCGCGGCGATTGTATGAAGACGATCAATGCATCGTCATTGAGGACCGGTCGCCCCAGGCGCCCACGCACCTGCTGATTATTCCCCGCATACCGCTGGTCAGCCTCGCCGAAGCGCGAGTCGAGCACGCCCCGCTGCTGGGGCATCTGATGTGGGTGGCCGCTGACGTGGCGCGGCGTCTCAAGCTGGAAGATGGCTTCCGCTTGGTGGTCAACAATGGCCGTGGGGCGGGGCAAACCGTGTTTCACCTGCATATCCATTTGCTGGCTCAGCGCAAGATGCCTGAAGCCGGTTTAGCGGACGATCTGCGGGACTGAGCAGAGAATTTGATGAATGGTACCGAGTACCGGTACCGGTGTTTATTACTGACGATGTGGAAATTGGCTGGATGAAGAGCGCACAGATACGCGAAGCATTTCTCAACTACTTTGCCGAGCAGGGGCACACCCGGGTGGCTTCCAGCTCGCTGGTACCGGGTAATGACCCGACCCTGCTGTTCACCAACGCCGGCATGGTGCAGTTCAAGGATACCTTCCTCGGGCAGGACCCGCGCCCCTATGTGCGCGCCACCAGTTCACAGCGCTGTGTACGCGCCGGTGGTAAACACAACGACCTGGAAAACGTCGGCTACACCGCGCGTCACCACACCTTTTTCGAAATGCTGGGTAACTTCAGTTTCGGTGACTACTTCAAGCGCGAAGCCATCCAGTTTGCCTGGGAGTTTCTGACCAAAGTACTGAATCTTCCGGAAGAGCGTCTGTGGGTCACCGTGCACATCAGCGACGATGAAGCCGCGGATATCTGGCTGAAAGAAGTTGGTGTTAGCGCCGACCGTTTCTCCCGTCTGGATGAAGACAACTTCTGGCAAATGGGAGATACCGGTCCCTGTGGTCCCAGTTCGGAAATTTTCTACGATCACGGCGAAGATGTTCCCGGTGGTCCCCCCGGATCCGAAAACGACGACCTCGATCGCTATATCGAGGTCTGGAACCTGGTATTCATGCAGTTCGAGCGTTCCGCCGATGGCGAGCTGCACCCGTTGCCCAAACCTTCGGTAGATACCGGTATGGGGCTCGAGCGTATCGCTGCAGTTATGCAGGGCGTGCACTCCAACTATGAAATCGACCTGTTCCAGGCACTGCTGAAGGCTGCTGGGGAAATTGTCGGCTGCGCGAATACCGAAGAAAAATCCCTGCGGGTGATTGCCGACCACATTCGCTCCTGTTCCTTCCTGATTGCCGATGGCGTTATGCCGTCCAATGAAGGGCGTGGATTTGTACTGCGCCGTATTATTCGTCGTGCGATTCGCCACGGGCACAAGCTCGGTCACCAAGAAATCTTTTTCTACAAGCTGGTGTCTGCACTGGTGCAGGAGATGGGTGAGGCCTATCCGGAACTCCGTGAAAAACAGTCGCTGATTGAAAATGCTCTGCGCAAAGAAGAAGAGCAATTTGCCAAAACCCTCGACAAGGGCCTGGCACTGCTGGATGAAGCACTGGAATCCCTCGAGGGCACTGAAGTGCCCGGTGATCTGGTATTCACCCTGCACGATACCTACGGTTTCCCGACCGACCTGACTCAGGATATCGCCCGCGAACGCGGCCTGACGCTGGATATGGCTGGCTATGAAACTGCGATGGAAGCCCAGCGCGAGCGCGCGCGCGCTGCGGGCAAGTTCAAACAGGACTATACCGGCAGCCTGAATATTGAGGGTGCAACGGAATTTCTCGGTTACGACGGTGTTTCTGCCTCTGGCCAAGTGCTCGCCATCGTCAAAGACGGGGAGCAGGTGGATCGTCTGGAGGAGGGGGAGTTCGGAGCGGTTGTTCTGGATCGCACCCCGTTTTATGCGGAGTCCGGTGGCCAAGTTGGCGACAGCGGATACCTGCAGGCAGCGGCCGGTCGTTTCGAGGTATCCGACTGTACCAAGCTGGGTGGCCACCACTTGCATCAGGGCAAGCTTCTTTCCGGAAGTCTGGCGGTGGGCGACGAAGTTGATGCGGATGTGGCAGAGGAAGTTCGTCAATCCACGGCGCTCAATCACTCCGCCACCCATTTGCTGCACGCAGCGCTGCGCAAGGTGCTGGGTGAGCATGTCACCCAGAAAGGGTCGCTGGTGGATTCCGAGCGCCTGCGCTTTGATTTCTCCCATCCCGAAGCGGTCACCATCAAACAGTTGCGCGCGATCGAAGCCTTGGTGAATAGCCAGATTCGCGCAAATACACCGGTGGAAACCGAAGAGACTGATATCGATACCGCCAAAGCGAAGGGTGCCATGGCACTGTTCGGTGAGAAGTATGGCGATACCGTTCGCGTACTCTCTATGGGTGAAAGTGGTGAAGCGGGCACCTTTTCCGTTGAGCTTTGTGGCGGTACCCATGTAAAGCGCACCGGCGATATCGGTTTGCTGCGCATTGTTGGAGAGAGCGGTATTGCTTCCGGGCAGCGTCGAATCGAAGCGGTCACTGGCGCTCACGCGCTTGCGCTTTTCGATCAGGCCCAGCAGCGCCTGGATCACGCGGCAACCCTGTTGAAGGCCCGTCCAGAGAACCTGGCGGACAAGGTGGAGCAGCTGCTTGCCAACAATCGCAAGCTGGAGAAAGAGCTCGCTCAGTTGAAAACCAAGCTCGCCAGTGGTGCGGGTGGCGATCTGATGAGTCAGGCCATCGAGGTTGCGGGAGTGAAGTTACTGGCAACCTCTATTGAGGGTGCAGATGCAAAATCTCTACGGGATCTGGCGGATCAGCTCAAAAACAAACTGGGTAGTGGCATCTTGCTGCTGGCCGCGCCCGGTGAAGACAAGGTCGCCCTGATTGCCGCGGTCACCAAGGATCTTACCGGCCGATTGGCCGCGGGTGATCTGATGCGTTTCGCCGCTGGCCAGCTGGGGGGCAAGGGCGGTGGTCGTCCGGATATGGCCCAGGGCGGAGGTGTCGACGTCGATGCATTGCCCGAGCTGTTGAAGGCGGTGCCGGAGTGGGTGAAAAGCAATATCAAGTGAAACCAATTAGCCGATTGTGTTGGCGATTCCGGAAATGCAGGCTTGGCGCCGGCGTAAATTGTCGTTTTGGAGTTGATTTGCCCGGGGTTTGGTGATTAAGTGCGCGACACGCGCGAGTCGGGTGCCGCGCACTTAGGTAGTAAGGAACACTAGAACGATGAGTTTGTTCGTGCAGAAATATGGTGGCACTTCTGTGGGCTCAGTGGAGCGCATTGAGGCTGTCGCTGACAAGGTCGCCGGTTTCAAGGCGCAAGGTCACGATATGGTGGTGGTGCTTTCCGCGATGAGCGGGGAGACCAACCGACTGATCGACCTGGCGCGACAGATCCAGGAGCATCCGGACCCTCGCGAGATGGATGTGCTGGTTTCAACCGGTGAGCAGGTGACCATTGCGCTGCTGAGTATGGCGCTGAAAAAGCGCGGCTATGATGCCTGCTCTTACACTGGCGGACAGGTCAAGATTCTTACGGATAACGCCCATACCAAGGCCCGTATTCAGCATATCGATGTAGAGCGGATGCGTCGTGACCTCGACTCCGGCAAGGTCGTCGTGGTTGCCGGTTTCCAGGGCGTCGATGATGAGGGCAATATCACAACCCTTGGTCGCGGAGGCTCGGATACAACGGGCGTTGCTCTGGCGGCAGCATTGAATGCGACCGAATGTCAGATCTACACCGACGTTGACGGCGTTTACACCACCGATCCCCGGGTCGTGGATAGTGCTCGCCGCCTTGATCGCATCACCTTTGAAGAAATGCTGGAAATGGCCAGCCTCGGTTCCAAGGTTTTGCAGATTCGCGCGGTTGAGTTTGCTGGGAAGTACAAAGTGCCTCTACGTGTGCTCTCTACGTTTGAAGAGGGTAATGGCACGCTGATTAGTCTGGATGAGGAAGACAACGAAATGGAACAGCCAGTAGTATCCGGCATCGCTTTCAATCGCGACGAGGCGAAACTGACCATCCGCGGTGTACCGGATACACCCGGAGTGGCGTGTCGCATTCTGGCGCCGGTGGGTGCTGAAAACATCGAAGTGGATGTGATCGTTCAGAATATCAGTGCGATTGACGGCACTACGGACTTCACCTTTACCGTTCACCGCAATGATTTGAGCAAGGCGCGCAAGGTGCTGGAGCGTGTGGCCGAGGAACTGGGCGCCCGCGAAGTTGTTTCGGACGACAAGATCGCCAAGGTTTCAATCGTAGGGGTGGGGATGCGCTCTCACGCCAATGTCGCATCTCGCATGTTCGAAGCTCTGGGTGATGACAACATCAACATTCAGATGATCACCACCTCTGAAATCAAGATTTCAGTCATTATCGACGAGCGCTATCTGGAGTTGGCAGTACGCGCCCTTCATAGTGCCTTTGAGCTATCTGAGCCAAAGGCTTCTGAATAACTATAACTAGAGTGAACGATGGCGCCAGTGATCATAGCAATTTGGTCGTTTGGCGCCTGGTGCGACCTGTTGAGATTTCCAACGTCTGGGCAATACTGAATAAAGTGACGGACAAGATTCTCGGTTTGCAGCTTTCTCGGGTTATTATGGCCCCAGGCGCGGGCCAGGGATAACCGGTCGTGCCAAATCACAGGATGATCAAGGAGAAGTAGGTAATGTTGATTTTAACCCGCCGTATCGGTGAGACACTGATGGTTGGTGATAATGTGACGGTTACCGTGTTGGGCGTAAAGGGCAACCAGGTGCGGATCGGTGTCAATGCACCCAAGGAAGTTGCTGTTCATCGCGAAGAGATTTACCAGCGCATTCAGCGTGAGAAGCAAACTCCAGGTGAGGGTGACGCCGAGTGAAGTTGATCTTCTAGGCGGTACCCTCCAAAAAAAGGTCGCTGCGGCGGCCTTTTTTTGTGTCTGTGCAATTTGTGGTCGCCCTTGAAGAAATTGCAAAAAGTTATTGATTCCCCATTGATTTTTGTCGGACCGCTGGTAAGATGCCCACCACTTTCAGCGGCCAAGAGCAGAAAAGTTTTTGATCGCTGAGCTCCGGAAGGGGTGGCCAGTATCAAGTTGGGTGCTGGTTAAAAAATCCGGTGAGGTGGCCGAGTGGCTGAAGGCGCGCCCCTGCTAAGGGCGTATGGGTTAACACTCATCGAGGGTTCGAATCCCTCCCTCACCGCCATATAGAAAACACTCTCGCTTGAGGGTGTTTTTTTATGCGCAACACAGGGTGCTGGTGATTGAGTGGCGAAATGCTGCTTGTCTACATTGGTTGCCTTGTATATAGTTCGCGCCCTCGCCGCTGCAGAGGTGGCGAGAACGGCAAGATAGGTTGTTGATTTTCAAGGGGTTTCCCCTGGTGAGCGAAAGTCAAAAAACAGCTTGCCAAGCGAGAATGGCTCGATATAATGCGCGCCCTTCTCGAGATCACCGAGAGGTGGTCAGCGCTTCGAAAGACCTTGATTTGTAAGGGTTTCGAAGCGGAAAAAGTCTGCGAAAAAGCACTTGCTTCAGCAGATTGGATGTGTAGAATACGCGTCCCCAGTGATGACCGAGCGTCACGCTGAGTTGTTTAAAAATTCGA
>NZ_DATCMV010000072.1:0-9215 GCF_036563125.1 Microbulbifer sp.
CGGCTCGCCAGGGTCACATTCGCGTGCGGGTTTTCCTTGCGGAAATTGTGCAGTTGCTGGGTCATTTCGTAATTCACTTCCCACTGCTTCTGCAACCGCCACTGCATCGGGTACTCGCCCCACTCGACGATGTACTCCTCGCGCTCGCGCAGGGTTTCCACCACGCGCCAGAACGCGCCGTCAATCAGAATACAGGTGTCACCGGGTTTGCTACCGGGGGCGATGATGCTGTGTTCGGGTGAAGCTTCAGACGCGCTCACCACATGCTCGTTGCGGCCCTCGATAACTTCGTACCAGGGGAAACCGTGACGCAGGGGTGGTGGGAACGCGAGGGGCGGGCGCCCGGCCAGCAGGCGGCGGAACAGTACCGACTTTTCGATCTCCAGGTCAGACAGGGTATAGCCTTCTTTCTGGGTAATCTGTCCCCAGGCGAATGCGGCCCGTATTAATTGTTTTTCTCGGTCTGAAAAGCTCATTGTTCGCCAGGGTGTCGTTGACTGAAAATTATTCGAATCGGCAAATGACCGCAAACCTTACCACTGCCCGCACCACCACGCCACGGATATTGCCGACCGAGCCGTGATGGACCTTGCTGGCAGACGTGGGCGGGGTCGGAAAAAGTCCGGTAGACTGGACGGGTTTTGACATCCACGGGAAACGGACGTGAAAAAGGAACGCGTATTCGACGGAAGGAAACGCCCCATTGCGTGCAGCTTGCGGCGCTGGCTGGGATTGTCCTCGCTTTATGTACTGGCTGTCACACTGACAAGTGTCGCCCCCATTACGCAGGCGGAATCCGCGGTGCAGGCGATGCCTGCGGTCCCCGCCAGTGAAACCTGTTATGTCGATGGCTGGGCAGAGTCGCTGCAGTGTTATCGTATTCCCGTCAGTGACGACGGCAAGGTGGCGCTTTCGGTACTGGTGGCGCCGGCGGTCAATGGCGGGCAGCACGAGCCCCTGTACCTGCTGGCCGGCGGCCCGGGACAGGCAGCGAGTGACCTGGCGAGGTTGCTCAATCCCCTGCGCAAGCTGAACCGCGGACGCGATATCGTGATGGTCGACCGCCGTGGCGGCGGACGCTCCGATGCCTTTGATTGCGGTCTCGGCGTGGATGCGCCATCGAACATCGAGCAGTTCGTGGCAAAGCTGGCGGTGTGCCGGATTAATTCGGGCGATCGTCCGCTGACAATCAACAGCCGCCAGACCGTGGATGATCTGGAAACCGTGCGCAAGGCGCTTGGGCACGCGCGCATTTCTCTGTGGGGCGGCTCCTGGGGCACGCGCACTGCATTGCTGTACCAGCAGTGGTATCCGGAATCGTTGCAGAGCCTGGTGCTCGACGGCGTGGCCCCTATCGACACCAAGGTCTTCCTTGCTGCCACTGCTGCGGAGTCGGCACTGGTGGAATTGCAGCAGGCCTGCAGCGGCGATCCGGTGTGTGCCGGTTTCGGCGACTGGCGCACCGAGCTGGATTCCCTGCTCGCCAACTGGAGCGATGAACAAGCACAGAATTTCCCCGATCCCCTCACTGGAAAAACCGTCGAGGAACCGCTCGAAGCCTGGGTGCTCGCGGGCGCAGTGCGCACCGCACTCTATGATCCAGGGGCCGCGGCCCAGTTGCCGTTCGCGGTAGACCAGGCCGGTCGCGGCAACTATGTGCCGCTGTCCGGTATCGTCGGCCTGTTTGCGGAAATGGAAGGTGCGATGTCCATGGGGCTCACCTTCTCCGTGGCCTGCGCCGAGGAAATGAACCGCATCAGCGCCGAGGATATTGCCAGCGATGCCGCGGGCACGTTTATCGGCGACGGATTTATTCGCGTGTTTTCCGAGGGCTGCAAGGTGTGGCCGGTAGCGGCACAGCCGTATGACGCCCCGCAACCGCGCCATCACCCGGTATTGCTGATTTCTGGCAGCGCCGACCCGATTACCCCGCCCAAATACGCCGATGAACAACTCGCGTACCTGGAACAAAAGCAACATCTCGTGGTGCAGGGCGGGGGGCATATCAATTCCATGCGCGGCTGCGTGCCGGATCTGATCCTCGAATTCCTCGATCACCCGCAGGCAGAGCTCGACCAGAACTGTCTCGCGGATATCCATCGCCCGCCGTTCACAGCGGGCAATTTCGGCCCCGCGTTGTTGCCGGAGCTTCCCGAGGCGGACTCGCGGCTCGCGGGCGAGCACCAGCAGGAAGAGGAAAACGCCGGCCCCGAGATGGCGGGCGATGTGGAAGGAGGGCGGCAATGATTCGCGTCGATAACATCAACAAATCCTTCGCCGGCAAGCCGGTGCTGCGTAATCTCAGTTTTGAGGTGCCCGACGGTCGCATCACCGCCTTGTTGGGCGCCAACGGCGCAGGCAAAACCAGCTGCCTGCGCATCATCTGCGGTCTGTTGAAGGCGGACGCCGGCCGGGTGCTGGTGGGCAATGCCGACCCGGCCCTGGATCCCAGGGGCGCGCGCCGCCAGTTGGGTGTGGTGGGCGATCGCGAGGGGTTGTATGAGCGCCTTACGGTGCGCGAGTACCTGGACATATTCGCCCGCATGCAGGGGCTTTCCGGCAAGACTCTGGCAGAGGCACTCGCTGCCGTGCGCGAGGAGCTGGAACTGGGGGCGCTGTGGGATCGGCGCACCAAGGGCTTCTCTCAGGGGGAGCGTATGAAGGTGTCGCTGGCGCGCGCGCTGGTGCACCGTCCGCAACACCTGATTCTCGATGAGCCCACCCGCGGCCTCGATGTGCTGGCAGTGCGGCTGCTGCGCAAGACGCTGCTGCGCCTGCGCGCCGACGGTACCACCATCCTGTTTTCCAGCCATGTCATGCCCGAGGTGGCCGAGTTGTCGGACCGGGTGCTGGTGATGGCAGCGGGTCAGATCGTGGGGGCCGGCACGCCGGAACAGCTGGCGGCAGAATCCGGCTGCAGCAATCTTGAGGACAGCTTTGTCGCCCTGGCCTATGGCCAGCGGCCGAATGTGGCGATAGCGCAAGGAGAGCCGGCATGAGCGATAAATGGAATCCGGGCGCGGTGCTCGACGGGCTCACCCAGATGGCGCCGCTGCTGCGCAAGGAGCTGCTGGAAGCCTGGCGCGACCGGCGCGCACTGTTGATGGCGATATGTTTTTCCCTGATGTTTCCCGCGGCACTGGCCGGTGGCACCATCTTTATGGTCAAGAAACAGAGCGAAGACGTCACCCGCCTGGCGCTGATCGGCGCCGAACGCGCGCCTTTGATTGGTGAGCAGTTGCAGTCTTCCGGGCTGGACGTGGAATCGCTGGCCGACGGCGACCCCCGCGATCTGCTCGCCGCGGACTACGATCTGGTGCTGGAAATCACCGACGATTTCGCGCAGCGCTACCAGGACTTCCGCGCGCCGCGCCTTTATCTATATGTAAACAGCTCCGACACCGGTAGCGGTCGCGCCCAGCGGGAACTACAGGAGCGCCTCGGTGCGTTGCAGCAGATGATCGTTACCCAGCGCCTGTCGGCGCGGGGGGTGGCGCCGCAGCTGCTGGCCCCCTGGCGATTGGAGACCCGCGATGTGAGTACACCTTCGAGCCGCGGTGCGCTGATCCTGGCCACGGTGCCGGGGTTGTTAATCATGACCCTGTTTATCGCTTGCCTCGCCACTGCGGTGGACAGCTCCGCCGGCGAACGCGAGCGTTTGAGCCTCGAGCCACTGCTGGTACAGCCGCTGGCGGGCTGGCAGATCATCACTGCCAAGACCCTGGCGGTGGCGAGCCTGGGCTGGCTCGGTTCGCTGCTGGCGATCAGTGCACTGGTACTGCTGATGCCGGTGATGCCGCTGGCGGAATTCGGTATACAACAGGCCACTACGCTGGCCGGTGTTGTCGCCATGGGTCTGGTGCTGTTGCCGCTGGCATTGCTGGTGGCAGTAGTGCAGATCCTGCTGGCGTTGCGTTCGCAGTCGTTCAAGGATGCCCAGACCCAGTTGAGTATTCTGCAGATAGCGCCGGTGGTTCTGCTGATGGTGCTGGATATGGCGCAGATCAAACTGGCGGACAGCTGGCAGCTGCTGCCGCTGATCGGCCAGCAGCAGTGGCTCAAGGGGTTGTTGGTGGGTGACTGGGTATCCCCGGTGTGGATGTTGGCCGGCTCTGCGGTCACATTGGCGCTGGTGGTATTGGCGATCATGGTGGGCGCCCGCGCGCTGCAGCGGGAAAGCCTGTTATCCGCCAGTTGAGTCCAGGCCAATTCGTAACTGATTTTTCTGTAATTGGGCGGTAAGCGTGAGCATTTCGGAACACGAGCACGAGGGATTGCTGACCATTGATCTGGGCGCCGTCGTCGATAACTACTCCTGGCTGCGCCAGCGCCTGGTCAATGGTGGCCGCTGTGCGGGGGTGGTGAAGGCGGATGCCTACGGTCTGGGGGTTGGCGAGGTGGCACCGGCACTCTACCGCGCGGGCTGTCGGGACTTTTTTGTCGCGACCCTGGCGGAAGGTGAGCAGTTGCGAGCCCTGTTGCCGGCGGAGGTGGCGATCTACCTGCTGACCGGCGTGCGCCCTGGCAGTGAGCAGCGCTGTGCCGCTGCCAATCTAATACCGGTGCTGGTCACCACCGAACAGCTGCGCCAGTGGTGCGTGCTCACCGGTTCCGACGGGTGTGCCGCACCCTGTGCGCTCAAGGTTGATACTGGTATGACCCGCCTCGGCATGGGCGGTGAAGAATTCGCCCAATTGCTGCAGATGCCGGAGTTGCTGGCGGCCGCCAATCTGCAGCTGATATTGAGCCACCTGGCCTGTGCGGATGAGCCGGACCACCCGCAGAACCCCGCCCAGCTGGCAGTGTTTAACGACTTCGTCCGCGAGCTGCGGCGGATCTGCCCCGCGGTGCAGGCGAGCTTTGCCAATTCCTCCGGTATCTGCCTGGGGGAGGCCTATCATTTTGACCTGGCGCGCCCGGGTTCCGCCCTCTATGGCATCAATCCACTGCCGGGCCGTAAAAACCCCATGCGCCAGGTGGTAAGCCTGCGGGTGCCGGTGCTGCAGCAGCGTGAGATCACCCGCGACAGCGCAGTGGGCTACGGCGCTGCGGGCCACGCCGCGGCGGGCAGTTGGCTGGCGGTGGTGAGGGGAGGGTACGCCGACGGTATACTGCGCACCCAGAGTGGTCGCGGGCGCGGAATTGCCATCGCCGGCGACGAAAAAATCGCAGTGCCGATGCTTGGACGGGTATCCATGGATACCTGTGTTTTTGATATTTCCGGGCTCAGCGAAGTCCAGCGCAATCGACTCGAGGTTATCGAGCTGCTGGGCGATGACTGGACCGTGGATGACATGGCCGCCGCTGCCGGCACCATCGGCTACGAAATCCTCACGTCCCTCGGGCGACGCTACGGCCGCCGCTATCTCTGATCTTTCCGCACTGCCAACCCGATGGAGAACCGAGTCTTGGCGCTACGCAAATCCGAAGAATCCGCTATCCCCAACACCGACCTGCTCAGTGGCCGTTTGCGGCCGCTGCTGACACTGCTGGCCGACGGCAAAGTGCACTCTGGCGCATCCCTCGGTGAGGTATTGGGGGTGAGTCGCGCTGCGGTATGGAAGCAGCTGCAAAAACTGGAAGCCCTGGGGCTGCAGGTGGAATCGGAAAAGGGCCGCGGCTATCGCCTCTGCGGCGGTCTGGACTTGCTGGATGAGCAGGCCATTCGCGCGCAGGTTTCGGGCCTGGCGGCGCCGTTGCTTAACGAGCTGCAGGTTTTTGATCAGGTGGATTCCACCAATGCGCGCATGCTGGCGGCGCTCGATACAGGCGCCGGTCATGGAGGGGTACTGCTCGCCGAGCAACAGACCGCCGGCCGCGGGCGTCGCGGGCGCAACTGGCAGAGTCCGTTTGCCTCGGGGATCAGTATTTCCATCGGCTGGCGCTTCAGTGGCGGGGTGCAACTGCTGGAGGGGTTGAGCCTCGCGGTGGGTGTGGCCCTTGCGCGTGCGCTGGCGCGGTTTGATGTGCCGGATGTGCGGCTCAAGTGGCCCAACGATGTGTGGTGCCGGGAGCGCAAGCTCGCGGGTGTGTTGCTGGAGCTGAGCGGCGACCTCACCGATCGTTGTGCGGTGGTGATCGGTATCGGCTTGAATATGCGCCTTCCCGCTGCGGCCGCAGAGGCGATAGGGCAGCCATGGATCGACCTCGCTGAGGTGCGCCCGGGAATTTCGCGCAATGCCCTGGTGGCCGCGATGCTGGACGAATTGTTGCCGATGCTGGAGACCTTTCCCGAGTCGGGTTTCACTGCATGGCGGGAAGCTTGGCAGGCGCTGGACCAGTTCGCCGGGACCGAAGTGTGCCTGCAGTCCGCGCAGCAGCGCTGGTGTGGTATTGAGCGCGGGGTGGATCGCAGTGGCGCACTGCTACTGGAAATCGATGGCGAGTGCCAGGCGTTTCACGGGGGAGAGATTTCCCTGCGTCCGGCCGGGAGCGGCATGCCATGATTCTGGAGCTCGATCAGGGCAATACCCGCGGCAAGTGGCGGCTGATTCGCGCGAATTCTGTCGCGGTAGATGAGGTGGAAGTTGTCGCCCGCGGCGTATTCGCGCCCGGCCCCTGGTGGCTCGAGGCTGCGCTGCCGGCGGCATGGATGGAGTGTGCGCCGCAACGGGTGCGTGTTGCCAATGTCGCGGGGCGCGACGTCGAGCGTGCGATCGCGGGACGCCTGCAGCGGGACCTGGGGCTGGTCGCAGAGTTCGCACAGGTGACCGCGGTGTGCGCCGGTGTACGCTGTGCCTACGCACAAGTGGAGAGGTTGGGGGTGGATCGCTGGCTGGCGGTGCTCGCGGCCTACCGACGTTCACCGGTGCCGGCGCTGGTGGTCGACTGTGGCAGTGCGGTAACCCTGGATTTGCTCGGTTACGGCGGCGAGCATCTGGGGGGTTATATCGTCCCGGGGCTCGGGTTGATGCGCCGGGCGCTATTCAGTGACACCGATGCGGTCAAGGTCGTCGAGAACTTCGCGCCGGCCATGTCGCTGGCACCGGGGAAAAATACCCAGGATGCGGTCAATCGCGGCCTGCCGCTGATGGTGCTCGGCGCCGTGGACCAGGCGCTCGGTTTTCTGCAGGAGCACGGCACAGCAACCGGTGCTGCGGCGCCCCGCTTGCTGCTGACCGGCGGTGACGGGGCATTGCTGGCATCCCTCAGCGAGAGGCCGTTTGTGTTGCTGGATGACCTGGTGATGGAGGGGTTGGCACTTGCTAATCCCTGAGGACCTTGCTCGCCTGGAGCGGCCGGGCGGGCTGGCGACCTGTGCACCGGTCACTGCCAGCGGTGGCGGAGTGAGGCTAGAATCCGCACTTTACGAAATTGTCCGGGCAGCGAGAGCCTGGTATCGACGGTAAGGTCCGTCCGAACATGCAAAGCCGATTCCGAACATTGATAGATAACAACTGACTGACAACTATGCGCTGGATATTTTTCTTGTTGGCGGCGGCGAATCTCGGCCTGCTTGCCTGGTTTGTAACCACGGACACTGCGCCCGCGGCCAGGGTCGCGCCGCAGGTGGCGGGAGGGGATACCGGCAGTATTGCCCTGGTGAGCGAAGCGGATTCGTCACAATTGAGTGCGCCGGTGCGGGAGATGACTCCTCCGCCCGCCGTGGCCCGGAAAAAGGTACCCGCGGGCGAGGGCAAACCCACCGGGCAGCTCTGTAGCCTTGTAGGCCCGTTTGGCGAGGCCTATCAGGGCGAGGAAGTAGCGCGGCGGCTGCAGGCGCTACAGGTGCCGGCAGCGATGAAGGAAATCGAGATGCAGGGGCAGATGCGCTATTGGGTTTTTCTGGCACCGCTGAACTCCTCCCAAGAGGCGTTTCGCAAGTTGCGTGAGCTGCAGGCGGCAGGTGTCGACAGCTATGTGATACCCAAGGGATCGCTGGAAAACGGGATTTCCTTTGGCATTTTTTCCGAGGAGGAGCGCGCGCGTATCCTGACCAAGGAGCTGCAGGGGCGTGGATTCGCGGCGCAGTATCGCGAGGAACCGCAGACCTATCTCGAGCGCTGGGTGGTTGTGGAAAATGCCGGTAACGGCGAAATTGCGGATGGGTTTTGGCAGCAGCTTCAACTGGATTACCCGGAAATTGGTCGCCGTCAGAACCTGTGCAGTGAAATTCGTGAAAAGGAAATTGAGTGAGTGTGGGAGTGGCCTTTCCGGTGAATTTCCGAAGTCCACATTCGAGGTGAAAAAAAGCGACAACAGCCTGTTGCGTGTCGTGAACACTTCCCCTAGAATCCCGCCTCCACTTAAGGGGGAGTCAACAACCCCGGTGGAAGATTCGGCCTGAAAAGGTCGATCTGGAAGAAGCTGGCGTAGCTCAGTTGGTAGAGCAGCTGACTTGTAATCAGCCGGTCGGGGGTTCGACTCCTCTCGCCAGCTCCATTTCTTTCAGTCGCACGGTTCGTTGAAGAAATTCAGGTAAGTGTGTGAATTTGAAAGAAAAATTGTTGACAGCGGATAGGATGGTGTGGAGAATGCGCACCACCTTGAGGCAGGGGTTCCCGAGTGGCCAAAGGGATCAGACTGTAAATCTGACGCGCAAGCTTCGGTGGTTCGAATCCACCCCCCTGCACCATTATTCAGATGCCTGTGTGCTGGCATCGAAGGTAGAAGAAGTTGTTCAGTCTTCTATTTAAGGAGTAACGCACGCGGTAGCGCGGGCATAGTTCAATGGTAGAACCTCAGCCTTCCAAGCTGATGATGCGGGTTCGATTCCCGCTGCCCGCTCCAATAAGCAGTGCGGAGCTTGGTTGGTAAAGTCGCTGTGATCTTTGGTCTGGCGCATTGCAGGCGGCCCCGCCTGCGTCAGCTGAGATGCTGGCAATCGGAGTAAGCTCATGTAGCTCAGGGGTAGAGCACACCCTTGGTAAGGGTGAGGTCGGCGGTTCAAATCCGCCCATGAGCTCCATTATTCGTGGCCGCGGTGACCTGTGTCTCCGCGGCTATTTGTATCCGGCTTATATGCTTTTGCGGGTCGGGTGCGACGGTTCCCGAGGGGCTCCTTATGTGAGTGCGCGGGGGCTGTTCTTAGGTAAGGTCGCTAGTTCGGCTCACGCTTATATTGGGAGGCCCGCAATGGGAAAAGAAAAGTTTGAACGTTCCAAGCCCCACGTAAACGTGGGCACCATCGGTCACGTTGACCACGGTAAAACCACTCTGACCGCTGCGCTGACCCGCGTATGTTCCGAAGTATGGGGCGGCGCTGCCGTTGCCTT
>NZ_DATCMV010000126.1:0-13082 GCF_036563125.1 Microbulbifer sp.
CGAGTGTTCGCCGCCGATGCCCACGGGCATTTTCCCCATGGCCAGGATTTCGCGGGTGGCGCTGGCGATATTCTCCATCACCTGCTCGGCCGGACCGCTGACATCCACCGCTTCGCGGGTGTAGATGCCGAGCTCACAGGGCGAGGAGAAGTTGTCGAAGGTTTCCAGCTGGTGGGAGGCTTCGATAATCGCCGCCGGGCCCTTGCCGGTGCCACCGCCGTAGGAGACGGTTTCTTCGTAGGGGATTGGCAGGACGTGGAACAGGGCTTCTTCCGGTTTCGGTTGTTCGATTTCGGAGCCGAGGAAAATGTTGGGGTCTTCGGTGTGCATAGTTTTGGCCTGGTGCTTCTAGGTTGAGTGGTCCTATAGAACCTCTAGTGGCGGCCCAGCACCGGGTATCTGTTTTCAAAACCGCTGTGAATACATCCCTGTACGCTGCGTCGGCGACGTCCCTGTCGCCGACGCTTTTGAAAACAGATCCCCGGCACTCGGCCTTCGCATCATGTATATATCTTCGTAGCCCCACTCGAACGGTACTACGAAGTAATTAAATTGGAATCTAAGGGAAAGTGCCGGGTACAGGTTTTCGGGAGCGTCGCAAACAGGATGTTTGCGCCGCAGCGCCCAGGGATGGGTTCACAGCGGTCCCGAAAACCTGTACCCGGTGCTTTCCCGCCACCGCGCCTGCTACTAAGCGAGAAGCGGCGGACTATAAACAAATCAGGAAAGACGACCCTTAAAGTCCTCGTAACCAAATTCTTTAATGAGCCTGAGCTCATCGGTATCGGAATTCCACAAGGCAATCGAGGGTAGCGGAATGCCGTTAAAGGTGTTGGTCTTGACCATGGTGTAGTAGGCCATTTCCTCAAACACGATTTTGTCGCCGATTTTCAGTGGGTCCGCAAAGCTATATTCGCCAATGCGGTCGCCGGCGAGGCAGCTCTGCCCGCCCAGCTGGTAACTGTGTGGGAGTTCGCCCGGCAGCGAAGCGCCGGTGATTTCCGGGCGGTACGGCATCTCAATCACATCCGGCATGTGGCAGGTGGCAGAAACATCCAGAATCGCCTGGTTTTTACCATTCCAGGTCAGATCCACAACCTCGCCCACCAGCACGCCACAGAATAGCGCTACCGCTTCTCCGGGTTCCAGATATACCTGCACACCGTGCTTGTCGGAAAACGCTTTAACCGCGGCAATCAGTTCTTCCACCTGATAATCACAGCGGGTGATATGGTGGCCGCCGCCAAAGTTGATCCACTCCATCTGCGGAATCAGATCGCCAAATTTTTCCTCGACGGCCGCAATGGTGCGCTCCAGCGGTTTGAAATCCTGTTCGCACAGAGTGTGGAAATGCAGGCCGCTGATACCGGTGAGGTCTTCGCCGTCAAACAGCGAGCGCACGATACCCAGGCGCGAGCAGGGCGCGCAGGGATCGTAGATCGGCGTGTGTCCTTCGGAATGTTCAGGATTGATGCGCAGGCCGAATTGCAGTTCCGGGCGCTTTTTCTGAGCTTCCAGGCACAGTGACTTGTAACGCTTCCATTGCGAAAACGAATTGAAAATTACATGGTGCGCGAACTCGAGGATTTCCTTCAGCTCCTGCTCCTTGTAGCCGGCGCTGAACACGTGAACCTCTTTGCCGAGATCCTTGCCGCCGTACTCCTCGAACCCGAGCTTGGCCTCGTTAATCCCGCTGGCGCAGGTACCGGAAAGGTATTCCGCAACAATATGCCCGATGCTGAACATGGAAAACGCTTTCAGCGCGGCCAGTACCTTGGCGCCGCTGCGTTTCTGCACATCGGCGAGCACTTCGAGGTTGTCGCGCAGGGCGATTTCATCCACCACGAAGCAGGGGGTGGGCACGCGGCTGGGGTCAAATTCGCCGAAGTAGTCTTTGCGGGGCGTCAGATCCATAACAATTTTTCTTACAGCTTCAATTGGCAAAAATCCCGGGCCTTGCGGCCCGGGATTGGCGGTCTTAGACGAACGGCTTGTCCAGCCAGGTCTCCTGCCAGGGCAGGCCGTACTTGTTCAGGTCGTCCATAAAGGGATCTGGGTCCAGCTGCTCCATGTTCCACACGCCGGGCTTCATCCACTTGCCTTCCATCATCATCTTGGCACCGATCATCGCCGGTACGCCGGTGGTGTAGGAAATTGCCTGGGATTGGACTTCTTTGTAGCACTCCTGGTGGTCGCAGATGTTGTAGACGTAGTAGATCTTGTCTTCGCCACCGCCCTGCGGGGTGCCCTTGATGATGTTGCCAATACAGGTCTTGCCTTTGGTCAGCGGGCCGAGGCTTGCCGGGTCGGGCAGCAGCGCCTTCAGGAACTGGATCGGAACAATCTGCTGGCCCTGGAATTCGATAGGCTCGATGCCAGTCATACCCACGTTCTGCAACACTTCCAGGTGCTTCAGGTAGCTGGCACCGAAGGTCATCCAGAAGCGCGCGCGCTCGATCTCCGGGAAGTGCTTGGACAGGGACTCCAGCTCCTCGTGGTACAGCAGGTACAGGTCTTTTTCACCGATGCCTTCGGGGAAGGAAAATACCCGCTTTTCTTCCATCGGCTTGGTGGTAACCCACTGACCGTTTTCCCAGTAGCGACCGTTCGCGGTAATTTCGCGAATGTTGATTTCCGGGTTGAAGTTGGTCGCAAACGGCAGGCCGTGATCGCCGGCGTTGCAGTCGAGGATGTCGAGGGTCTTGATGCGGTCGAAGTGGTGCTTCTTCGCGTAGGCGGTAAACACGCTGGTGACACCCGGATCGAAGCCGCTGCCGAGCAGTGCCATCAGACCGGCCTTCTCGAATCTGTCCTGGTAGGCCCACTGCCAGCTGTACTCGAACTTGGCCTCGTCCAGCGGTTCGTAGTTGGCGGTATCCAGATAGTGCACGCCGGTTTCCAGGCACGCATCCATGATGTGCAGGTCCTGGTAGGGCAGTGCCACGTTGATGACCATGTCGGGCTTGACCTTCTCGATCAGCGCGACCATTTCGCTCACGTTATCGGCGTCCACTTCCGCAGTGTCGATTTTGCGCGGCAGCATATCGGCGATTTTGTCGCACTTGGCTTTGGTGCGGCTGGCGAGGGTAATGTTCTCGAACACTTCCTCTACTTGCGCACACTTGTGTGCTACCACCTGACCGACGCCACCGGCGCCGACAATCAGAACGTTGGCCATTTTTTTCTCCCTTTTTTTGGGTGCTAATGGGGTTAGGGCCCCCACTAGATGGTTACCGGGCGGGCCTGTTGCCGGTATTTGTTTGCGGGACACGCCGTGAACCCATCCCTGGGGGCTCGGCTGCGGCCATCCAGGCCGCAGACGGTCCCGCAAATAAAT
This sequence comes from Microbulbifer sp., assembly GCF_036563125.1. Classification (GTDB taxonomy): domain Bacteria; phylum Pseudomonadota; class Gammaproteobacteria; order Pseudomonadales; family Cellvibrionaceae; genus Microbulbifer. Next base: position 3,338 of record NZ_DATCMV010000126.1, read on the forward strand.
CCCGGCAACATGCCCTTCGCATTAAATTGCGTACTTCGATACGGGCAACAAGGTGCATCGCTACGAAGTGCTGAAATTTAAAGTTAAGGCGGAGTGATGGGGATCTGTTTTCAAAAGCGTCGGCGACAGGGATGTCGCCGACGCAGCTTACATGGATGTACTTGCAGCGGTTTTGAAAACAGATACCCAGCGCTTTGCCGCCACCGGACCAGCGGTAGAACTCGATCTCCGCCGCCCTAGCAACAAGGTGGAGGCTACTCGCCAAACCACCTTACATAACTCCCAACCTCAAGAATCACTTCTCGAAGTAGGTATACCCACTCATGCTCGCCGTATAAGTGTGCAAAATTTCCTTGCGCTGCTGCGCCGTAATTCTGCCACTCTTCACCGCGCTCTCCGCCAGTTTGCGGAAACGCTCGAACAGATCCTGCGGCGAGTACTCAACATAGCTCAACACGTCGGCAATGCTATCACCGTGGATTTCACGGCTGTAATTCACATGGCCGTCTTCCTCGATGTGCACACTCACCACATTGGTATCGCCAAACAGGTTGTGCAGGTCGCCCAGGGTCTCCTGGTAAGCGCCGACCAGGAAGGCTCCGAGGATATACTCCTCGCCATCCTTCAGGGCATGCAGCGGCAGCGTCTTGCGCACCTCCTGGCGGTCGATGAAACGGTCGATCTTGCCGTCGCAGTCGCAGGTAATATCCGCAATGATCGCCGACCGGGTCGGCGCCTCATCCAGGCGGTGTACCGGCGCCAGCGGGAACAGCTGGTCGATCGCCCAGATATCCGGCAGCGACTGGAACACACTCATGTTGGCGTAGTAAATGTCGGACAGCACCTCAGGCAAAGCCTGCAGGTCCATCGGCACCTCTTCCACTTCATCCAGCAGTTTGCGGATTTTCTGCGCACACTGCAAAAACAGGTTCTCCGCCAGCGCGCGGTCCCTCAGGCTCACCTGCCCGTGCAGGTACAGCGCGCGAATCTCATCGCGATAGTAGAGCGCATCGTTGTAGCTCTCCTGCAGGTTCTTTGTCGCCGCGTTTTTCAGCGCGTGCTGCAGGTACTTCAGCATCGGGTGCGAATCCTCGCCGATGCGGTCGTCTTCAAGTTCAATGGGCTCGAAACTGGTGGTGTCCAGAATGTTGAACAGCAGCACCGACGAATAGGCTACCGTCGCGCGCCCCGACTCGGTAATGATCACCGGGTGCTCCACGCCCTCACTGTCCATGGTGCCCATGATGGCTTCCACCACGTCCACGCAGTACTCATCCAGGGAGTAGTTCTTGGAGTGGGTGTAGTTGGTTTTGGAGCCGTCGTAGTCCACCGCCAGGCCGCCGCCCAGATCCAGGAAGCCCATGGCGGCGCCTTCTTCCACCAGGTCCGCGTAGTAGCGGCAGGCTTCCAGCACACCGGTGCGGATATCGCGGATGTTCGGCACCTGTGAACCCAGGTGGTAGTGCAGCAGCTTCAGGCAGTGCAGCATGTTGTGGTCGCGCAGCTTGTCGACCATTGCAATCAGGTCGTTACTGCCGAGACCGAAGATGCTGCGGTCGCCACTGGTGGCATTCCAATAGCCGCCCACCTTGCTCGCCAGCTTCACACGCACGCCGATGTTAGGTTCCACCTGCTCGCGCTCTGCACAGCGGATAATGGTGTCCACCTCGGAGGGGGTCTCCACCACAAAGAAAACCTGTACTCCGAGACGCTGGGCCTGCAGTCCCAGGTTGATGAACTCCTCATCCTTGTAACCGTTGCACACGATCAGTGCTTCGGTGTTGTCGAGGATCGACAGTGCCGCAATCAGTTCCGCCTTGCTGCCCGCTTCCAGACCGTGGCCGAACTGGCGACCGACCTTGGCGATCTCCTCGATCACCTGGCACTGCTGGTTCACCTTGATCGGGAACACGCCGCGGAATTTGTTGCGGTAGCCGCAGCTCTCGATGGCGCTGCGGAAAGAATTGTTGATGCGTGCGACCTGCGCTTCCAGCAGGTTTTCGAAACGCACCAGCAGAGGCATGCCCAGTCCGCGCTCATTGGCGCCGTGGGCGATGTCCATCAGTGATACGGAATGCGTCGTGCCGGCGCTGTTTGTTACCTCAACCGTGATCTCACCGGAGTCGTTCAAATTGAAATAGCCGGCACCCCAGTTGCGGATGCCGTAGAGGTCTGCGGAGTCTTCGCAGGTCCAGTTTTCGATCTGTTGCTGTTTCATGGCGCCTCGTTCGTGAAATGAGGGACGGTAGGGATAATCAGGGGCGCGAATCTTGGGGCCTGAGTATGTGGAAAGCAATAACTATAGAAAAGAAAAATGGCCGTTTTTTAAAGGATGAAACTAAATTTTTATTCAGTTTTTTAGTTCAAATTAAACTATAGAACCGAAAAGCTAACATATTTATAGAAAGAGTCTTCGGCGCCACAAATAAAAAAGGCGACTCGCGAGAGTCGCCTGGGGAATAACCGAATTTTAATTCGGTTGTTGGGGTTGGATGTGACAATCCTTCCTGTGAGAAGTCTGTGCGCTTGGAGATCAAATAAATCCGGGGTTGGCGACAACCAGATAGCCGTGACGGTGGTTGTCCCAGCGGTAGTAAGTGTCGTAAGCCACGAAGTAATTGAAGCCGTTAAAGCTGACACTTACCGCTGTGCCTGGCAGGGCCTGCACAAAGGCACCGATTGGCGCCTGGGCTACGACATACCCCGGGCCATAGGGACGGTAAAAAATGCCGTCACTGAAGTAGTAGCCGAGGCCGGCGAACGTGATGCTCACGTAAGATCTGGGCAGGCGCGTCCAGCGGTAGCCATAGCCGTAGTGCGACGGGCGGTAGCGGTGCTTGTGCGCCAGCTTCACCGGGCGGTAGGGGCGATGGTGATCATGCCCGTACCCGTTGCCGCGATAATTGTGCCCGTGTCCATGGTCGTGGCGGTTCTTGTCGTAACGCTGGTCGTAGCCCACATATTTGACGAACTTGTGATCGTCCCTGTCATTGCGATGGTCGCGGCGCTCATCGCGTCTGTCGTCACGTCGATCTTCCCGGCGGTCCTCGCGGCGCGCTTGCCGGCGGTCTTCGCGGCGATCATCGCGACGATCGTTGCGGTTATGCTGTTGCTGCGCGATTTTGCGGCTGTGGTCGTTGGTGTGGTGGCGGTCATCTCTGTCCGCCAGTGCCGGGGCAGCACTGAAAAGCAGGCTGGCGGCGATAAAGGCTGAGGTCAGTGTTTTCATGGTCGCTCTCCACAGCCGTCAGGGCGGCTTCGGTGTGTTTTCGCTTACTGTGGGAGCCATTCTGGGCCCTTCACACTGAATCCTTCCTGAACCGCAACAAGTGTTTTGCCAATCAGTGCACGAAAAACCGAATCAGACCGAGGTTTTTGTGGCTTATTGCGCATTTGTTCCCACTCGCGCCGGGGGGTAATATGCCGCGCGTAGCAACCTCTGGCGGATTCCCGACAATGCAAGTCTTTCACCATGTGGCCAGCCTGCGCGAGGCGCTGAAGGCGGCCCGGCGCGACGGCAAGACCATCGGCTTCGTGCCCACCATGGGCAACCTGCACGATGCGCATATCGAACTGGTCAAGCGTGCCCAGACCCTGTGTGACGTGGTGGTCGTGTCCATTTTCGTCAACCGGCTCCAGTTCGGTCTGAACGAAGACTGGGACAAGTATCCCCGCACCATGGAGCAGGACATGGCGCGCCTGCGCGGCGCCAACTGCGACTTCCTGTTCCACCCGGACGAAAGCGAAATCTATCCCAACGGTATGGACCTGCAGACCAAGGTAATCTGCCCGGCGATGACCGATGTGCTGTGCGGTGCCAGCCGCCCGGGACACTTCGAGGGGGTGACCACGGTGGTGGCGAAGCTGTTCAATATCGTGCAGCCGGACAAGGCGATCTTTGGTATCAAGGACTTCCAGCAGCTGGCGGTTATCCGCCGCATGGTGGAAGACCTGTGCATACCGGTAGAGATCGTGGCGGCGCCGGTGCACCGCGAGGACGATGGCCTGGCGATGAGTTCCCGCAACGGCTATCTCACCGAGGAGGAGCGGCCGAAGGTGGCGATCCTGAACCAGACCCTGAACTGGGCGCGTGGGGAAATCGAAAACGGGCGCCGGGATTTTGCCGCGCTGGAAGCGGAGTCAAAAAACCGCATCGAGAACGCGGGCTTTCGGGTGGATTATTTCTCCATCTGCAACAGCCGCGACCTGCAACCGGCGGCACACGACGACCGTGAGATCACGCTGCTGGGGGCGATGTACACCGGCGCCGCACGGCTGATCGACAATGTTTCTCTGAGTATGTAACGGGAGGCGGGTATGCAAATCGAGATGCTGAAGGGCAAGTTGCACATGGCGGCGGTGACCCAGGCGGAACTCTGGTACGACGGTTCCTGCGCGATCGATGAAGACCTGGTGGAGCTGGCGGGGCTGCGCGAGTTCGAGAAAATTGATATCTACAACGTTTCCAACGGCGAGCGTTTCCACACCTATGTGATCCTTGCCGAGCGCGGCTCGGGCATCATCTCCATGAACGGGGCCGCAGCGCGTCGCGTTCAGGTGGGGGATCGGATCATTATTGCGGCCTATGCGCAGATGACGGAGTCCGAGGCCGATCAGTTCAAGCCTAAGCTGGTTTACCTGGATGAGAAGAACCGGGTTGAGCGCAGTGCCAACACCATCCCGGTCCAGATGGCCGAAGCCTGACCTCCCTCACTACGGCTTCCGGAGCAGCGGCGTCCTGCCGTTGCTCCAGACTCCATCCTATTCACTCATGAATTCCTGTCGTTGCCGGCTTCCCTGGCAAAGCCGTTAAGGCTGCGCTCCTGCGTGTCTCTTTTCACACATCCACTAAGACCCTAATCTGATCGGTGACCGTGTCGGGCACGTCCGTGCGCATTTTCAATTCAGACGCCTTTAACGCGGTCGGTTGTAAGATAGGTGCACTCGATAGGAATGGAGCGCAGTTTGTGGAACGCGAACGCATACAGCAAATATTGCTGGATAGTCACTGGTTTCAGGGCTTACCCGATGACGTCATAGCGCAGGTGATTGCTGACGGAAAGGTAAAAAATTTTACCGATGGCCAGTATTTGTATGGAAAAGGCGATGAGCCGGATGGGCTTTATGCCGTGTTGCAGGGTGCGGTGGTGGCACAAATCATCAGCAAAGAGGGCAAGTGCGCGGTTCTGGGTATCCTGGAAAGAGGCAGCTGGCTGGGTGAAATATCCGTGTTCGATGGCAGCCCAAGGCCGAGTGATGCTGTTGCCAGGGGGAATGCGCAGCTGCTGTTCGTCCCCAGAGACAAGTTTCATGCACTACTGGATGCGCAACCGAATCTCTATCGTCACTTTATACGCCAGGTGTGCAAGCGCTACCGCAGCGCACTGCGCATGCTTGAGGCCAGCCTGATTCGCTCGCTGCCAGAGCGATTGGCGATTCGCTTGCTCGATTTGGCAACGGGCTACAGCGAATACCGTGTTGGCGCTGGTGGCGTCACCCTGAGCGTATCGCAGGAGGAGCTGGCGCTGCTGGCCGGCGCAACGCGCCAGCGCATTAATCAGGAGCTGAAACTGTGGGAAAAAGCGGGTTGGGTTAGTCTGGGTTACGGCAGTATCACCATTCATGATTGTGGCGCACTGGAGGGATTGCTCGCCAAGAGCTGAGGTGGATCTTTCCGGAGTGTCCGAATTCGGACAGTTATGCCCGGAGTGGGCGTATTAGCATCGAGCACAGTTGTCGGGGGAATGCCTCGACAAATCTACAGATAACAATAATGAGCTGAGAGAAAGTGCCGATGAAAACCCGTTTTACTGCGATTCCTCCACGTCGCCTGCTGGCTCTGGCGATTGGCGGCGCCACACTGATTCCCTGCATCTCCCCGGCAGCGCAGAATGCGACTCTTGAAGAGGTGACAGTCACTGCGCAGAAGCGCGAAGAGCGCGCACTGGAAGTCCCTATCTCCATCGCTGCATTGAGTGCCAACTCACTGGAGCAGAGTGGCATCAAAGAGGTCAAAGACCTTGGCGAGATGGCTCCCAATATCCAGATCAGCCAGGACAGCGACTTCTCGTCCCGTATCACCATACGCGGTGTGGGTGCCAATAGCCGCAACATCGGCTTTGATACTCGCGTAGGGGTATACCTGGATGGGGTTTACCTCGGTCAGTCACCAGCGGTGAACCAGGGCTTGCTGGACCTGGAGCGCGTGGAAGTGCTGCGCGGCCCCCAGGGCACCCTGTTTGGGAAAAACACCGTCGCAGGTGCAGTGAACCTGATTTCCCGCAAGCCCGGCAACGAACAGGAGCTGGATCTCGGGATCAATATCGGCAATTTCAACAACCGTGAATTTCAGGTTCGCGGCAATTTGCCCGTGTCGGACGCCACCGCTGTTTCGCTCAGCCTGAACAAGACTGACCGCGATGGTTATATCAAGAATCTGTACAACGGCGACGAGGTGAATGGCCGCGACTCCACCTCCGGACGTGTCATGTTGCGCTCGGACCTGGCGGATAACCTGACGGTTAACCTCGCCGCCGATTATATGGCGCAGGATCGCTGGGGATTCAACGGCGAACCTCTCACTTATGTGTTTGCGTCTCGGTACCCGGTCGACGGCAATAACAAATACGAAATGTATCAAAACCGCACCGTGCCGGAAGACAAAGAGATCTGGGGTACCTCGGCCACGGTAGATTACGATTTGAATAGCGGATTCTCTTTCACATCGATTACCGCTTTTCGCAGTACCGATATGATTTACGGCACCGATGTGGATTTTACCGAGCTGGACCTGGTGAATACCGCCTATCACGATACCTATGATCAGTTCACCCAGGAATTCCAGCTGACCTCACCCGCCGATGCAGCCTTGTCCTATGTGGTGGGGTTTTATTACTACGCGCAGGATAGCGATACCGAACGTTACGCACTGGCAGGGGCGCATGCTGGCTTGTTGGGGTTGATCCCTTCCTCCACCGCGGTTGCCTATGGCGGCACTGTCGATACCGAAAGCTACGCGATTTTTGCCAATGGTAATTACGACCTGACCGATCGCCTGAATCTGGGCTTTGGTTTCCGCTATTCACTGGAAACCAAAGATGTTGACTGGGCTATCGACGGCAGTGCGTCCGGTGTATTCAATATTGCCACCGGCAAAGTGCAGGACTCTCGCACCGACCGCGATTTCTCACCCACAATCAGCCTGAACTATTCGCTGGACGACAGTAATTTTGTCTACGCCCGCGCCTCAACCGGGGTCAAAAGTGGTGGCTACAATCTCGACTTTATCAATGCCAATCAGTTTACCGGCAGCCCTACCGATATTGAATTCGGCACCGAGTCAGTGGTCAGCTACGAACTGGGTTACAAGGCGGAACTGCTGGAGCGCCGCCTGCGGCTAAATGCAGCGCTGTTCAATTCCGTGTTCGATGACTATCAGGTAAACCAGTACATCGAGCTGGGTGGCGGTGGCACCGCGCTGACGATTACCAACGCAGCAAAAGTGGAGACCAGAGGGGCTGAGCTGGAGGCTACCTATGTGGCCACCGATAACCTGCAGTTGACGGCGGCGCTAGGCCTGCTGGATGCCCGCTTCAAGCATTTCCCTGGTGGCGGCGACAATGGCGCGGATGCTTCTGGCAATGACCTGCCGTATGCCCCGGATACCACGGCTTCTGTTGGTATCCAGTACTACATTCCCATACCCGCAATGGCAGCAACCGTGCTCCTGCGCACGGATTACAGCTACACCTCTGAACGCTACATCAACCCCAGCAACAATGACGGCTTCAGCAACGGCGTCGTCGATGTGAATTTTGATCGCATGGAAAGCTTTGACTTGATCAACGCCCGGGTCGGTTTGTTGGATGATGCCGACAAGTGGGAAGTGTATCTGTGGGGCCGCAACCTGGCGGACAGCGATCACATGAATTACAGCTACCGCGACTTCCTTGGTACTTACGTCGCGGGATACGCGATGCCGCGAACCTACGGTGTGGAAGCGAAGTACCGCTTCTAAATCTGACGAAACGGGGCCTTCGTAAAATCAATAGGGCCGGGCTATTGGTCTTGTTAGGATCAATAGCCCATTTCTTTACAGGCAGTTTGGGTTCCTGATTCGCGGAATTTTATTGAATGCATCCCTCGGATTTTTGAGTGGTACCGATCATGAAAAGAATATTGCAAACATGTTGCGCTGGATTATTGGTTGCGATGAGTGGCGCATCGGCAGATGGCGACAATGGATATCTGCGTGAAGCCGCAGATGGCTATGATGCTAATACTGCTTATCAGCTTCGCGCGGATTGGGCACTGCCAAAGTTTTTGACGGTGACCCCTGCGGGTGCTTACTCCTATTTGCATCTGGCGGAAAAGTTTCCGCATGCAACCATTTATCGCGCCGGATCGGTCGCGAATCTGGCGCGATCCCCTCAGTCGTGGCTGAGATCACTCGAAATCAATTGGCAGGATCAAACTCGAGAATTTCATTCGCTGGTGACGGCGATGGATTCCCCCCTGCAGGGAGTGATGGTAATCCATCGTGGCAAGGTAGTTTATGAATTGTATCCGGGCATGCGCCCGTTCGATAATCATGTGTGGATGTCCAACGCGAAGCCGGTAGCAAGTCTGCTGATGTCGCAGCTAGAGGAAGAGGGCTTGCTCGATGTGCGGAAAACAATTGCGCACTACCTGCCGGAATCCATTGGCACTGAGTGGGAAAACATCAAGCTGATTGATGTGCTAAACATGCAGACTGGCCTGGACCTGGAGGAGGGGCCAGAGCAGCGGGCCAATCCGAACTCCGGGTTTGCGCGCTTTATGATGGCTGAGGCGGGGTTGCCGAATGTCGATGGCGAACTGAAAACCCACAATGAAGCATTGTTTGCGATCGGCAAGTTACACGAGCCTGGGACGGGCTTTGAGTACTCTTCCGCAAACACGCAAATGTTGGGTTTGATTATTGAGGCAGTGACGGGGCGGCGGCTTGCAGATGTGGTTGCTGAGCGAATCTGGATGCAAGTTGGTATGGAAGGCGATGCCCAGATAGGTTTGAGTCCCCAGGGCAACGCAATCATTCACGGACTGATTTCTTCGCGTCTGGTGGATATGGCCAAATTCGGTATGTTGTATACCCCGAGCTGGAGCGCCGTATCCGAGAAGAGATTGGTTTCGCAGAGGGCCCTAAACGACATTCGCACAGGTGGACGGCCGGAAAATTACCGCAAAGGTGTACTCGGTCCGAAGCTGGAAAAGTTATTTGGTGAGCCCCCAAAAGCCAACGCCTACCAATGGGACGCCGTATTCAACGATGGTGATCTGTACAAAGGGGGAATGAACGGGCAGGGGTTGTATGTGTCTCCGGACAAGGACCTTGTTGTTGCCTGGTTCGCCAATGGCTTTTCTCCGATTCCGATGGAGAGAGCTGCTCGCACCATAGCGATGGCAGTGGAGAAAATCTGACAGGGAGTTGGTTGTTCGGCCCGTTAAGCGTTTCATTAACGTGCTGCGGGCCGTCATAAGTGCTCGGTTGCGGCTCCCAAGGCTCTTGCTTACTATGTCGAGAGTCGAATGGAGGCCAGCTTTCCTGTATGTCATCCCTGACCCACCCGAAAACAGGCGATCCAATCCCCTGGACGCAGCTGCTAAAAAGCGGTTGCAGGATTTTCGTCGGTTCCCACGCCGCCGTCCCCAATGAACTGATGGCAGACCTGATTGCCAACAGCCGCGGTCTCAACGACATCGAAGT
>NZ_DATCMV010000156.1:0-16299 GCF_036563125.1 Microbulbifer sp.
AAAACCCTGATATTGGAGACAAAATTAATGGTCTAGAAGTAGAGTCAATCACAACGATTTCGGAAAAAATCGTGCATCCACACCCGTCAATACGCCATGAAATTGTATGCCTGTCTGTATGGTGGCCACCCGCTCTCGCACCAAATCCCGAAAAAGAAAATAAATAGTTGCCTAAAATTAGCTTCGCCTTAAAAAGACGATCAAGTAGCACCCGGCACCGATACCAGTAGCTGCCACGCCACAGCCACCTGAGCGAAAAATCCCGCAATAAAAGCCAAGGTACGGACCCAGGGAATTCCCAAAGCGTACGCAATGGCATGCACTACCCGCGCCCAAAAATACACAACGCACGCGGTCACGGTAATCGAACTGCTGATACCTGCGATCTGCGCAATCAACACCAACACTGCAAAAACCACCAGGTTCTCGATGGCATTGGTATGCGCCCTTTGTAGACGTGCCGCCCAGGGCGACTGGGGCTTGGGATCTGTAGGGTACCCCACCGTATCGAATATGCCCCAGACCGCAAACCGGTTCAGAATGTACGGAGCCCAAAGCACTGCCGTTAAGATCGTAACTAGGGTCAGATAATAAAGTTCACTACTCATAACGCTTCCTCTTTGTTGGGTGGGATACTATGGCCTTCCTATAGCAGTCTGGAGTCCGAGTTTCGCACGGAACTGGCTGGAAAATCGCGAATGGCCAACCATGTAAAACGCTAAGCCGTCATCGAAATGAACAGTGCGACAATCAGACCGATAGCCAATCCAATCAGCGTGCCAGCAGCTACGCCGCGCATCAGTATCTTCTGTTCGTCGTTTGTCATTTCACAGCTCCAAAGTAATACATCAAAAGACACTTGAAGATCGGGATCTTGTGGCGTTGCGAATACTGAATTGCAGCATAAAGGTAGAGCGTCCGTAGTATCGCGGCAAGATCACTGCAAAATGGGGGTTTTCCCGCCAAATAAAAAAGCCCCGCCGGACGGCAGGGCTTTTGTATTTAACACTTAAGCGTTCTAGCACCTCAGAGTTTTACAAGCAGCTTCCCCTGGTTGCCGCCGTTGAACAGCAGGTTAATCCCGTCCACGGCACTTTCCAGCCCGTCGAGCACATGGGTGCGGAAGCGGATTTGCCCGTTCTGCACATACTTGGCCAGAGCTTCGGTGGCTTCCTGCGCCTTGTCCAGGTGATCCGGCACCACGAAACCTTCTACGCGCAGCCCCTTCAGGTTGATGTCCATCCAGTTCGGGCCCGGTGCTGGTTTTTCGAAGTTGTATTCGGCGATCATGCCGCACACCAGGATGCGACCGAAGCGGTTCATGCGCTCGTAGGCCAGCTGCTGGATCGGGCCACCGGTATTTTCGAAAAACAGATCGATGCCGTTCGGGCAGGCGTCGTCCAGCTGCGCGGCGAGGTCGTCAGACTTGTAGTTGATCGCCTTGTCGAAACCGAGCTCCTCCACCAACCAGCGACATTTCTCGTCGCTACCGGCGGTACCCACAACGCGCAGGCCTTCAGCCTTGGAAATCTGGCCTGCCAGTGAACCGACGGAGCCGGCGGCGCCGCTGATCAGAATGGTCTCGCCCGCCTGCGGCCGACCGATCTTGATCAGGCCCACGTAGGCCGTCAGGCCGGTAACGTAGAACACGGACAACAGCGCCTCCGGGTCGATGGAAGCATCCACCACCTGCATCTCGTCATTGCCGAGGACGTATTCCGCCCAGCCTGTTGTGCCGATCACTCGCGCACCTACCGGGTAATTGGCGTTGCGGGACTCGACCACCTCGCCGACACCGTAGGAGCGCATCACTTCGCCCACCTGAACCGGCGGCAGGTAGCTGTCTTCGCGCGGATTCAGCCAGGTGCGCATGGCCGGATCAAGGGACATGTAGGTCTGCTTGACTAGGAACTGGCCCTCTTCCAGCACCGGGGTTTCCAAGTCTACGGTAGCGAAAATATCGGGGGTGATATCGCCGCTCGGGCGTTTGGCTAGTTGGATGGCTTTATAGGTCATAGAACACTCTTTGCTAAACAGCGTGGCAAAAGGCCAGCTTGTGATTCATCGCTCCATCACACCGGGTAGCGCTAGTGACAGGGGCGATGAGATAGCACATTGTCCTCACAAAGCTCCGGACAAAACTTGTCATATCACGCCATTAATTTGTTTATTTACGTATCTATGACCACGGTGCACGACACTGACAAGAGATGCGTGGCTGGGCGCTCAGCGCAACCAGGTAGGCCGCCGGCGCTCCCGCGCCAGCTTCCTGGCGGAGCCGGGCCGGCCATTGGCCTGGCGCCACTGGCGCGGACTCATGCCAAACCAGCGCTGAAAGGCTTTGGAAAAGGTGGCAAGATCAGCATACCCGAGCAGGCCTGCCAGCTGGGTCAGGCTGATATCGGATTCCTTCAGGTAGCGCGCTGCCTCCGCCTGGCGGGTTTCGTTCAGCAGTGCTTGGAAGCTGGTTCCCTCCTCCGTGAGCATGCGCTGCAGGGTGCGGGTGCCGAGCATCATGTAATCGGCAACATAATCCAGGGAAACCTGGCCATTGGGCAGCAGGTTGCGCAGCAGGTGACTGACGAATTCAGGCAGTTCCTTCGGCGCAAGCTCGTCGAGTTTTTCGATGTGCGCCTGCATCAGCGCGTGCAGTGCCGGGTCCGCATCACTGAGTGGCGCCGCTAGCAGGGCGGCATCAAAAACCCAGGCATTCCTGTCGCTGTTGAAGTGGGGCGCGGTGCGCAATAGGCGTGCATAACGGTGCGCAGAGGCACCAGCCGCGGTTTGCAGGTACAAGGCCCGGGGATTCCACTGCCGTCCCAGCAACATTTTCAGCAACTGCCACCCTACCGCCACGCCGTGTTCAATCGCCTGCCGTGAGGGAATGCCTTCGCGCAGTACTGGCGTGTACTCAAGGAATGCCAGCTTATCGTGCACCTCCAGCTTCACCACACCACTGCTGGAATGCAGGTGGTAGTAGCGGGCGAGTTCCGCGAGTGATTCGCCGGCGGTGTTGGCGTTCTTGACCAGATAAAGGAGCTGGCCAAATACCGCGGTGCCCTGGCGCAACCCGAGCTCTAGTCCGAACAGGGGGTTGCCCGATTCCCGCGCGCAGTCATCCAGCAACAGCGCCATACGCTGGAAGGAAATAAGGTTATCGGGATGGGCCAGGGTATCGGCGGGAAGACCGGCATTATCCAGCATTAGCTGCGGATCGAGCCCGGAGGCGACACAGAGTTCGTCAAACATTACCAGCGACGAGGCCCGGGAGAATTCTTCCATCGGTTACCTTTTTCAACGGCGCTACAGGGTCGCGAGCGAGCGCCCCGTGAACTTCGGAAGATTCGGAGAGCATCGTCGGGTTATAGCGGCACTAGCGTGGATTGGCAACAAATGGCGTGAATGACCAAGTTTTGTTTCAGGGGGCGCGCCAGCGCGTTCGGCTGGCGCACCCCACCCAAGACGGAGCTAGCGCGTGCTCACCAATAGAACCCTGCCCCACTTGCCGGTGACTGGCAGGCTCAGCTTTCCGGAAGCGGGCGCAAAGCGCTCTCCGCTCAGCAGGTCGACAACCGTTCCTGTGGATGCATTGAAGTCCAGTTCGACCTGCTGCGCGGCATCGCGATTGTTCAGCACTACCCACAATTGCTGGCCCTGATAACGTCGCTCGAAAGCAAATATGTCTCGGTCGTCGTCGGCGAGAATGGTCCGGTATTCGCCAACACGCAGGGCGTCATACTGCCGGCGAATTTTGCTCAATTTCTGGTAGTGCGCGAGCAGGTCTTCATTCACCGCGACACTGTCCGGTTTTCTTTTGCTGCCGTCTGGGTTGTACACCTCATCCGCATAATCGATATCAGCCCACACCATGGGCTTGCGGTCATCCGGATCGTTGGCGCCCCACATGCCCACTTCATCGCCGTAATAAATCATCGGCGCACCTACATAAGTTAGCTGGAAGATGGCAAACAGTTTTTGCAGCTGGCGCTCATACTCGTTGGGTTTGCGTACCTGATACTCGGGATTACCCGCGGCTTGAGAGGCATTGAAATATTTGCCCCACTCGCGGAAATTGCCGATGCCGCGATTGACGATGTGCGAACCGATGCGGTTGGAATCGTGGCTGCCAAACAGGTTCTGGGTAACGTAGGCAACACCTTTTGGATACAGGGTGCGCATACGCGCAAGCTCGCGGTCAAATTCACTGGCACTGATGCGGGATGCTTCGGGGTGAAAGAAAAACTCAGCGCTGCTGAATGCGAAGTTGTAATTCATTTCACCATCGAATTCGTCGCCCTGCAGATAGGGTTTAACCTTGTCCGGGGTATCGACAATTTCCGCGGTCAGATAGGCGTCCGGGTTGATGGATTTAACGTGCTGGCGCCACTGCTTCCAGAAACGGTGGCCCACACAAAATGCCACATCCAGGCGCCAGCCATCGATACCGTTTTCACGACCCTTTCCTTTGGGATTCATCCAGCGCTCGGTCGCGGCGAACACATAGTTTTTCGGGCCGTCGGCGAGGCCATCAACATCTTCGGCAAACTCGGGCAGCGACTTGACCCCGAACCAGCCTTCGTAATCGAAGGCGGTACCGGCCTTGTCATCGGCCCACGAGGTTACGGTAAACCAGTCTTTGTAGGGCGAAGCCTGCTGGTTCTTCTTCAGATCCCGAAACGCGAAACTGTTGATCCCCATGTGATTGAACACACCGTCAAAGATCACGCGGATGCCCTTGCTGTGCGCCTTCTGGATCAGCTCCAGCGCCAGCTCATCCGCCTTGGTCCAGACCCAGGTGGAGGGATCGATGGGTTTTTCCGTCGCCATCAGGCGGCGGTCGCCCTCGGGATCGGGGCCGAAATTGGGATCAATATGGTGATAGCTGGCACCGTCGTATTTGTGCAGCGAGGGCGAGTCGAATACCGGGTTCAGGTAGATCGCATTAATCCCCAGTTCCTGCAGGTAATCCAGCTTGTCGATCACCCCCTGCAGATCGCCGCCGTAACGCCGGCGCAGCAGATGTTTCCACAGTTCCTTATCGCCATTTTTCTGCTCGTATTCCTGCAGTTCATACCAGTCACTGCCCCAGGGATGTACTGACCAGTGCGCCACCGGCTCCTGCGGATCCGAGCCCGCGAGATCGGTCACTTTCGGGTCGTTGCCGGGGTCGCCATTGCGGAAGCGCTCGGGGAAAATCTGGTACCAGATCGCCGACTTGGCCCACTCGGGCACAAACTCGTCCTGCTGGTTGAGCTGGATCGGCGCTACCGGAGTCGCATCGGACTGCGCCGGGCACAGCCCGTGGGCCGCGCCACACAGACCGAATGCCAGCGCCGTTACCGAAGCCAGCTGTCGTGCGGTATGGGTGATGACGCTTGAGTGGCGGGGCGCAGAGAAGATTCGCATGACTGGGATTCACTCGGTTGTTATTCGATGGTGGGGCAAACATCCCCACGGCTACCAATAACAATTATCCGCTGCCCGGTCCTCCTCCCCCGAGGGGGGCGGGTCGTATCAGGATTGGCCGATGGCCAGCGTTACCGCTTTGCCGGCGTGAATCTGCGTCGTGTCGTAAAGCGGAACCTGCGTATGCTTTTGCTGCACCAGCAGCGCAATTTCGGTACACCCGAGAATCACCGCCTCGGCACCGCGCGCATGGAGGCTGCCGATGATTTTCAGATATTTTTCCCGCGAGGCATCCCGTATTTCACCAAGGCAGAGTTCCGTATAAATCACCTTGTGGATCAGGCTTTGTTCTTCCTCGTCGGGAACGAGGACATCGATTCCATATTTTTCGGAAACCCGCCCCTTGTAGAAATCCTGCTCCATGGTAAATCGTGTGCCGAGCAGCCCTACTCGCTTAACGCCGTCGGCAACCAGCTGTTCCGCTGTGGCATCGGCGATATGCACGAGCGGGATGGCAATTGAAGATGCGATTTGTTCCGCGACCTTGTGCATGGTGTTGGTACAGATCAGAAGAAAATCCGCACCACCGGCTTCAACAGACTGTGCGGCACGGCAAAGAAGGTTCGCAGCCTCATCCCAGCGATTTTCATGTTGCAGCTGTTCGATTTCAGCAAAATCAACGCTATACAGACATACCCTGGCGGAGTGCAACCCCCCGAGAGCCTTGCTCACCCCTTTATTGACCGCACTGTAATAGCTTGCGGTTGATTCCCAGCTCATGCCGCCGAGCAAACCAATCGTTTTCACTAGTTATCCCCTGTATTCAACATTTATTTCCAGGCGTGCAATCCCTCACACAAACGAGCACCGACGCACAAATTTGTGCTGGTCACCCATGCACTGCGCGTATTAACCCGGAAAATTCGTCCGATCCGACGATTTACTCCTCTCTCCGATTCTTTAGCTTACCCACCTATTTACCAGAAAAATAATTCAACTTTCGTCCACAAAAATATACCCCGGCGCAATTGCAAAAAGCAGCTGCGGTAAGCGGCAGTCCGCGTGTGCGGTAGTAGGCCTGCCAATTTACAAGCGATGATAAAGGAGAGCCTGATGCCATGTTGGAGCCAACCCCGACAATAAATAGACCTGTCGCACCCAGAGGTGGTTCGAAAATAAGAACTGCGCTGCTTGCGTCCCTGTTAACCCTGTCTTCCCTGGAATCCCTTGCCTACACCGGCACGGACACGGAGTACGACGACCCCTACTACGACCCCAGCGTGCCATCCACACCCCACGGTGTGTATAACCGGCCCGCCGATTACGACCCCAATGCGCTGCTCGGCAGCAGCAACGGCGGCTGGGCGGTGTGGGATTTCTGTTATGGCAAAGCGGACGATACCGAGCTGCCGGAAGATCCGCGCTCATTCATTCAGGAAGGCGTCAGCGATGGCCGCGCGGTGCACTTCAATGCCTACTACAAGAATTGTCACGTTGACCCGGAAGCCGTGCGCGAAGTTGGCGCGGCCACAACCTGTGGCGAACTGCGTGAGCGCTTCGACCTTGGTGAGCGCTTGCTGACCGGCGGCTCTCCCGGTGTCGGTGCCCTGTTTGCCGGTACCGACCCCTACACCATCGAAGCGGCGCTCGGCATTTCCACCCTGCTGCCGGATCAGTATCGCGACCTGTGGAAATCCTGGGGTGGTTACGCGTCGAAACCGGCCAAGTTCGATCAGCTGGTGGCGGAGCGCTACGGATCGGTGCTGGGCGAGAAGCGCAATCCCTACCCGCTATTCGGGGAAAACCCCAATCTCACCAACGGTGGTTCCGGCCAGTTGCCGATGATGTTCACGCAGATGCGCTATCCCGACGGCACCTGGACCGGCCGCATCGGTGTGACCTGTCACGCCTGCCACAGTGGCGCCGTCGACGGTAAAGTGGCGCTGGGCGGCGGCAGCTCGCTGGCGGATCTCGATCTGTTCCTGCGCGATGCACTGCCGCAAGGCTATCTCGCGTCCGTCGCCACGCTCGCCAACCTGAGTCATACCCGCGGCACCAACAATGCCAGCGACGTAAACCTCGCATTTATTTTCCCGGACCAGGGGCTGTATTCCGCACGTGATGCGGTGGACCTGATCACCTCCGGCTCCACCGCCAGTATGGATACTCCGGCGTGGTGGAACCTGGGTCACCGTCCGGTGAAGTTTGTGGATGGTATGTTCCCGGCGGATGCACCGCGCATCGACCAGGTGTTCTACACCCCGTTCTTCGGCCTGTTTGGCGAAATTCTCGGCCCCCTGAGCGATGCCGGCCAGAAATACATGCGCGATAACGGACCGCCCATCAACGCCTGGATTGAAACCCTCAAGGCGCCGAAGTACCCGGGTACCATTAACACCGCACTGGCCGAGGAAGGTGCTGTGCTGTTCCACGAGCTGGATATGTGGGCTCCGGAGCGCAACAACACGGTTCGCCGCCCGGAGGGCAACGGCAGTTGTGCCGGCTGTCACGGCGCTTACGCGCCGCGCTATGTGAACAATCCCGAATACCTCGCCAGCCCGGTGCTGGAGGGCATCGCGTCCTACATCGTGCCGCAGGAAATCATCGGCACCGACTCGGTGCGCTGGGAAACCAACAACGAAGGTATGCAGCGCGCGGGCTCGGTGAATTTCTTCGGTTATCCACCCACCAAGGGCACCGATCAGGATTGCGGTCCGCAGAACCAGGAAAGGCTGCGCGGCGATCGCGAGCTGGGTTACCTGGCACCGCCGCTTTACGGGGTATGGGCAAGCGCGCCGTATATGCACAACGGCTCGATCCCGAATGTGTGGGAAATCCTCAAGCCGTCCGATCGCGAACCGCTGTGGCGCCGGGTGTCCAACAACAAAATTGCCAACCCTTGGTACAACAACGGCAATGTGCTGATGGGTTACGACACCAAACTGGATACCGCCTACGATGAAACCAAAATGGGCTGGAAGTACGATGTCATCGATTGCGAATGGCGCTCATTCTGGAATCCCTCGGTATCGCCTTTCCGCACTTGCGATCCCAACGACAAGCATGCAACACCGTTGGCGCAGGAGATTCTCGATGACATCTTCGGCAATCTGATCCTGACCTGGAATATCTTCTTCCCGCCGACGCTGACCATGAAGCAGATGGAAGATCGCAAGATCTACAACACCCTGCTGTTCAGCCATGGCAACGAAGGCCACGAGTTCAACAATGTGCTGACCGACCACGAGCGGTTGGCGATTATTGAATACCTGAAGACCCTGTAAGTAATCACCGGGCACCAGTCCTGCCCGGCCTTTAATGGTCGGGCGGGATGCGTGCAATGTGACGACCAGTTAATGCGCCCAACCGAGATGCGCTTCAAGTAGCGCGAAGCCCTCGTCGACCGAATCTACCAGCTGGAAGAGTTCCTTATCGCCCGCCGAGATATAACCCTGCTCGACCAGAAAATCGAAATCAATCAAACGTTGCCAGAAGTCCCGCCCATACAGGATCACCGCGACGCCCTGAGCTTTGCGGGTTTGTATCAGCGTGAGAATTTCAAACAGCTCGTCCAGCGTGCCGTAACCTCCCGGAAAGCAAACCAGCGCCCGAGCACGCGCCATTAAGTGCATTTTGCGCAGTGCGAAATAGTGAAACTGGAAGTTGAGTTCCGGGGTGATGTAGGGATTGGGCCGCTGCTCGTGAGGCAGCACGATATTGAATCCCCCGTTTACGGCATTGGCATCGGCGGCGCCGCGATTGGCCGCCTCCATGATACCCGGACCGCCGCCGGTGACGACGGTCACCCGTGCCTGCGGATTTTGTTCACCATGGGCAGCCACCCGCTGCGCGAACTCCCGCGCTGCGGCGTAATAGCGCGCACCACCCGCCGGGTGCTCCGGCTCACGCGCACTGCCGAAAAATACCACGGTGGCATCGACCCCCTTGTCCTGCAACAGCTGATCCGCCTTCATCCACTCCAGCATCAGGCGCACCGCGCGCGCCTCATCACGCAGAATAAAACACGGATCGTCGTAGGCCAGACGATAGGCATTGTTCGAGCTGAGATCACACACATAGCCCGAGGCAGCACTCTGGACATCCTCTGCTGCGCTGGCCAAGGTTGATCGCTGCTGCTCTTGCATGGGCTGTTCGCCCTGCATGGATTGCTTTTCTGACATCGAAGGCCACTCCCCTTTTAATTTGCGTAGTGACTATGGCAGCTCTCTGCCCTTTTCTCACCCCCATATGAACCAATTGTTAGGACAGTGTCTCGCGCTGAATTGCGCAATGTAGCGCGTGGGCAGACAGTGGAGGAGAGAGAGTATCGCGACTATTGCTGCGTGACGCACTCTGGCAAGCCATCAATATCTGTCACAAATCGTTCACCGCCACGTATTAATTCCTCACTAGTATCCAGCGCGTAATTCTTTTCAGGATAAACGCTGGAGCTTTCATGAACCCGATCAAGAAACGGAACTTCCCACTCGCCACCTTGGCCTGTGTTATCTCGACTATTGCTGCGCAGACCCATGCTCAGCAGGACGCGCAACTGGAAGAGGTTATTGTCACCGCACAGAAGCGCGCACAAGCGATCCAGGATGTACCGCTGACCGTCAGCAGCCTGGACGGCGACACCCTGAGTGAGCTGGGTATCGACCGCTTCGACAGTCTGTCGGACCTGGTGCCGGGCCTGGTGGTACAGCAGCAGAGTGTGAACAACAACGGCTATGTGATCCGCGGCATCACGTCTGATGACGGCAGCGCCCCAGGTGCCGCGAGGGTATCGGTCTACCTGAACGGCACCGATGTGTCCCGCTCGCGCACCTCCTATTTCGAGGTGTACGACATGGAGCGTATCGAGGTGGTGAAGGGGCCGCAGGCTACCCTGTTCGGCACCGCCGCTTCCATCGGTGCGATGAGCTTTATCACCGCCAAACCACAGCAGGAATTTGCCTCCGCCCTCACCGTAGGTGCCGGCGATTACGATATGCGCAAGCTCGAGGGTATAGTGACCGGCGGCGATGACACGGTGCAGGGCCGTCTGGCGTTCGTCACCCGCGAGCGCGCGGGCTATGTGAAAAACGCCAGCGGTGAGGCGGACCTGAACGGTTACGAACGCGAGGCGATCCGCCCCAGCCTGCGCATCACCCCCAGTGACGATCTCACCATCGACTTTGTCTACAACTACGACAAGGCCACCGACCCGGGTACAGCCTTCGTTAATCAATCTGTACTGTTTACTGACAACGCCGCGCTGAGCGTGCCGGACAACAATGTGCTCGGCATGGACAATATCGGTGTAGAGCGCACGGTGAAGGATTTCAATGCGAGCGTAAGCTGGGAACTGGGCGACGATCTGGCGCTTACCTATATCGGCGCGCAGCGTAAACACGATTCCCTTGAGGCCTTCGATGCAGACGGCACCGGCTTCGAGATGCTGAACTTTTCCGAACTGGCCACCGGCGATCAGTCCAGCCATGAGCTGCGCCTGAATTTTAGCGGTGAGCGCATCAACGGCTTTGTGGGCGCGAGTTATTTCGAGGAGGAGGCCGAGCAGTTTGTGGGCTTCGCCACCGAGGAAGGCACCTTCCTCAGCTGCGCCGGTGCACTGGCTGGCATCGGCATTACCTCTTGTAACGCGGATAGTACTGCACTGCTGACCGGCGGCATGGTGGCGGCGCTGCCCTATGAGAGCTATTACGCTAACGGCGCCGACAACAGCAGCCTCAACCTGTTTGCGGACGTCTCCTACCAGGTCACCCCGCAACTGGAAGCCACCGTGGGTGCCCGCCTGGTGCGCGAGCAGCGTGAATCCAGCTACACCAGCGAAATGCCTTTTTCCCAGATACTCGCCTCCCAGGGCCTGATGACCGACCTGTTCTTTGGTCTGGCGCTCAATACCGAAGGGGGCGTTATCCGCGGGGATTCCGACAATTCCGCGGTACTGCCGCGCTTCAACCTGCTGTATAGCCTCAACGACAACACGAACCTGTACGGCACCATATCCAGGGGTGAGCGCTCGGAAGTGATCGATATGTCGTCCGGTATCGAAAGCCGGATCCCGGCGGAAGAGATCGACAACTACGAGCTCGGCATCAAGGGCCGCCTTGCCGGCATGCCGCTGGACTACGCGGTAGCTGCTTTTTACCAGAACTACGACAACTTCCAGGTGAGCGTGGTCGACCAGGACAGCGGCCAGACGCGCACGGAAAACGCCGGCTCCGCAACCAACACCGGCCTCGAAGCAGAGCTGCGCTGGAATGCGAGCGACAGCCTGCAGCTGATGGCGAATATGGCTTACATCGATGCGGGCATCGACGACGATGCCAGCAATGGTAGCTACGCCGGCAACCAGTTCCGCCTGCAACCTGAGCTGACCGGTGCGATCAGCTATATCTATGAAGCGCCAATCACCAGCGGCCTGGTGTTCACCAGCAGCGGTAGCTGGAGTTACCGCTCTTCGGTGTATTTCGATATCACCAACCGGTTTGAGGAAGGCGCGGTGGACCTGCTCAACCTGCGCACCGGGATTGCCGCCAGCGACCGCAACTGGGCATTGGCGCTCGCCGCCAGTAACCTGCTGGATGAGGAGTACATCATGGATGCGGGCAATACCGGGTCTTCCTTCGGCTTCCCCACCTATATCCAGGGCGCACCGCGCACGCTGAGTCTCGAGTTCAGCAAGCGTTTCGGGGCGTTTTAATTTCTCGATTGGCAAGCCAATAAAAAAGGCCAGTGCTTCGCAGCACTGGCCTTTTTTCTGCGTGTTAACGCAGATCAGCTCAGTGTGTGGGTAACACTGTGGCGCGCCACTTCCACAAATTCGGTGCTGCGGATGTTATCCACATACTTCCACTCCGCCTGCACCCCATCGCGGCGGAAGGTCAATGCCATATAACCGCGCTGGTGCAGGTTGCAGTATTGCAGCTCGTCCACCAGCACTGGCATGCCCGCGGCCATTTCGGTCGCCGCTTCCTCATCCATCTTCAGGTAGGTTTCCATACCCGGCGAGGTCACGCTGGGGGCTGCGAATTCCACCCCCACCATTTGCCCCGCCGCATCTTTCAGATGGCTGTACCAGGCGTTGTGGGTATCGCCAGCTACGACCACCAGATTTTTGTTCAATCCCTTGATGTGCCGATACAGCAGCTCACGCTCCACCGCGTAGCCATCCCACGCATCCAGGTTGTACGGGACCACGTGTTGCAGGCGGGCACGCTGGCTCTCGGTCAGTGGCTTGCCCTGCAGACTGGCGGCCTTTAGACCGATCAGCTCGGCGGTGTGATTCTGGCTGCCGCCCCGGTAGAAGCTGGTCATCATCTCCACCGGCAGGTGTATTTTGCCCATCAGCACCTGCTGGCCCAGCAACTGCCAGTGGCCGGTGGATGTGGAGAGTGTTTCCTGCAGCCACTGCAACTGTGGTTTGCCCAGCAGTGAGCGGTCCGGGTCTGCCATGGCGGCACTGAAGGCACGGCCGTCGAAGTTGCCTTCACTGTCCATATAGCGCTTGAAGTCTAGCTGCTGGTCGCGGCCAATCACCCGGGTATCCAGCATATGCAGGTCCAGCAGGTCGCCGAAGCGGAAGCTGCGGTAGATCTGCGGATTGCGCTCACCCATGGGCGGACGGATCGGTAGCCATTCGTAGTAGGCCTGGACCGCGGCGGCGCGGCGGGCGAAGAAATCGCCCTCGTCTTCGCTGTGGTTCTGCGCCCCGGCTTTCCAGGTGTCATTGCTGATTTCGTGGTCATCCCACACCGCGATAAACGGCGCTGCGGCGTGCAGCGCCTGCAGGCCGGCATCGGTGCGGTACAGGGCATAGCGCTTGCGGTAGTCGGTGATGGTATAGAGTTCGCCGCGGTTATCTTCCGGCAGTGCGCGGCCGATTTCCGCCGCGCGCTCGGTGGCGTAACCGCCGCTACCGTATTCGTAGATGTAATCGCCGAGGTGCAGCACCGCATCCCAGTCATCACTGGCAGCCGCCAGCTGGTAGGCGTTGAAGTAACCCGCCGGGTAGTTGGAGCAAGAAAATATCGCCAGCTTCACCTGTTCGATGCCCGCAGCAGGCAACGTTTTGGTGCGCCCCACAGGGCTTTGCTCACTGGCACCAATAAAGCGGTAGTAGTACGCGGTGTTCGGCTGCAGCCCCTGCACGTCGATCTTTACCGTGAAATCCCGCGCGAGATCGGTTTCCGCCCCACCGCGACGTACGATTTTTTTGAATTCCGGATCGCTGGAGAGTTCCCAGGTGACCTTTGTCGGCGCGGAGGGCTCGGTGCCTGCTGCCGGCGTTGCGCGAGTCCACAGGATCACCGCGTCCTGCAACGGATCGCCACTGGCCACGCCGTGCTCGAAGGTCACCTCGGACGGCAACTGGGGGCGGCTCATAGCCTGCAGCGGTGTTGAGACCACTACACTGCCGGTGGTGGCGAGTGCGGCCCTGATGAAATTGCGTCGAGTAAATTGGTTCACACCGGAGTCCCTGTTGATAAATTTGATCGCCCAGCCTAGAGGGAAGTTGTGACAGCCTTGCGAACCCCGACATTCGGAATGTCGAAGTATCCAACACTTATCCACATCCGGTTTGCCCACAGCTTCTCGGGACAGACCTGTGAATATCTACTGGATATCCCGCCGCAAACCAGTAACCCCGTCTGCCGCACGGCAGCGGTCGAAATTGCGTCAGCTTGAAGATAACATCAGCACCCCACCGCCGACACTCGCAGCCGCCCCGCCAGGCAACCTTTCAGCGCCGCGAATGTCCCAACTTCCAATGAATATACACACTGCTTATACACAGCCCGGTTGCTCTCCCATGCCCAAGTTCCTGAACCGCGCAATCCGTATCTGCCTCTGGCTCGGCGTCTCATTCATACTGGCTACGGTGCTGCTGGTACTGCTGCTGCGCTGGATCAACCCGCCCTCTTCCATGGTGATCCAGTCCTGGCAGCAGCAGAGTGGCCGTGCAGTTCACCAGACCTGGCGTCCGCTGGAGAAGATCTCTGGCAATTTGCAGATGGCGGTGATCGCGGCAGAGGACCAGAAATTCCCCCAGCACTTCGGCTTTGACATCGGATCGCTGCAAAAGGCCCTGAGCGAAAAACGCAAGCGCACCCGGGGGGCCAGCACCATCACCCAACAGACGGCCAAGAACCTGTTCCTGTGGAATGGGCGCAGCTATCTGCGCAAGGCTCTGGAAGCCTGGTTTACCCTGCTGATGGAGATCCTGTGGCCCAAGGAGCGCATCCTCGAGGTGTACCTGAATATCGCCGAGTTCGGCGAAGGGGTATACGGCGCCGAGGCCGCCGCGCGCCAGTTTTTTGGCACGTCGGCTCAACAGCTAACGCGCTGGCAATCGGGCCTACTGGCGGCGGTACTGCCCAATCCCAAGCAGATGTCGGCACGGCGTCCGTCGGCGTATGTGCAGGGCCGCGCCGCAACAATCAACCAACAGGTGAAACAACTGGGCGGAACCGCTTATCTCGATTCCCTGTAGCCGTGGGCTTCGCGCCGGTAGTGATAGCGGCGCAAGCTTCAATCAACGGTGAGGACGACCTTGCCGACCGACTGCCCACTGCGCAGATGTTCAATTGCGTCGTGGGCCTGTGCAAACGCAAACTCTCGTCCGACAAATGGCGCCGGTAATTCCAGGTTCGCACACCCCGTCAGTAGCTGATCAAACAAGGCCTGCTCCTGCCACAGCCAGATCAGGTTGAATGCCATTACCGATTTGTTGGTGCTGATCATATCCATCACATCGTAACGGGGGCGTTTCAGGTACAACCAGGCGGCCTTCCACCAGTTGGGTTTATCGCCCGGGGTAAACTCCGCCGCACCAAATACGATCAGCCTTCCGGTTGGCGCCAGGGCCTCAAACGAGCGTTTCTGGATTTCACCCCCGATTCCATCAAGCACCATTTGCAGCGGTCTGCCGGCGAGTTGCGTCTTCAGCTGCACCGCAAAGTTTTCCCCACGGACAATGACTTCATTAAAGCCCTGCGCGGAAAGAAATTGCTGTTTCGCTACCGAGCCCACGGTACCGATGGGCACCCCGCCCAATTTTTTAACCATGCGCATGGCCTGCAAGCCGACGCCGCCGGCGGCACTGTGGATCAAAACCACTTGCCCGGGTTTCAGTGCGCCCAGTTCGGACAGCGCGTAAAAGGCGGTGAGGCTTTGTGCGGGGAAGGCGGCCGCCTCGGAAAAGCTCCAGCCATCTGGAATTTTGCGGCAATGCTGTGGCAGTACATCCACACAGTTCGTGTAACCGCCGAAACGGGTGCATCCGTAGACTCGGTCACCCACCTTGAGGTGCGTATTGGCAGATGTACCTATTTCATCCACCACGCCGGAAAATTCAAGGCCGGGAATGAAACTGCCCTCGGGCGTGGCGGAGTAAAGGCCGGTTAGCGCGAAGATATCTGCAAAGTTCAAACCTACCGATTTTACTTCGATCCGGATTTTTTCCGGATCCGGTGCGTCGAGAACCTCTTGCAACATCTTCAGGTTACTGATGGTACCGGCTTTTGGTGTACGCCAGACGTTCCGAGTACCTCTCATCAAGTCTTCTCCTATTTATCGGCACTCAGTGTGGAAACAAGGATTGGTGAAGTAGAAACATTTTCGCGGCGAGGGCGCACCGCCCCCACCTAGCACCGAAGCTACTATTCTGGCCCACCGACTACTGGTGGCGTCTGCGCACGAACCAGGGCATCCGCGGTTTTCACCAGCCGCACGAATTCCGCCCTTTCCCCATTGATATCCTCGCCACGGGCCATCTGGGCGATTGCCACCACCTCGTCATAGCCAAAGTTGCTGAGCGGCTCATTTTTCAGCAGCAAGCCAAACCCGGCTACCGCGGTGGCAAAACGCAGATCTGGAGAGGCCTGGTCC
>NZ_DATCMV010000055.1:0-6676 GCF_036563125.1 Microbulbifer sp.
TTGTCCGCCAGCTTGCCATAGGGTGGCATCAAAAATTTCAGCGGGTCCAGTGGGCCCTGGTAAAACACCGGGCGCATTTTGGAGAAGGTCACAAATCCCTCGTAACCGTGGTAGTGGCCCATGCCGCTTTCGCCGACGCCACCAAAGGGAATGTCGTGCTGGCCTACGTGCAGCACCGCATTATTCACGCTCACGCCGCCGGACATCACATTGTCGATATAGTAATCCCGCAGGCCTTTGTCGTTGGTGAACGGATAGATTGCCAGCGGGCGGTCGCCCTTGTTGATATAGGCCGCCACTTCCTCGCGGCTTTTGTAAGTCTTGATCGGCAGCAGCGGACCGAAAATTTCCCGCTTCATCACATCCATTTCTTCGTTGACGTTGATCAGCAGGTGCGCGGGGAATTTCTTCAGCGGGTCGTCGCGCTGGCCCTGGCCATTGGTGAGGTCGATGGCGGTTGCGCCTTTCTGCACCGCATCTTCCAGGGTCTGCCAGATACGCTGGAAGGAGCGGGTGTCGATCACTGAGGTGTAGTCCGGGTGCTGGATGTCCGGGTAGCGCTTGTGGAATACCTGTTTGGCTTTTTCCACAAAGGCTTCCACCTTGTCTTCCGGCAGTAGCAGGTAGTCTACGGTGGTACAGATCTGGCCGGCATTGAACAGCTTCCAGAACAGTACTCGCTCGACAGCTTTGTCGATATCGAAATCCGGGCCGACGATGGCCGGGGATTTGCCGCCCAGCTCCAGGGTGACCGGCGTCAGGTTGGCGGCGGCGGCGGCCATCACCTTGCGGCCGGTGGCACCGGAGCCGGTGAAGATCAGGTGGTCAAACTTGAGGGTGGAAAATTCGATACCCACACCGCCGGTCTCCTCAATGAATACCAGCTTGTCCTCCGGGAAATAATCGCCGCAGATGCGCTTCAGCAGTGCGGTGAGGTTGCGCGAGTTTTCCGACATTTTCACCATGGCGCGGTTGCCGGCGGCGAAGATGTTGATCAGCGGCCCGAAGGACAGGTTGATGGGGAAGTTCCACGGCACGATCACGCCCACGACGCCCAGCGGTTGCGGAATGACCTTGGTGGAGGAGGTGGGGAAGGCGGTGAAATCGATATGCCGCCGCTGGGGCTTCATCCACTTCTTCAGCCGCTTGATGGTGTCCTTGATGCTGTCGAGCGCCGGGAAGATTTCCGCGAACAGGGTTTCGTGGTGAGAGCGGTTGCCGTAATCACTGCTCACCGCCTGCACCAGTTCATCCTGATGCTCGCGGATCATCCGCGCCAGCGCCCGCAGGTCGTTGACGCGGTGTTCTCGGCTCGGTGTGGGATTGGCGAGGTAGGCCTGGCGCTGCTTGTCCAGCAGTGACTTCAGGGCCAGGGGCTGTTGAATCTCTACGGGAGCGGCGGTTTCGGTCATGCTTATGGCTCGACTGGCTGTTTGATTGTTGTGGTTATAGTACTGATATGACTGCCGATTGTACGGGAGTATGGGGCCGCACTCAGGACTTTTGCGGACGGATTTCGACATACGGCAAGCCTACGGCGGCAGCATACGTTATCCGTCGCGGCGGGAATTGACCGAACTGGACAGGCTTTTGACATATTGCGTCGCCGGCGGCGACAACTGTTGTCTTTGGCCGTATTGCAGTTGGGGGCTCCGGCGCTGTGCGGGCACTTTGCATTCCTGCCGGTGATTAATTATTGTTCCGGGACGCAAAATTTCTCCCCTCAGTACAGGGAGGGGGAGGTGGCCGGAGTACAATCCGGGCACAATCCTGTACTGGGTGAATCCGACCTGGAAAAACAAAAGCAATAATAAAAACTGAGCGAATCCGACGATGAGAGAGACCCGCCCCCGTGGCCAGTATTGAATTCAGAGGTGTCAGCAAGCGCTACGACGACGGCCCGGCCACGGTGCCGGGGCTGGATCTGGAAATTGGCGATGGCGAATTTATGGTACTGGTCGGCCCGTCGGGCTGCGGGAAATCCACCGTGCTGCGCATGATTGCCGGGCTTGAGTCCATCACCTCCGGCGACTTGCTGATTGGTGGGCACCGGGTCAATGAATTGCCCCCCAAGGACCGGGACATCGCCATGGTGTTCCAGAATTACGCCCTCTACCCGCATATGAGTGTGTTCGAGAACATGGCCTTCGGGCTGCGGGTGCGGAATTTCCCCAAACTGGGTATCGAGCGCCGGGTGCGCGACGCGGCGGAAACCCTCGGCCTCTCCGACCTGCTTGAGCGCAAGCCGGGCCAGCTCTCCGGTGGCCAGTGCCAGCGGGTGGCACTGGGGCGCGCCATGGTACGCGATCCGCAGGTATTCCTGTTTGACGAGCCCTTGTCCAATCTGGACGCGGAGCTGCGGGTGCAGATGCGCGCTGTGATCCACCGCCTGCACCGCCAGCTGGGGACCACGTCCGTGTACGTCACCCACGATCAGGTGGAGGCGATGACCCTAGGTACCCGTATCGCCATACTCAATCGCGGTGCGCTGATGCAGGTGGGCACACCACTGGAGCTCTATAACGATCCGGATAACACCTTTGTCGCCGGTTTTATGGGCTCGCCGCCGATGAACCTGGTGCCAGTGACGAATGACGGCACACAGCTGGTGTGTGACCTGCTTGCCTTCTATCACCCGCGAGCGCCGCACTCTCAACTGCAGGGGCTGAAGCGGGAACTGCTGCTTGGGCTGCGCCCGGAAAAACTGGTGTACGCCGCCAGCGCCCCTGCCAACTGGCCGCGCCTAAAAGGTGAAATAGAGCTGGTGGAGAGCCTGGGGGCGGAGATGCTGGTGCATCTGCGCGCGGGTGAGACCTCGGTAATTGCGCGGCTCCCCGGTTTGCGGGCATTCACTCTCGGCGATGCACTGGAGCTCGCGTTTGATCCCGCTGCCGTGTATCTGTTTGATGCGGACAGTCAGCAACGTATTCGCAAGGACGGTGCCCGCGCTGGAGTGGGCGTGTGCTGAGGTCTGCGCATTTTTTGCGCCTGTTCCTCCTCCTGTTGATGTGCGCCGGCCAGGCCAATGCCGGTGAAATCCTCAATCTCTGGCACGGCTACCGCGGCGCCGAGCGCGCGGCGTTCGAGCAGCTGATCGACGACTACAACCGCGGTCAGAGTGATATCCAGGTAAAGGCCCTGGCGGTGCCCTTTGGCGGCTACGCCGACAAACTCTCCGCCGCACTTCCCCGCGGCCAGGGGCCGGACCTGTTCGTGTTTGCCCACGATCGTCTGGGGGGCTGGGCCAGTGCCGGGCACACGGTGGCACCCATCGACCACTATGTGGGCGACGGGGTGCTACGACGCTTCCCGCCGAACCTGATTGCCGCCATGACCTTTGGCGGCGAGCTCTACGGCCTGCCGCTGGCGTTCAAAAGCCCGGCGCTGATCCTAAACACAGACCTGGTGCGCACGGCGCCTGCCTCTACCGATGCCATGGTGGCCGAGGCCCGCCGTCACACCGACCGCAAGGCGGGGCGTTTCGGGCTCGCCTACAGCTACACCGAACCATTTTTCCACGGTGCGCTGATGAACAGCTTCGGCGCCGGCCCGTTCGATCGCGGTGGCAACCTGGATCTCGACAACCGCGCCAATATTGAATCCGTGGAAATGCTGGTGCGCTGGGTGCGGGACGAGCGGATTCTGCCGGACGAGCCCAGCAGCACCCTGGTCACCAGCCTGTTCAACCAGGGGCGCGCGGCGATGGTGATCAGCGGCCCGTGGATGCTGGGCGAAATTGCGCCGGGAGTGAATTACCGGGTGGTGCCACTGCCCATCAATAGCCAGAGTGGTTTGCCACTGGCGCCATGGGTGGCGGTGGAGGGGCTGTTCTTGTCCCCCTGGTCGAAAAATCCCGCCGCCGCGGTGGCGGTGATGGACTACCTCACTAGCCGCAGCGCCGCGGAAAAAATGGGGATCCAGGGTGGGCAGCTGCCGGCGAATATCAGCGCCTTTGAGCACCCGCGTATTGCCACCGACGACACCGCCATGGCGTTCCGGCGCCAGCTGGAAGTGGCTGTGCCCATTCCCAATCTGCCGGCCATGACGCTGGTTTGGGTTCCGCTGGAAAATGCCCTGAAAAAAGTGGTGAAGGGCGCGGCGCAGCCGGAGGCGGAGATGCACCAGCTGCAACGGCAATTGAGCGTGGATCTCGCGCGGTTGGAGCGCTCGCGCACCCGGGGAAACATTCCCGCGCAGATGCCAGCGTGGCTGTGGCTGGTTCCACTCGCTCTGGTGCTGCTGGCCCTGTGGGCGTGGCGGCGCTATCGCAAGCCGCTGGCTGCTGGCTGGCAGGCGAACCGCACGGCGTATCTATATGTCTTACCCGCCATGCTGGGCATGCTGGTGCTGGTGTTTTTCCCGCTGCTGTACGGTCTGCTGTTGTCCTTTACCGAC
Organism: Microbulbifer sp.; assembly: GCF_036563125.1. Classification (GTDB taxonomy): domain Bacteria; phylum Pseudomonadota; class Gammaproteobacteria; order Pseudomonadales; family Cellvibrionaceae; genus Microbulbifer. The sequence goes on from NZ_DATCMV010000055.1 coordinate 4,396, forward strand.
ACCACCGTTTTCAACGAGTACACGCCCCTGTGGTCGAGGTTTGTGGGGCTGGATAATTACGCGGCGATACTGGGTGACTTCCATCTGTGGCGAGGGCAGGGCAGTGATCGCAGCATCGACTTCGACAACTTTTATTGGACCCTGCTGATCACGATTTTGTGGACCGCGAGCAATGTCACCCTGGCCGTGGGGCTGGCACTGGTACTGGCGCTGGCGCTGGACAAGCCTATTTTCGGACGCAGTGGGTTCCGCCTGATCCTGATCCTGCCCTGGGCCATCCCCAACTACATCACCGCGCTGGTATGGAAGGGTATGTTCCACCCGCAGTTTGGTGTCATCAATCAGGCACTGCAGGTGCTGGGGTTGGCGCCGGTGGCGTGGTTCGACTCCATCGGCGCGAGTTTTGTTACCGGGCTGGTGACCAATGTGTGGCTGAGTATCCCGTTCATGATGGTGGTGATTCTGGGGGGGCTGCAGTCGATTCCGCGGGAGCTGTATGAAGTGGCCAGGGTGGAAGGGGCCGGGCGCTGGTTCCAGTTCCGCGCCATCACCCTGCCGCTGCTGAAACCGGTGCTGATCCCCGCGGTGATCCTGTCGGTGGTGTGGACTTTTAACATGTTCAACGTGATCTACCTGGTGAGCGACGGTGCGCCGGCGGGGGCCAACGATATCCTGATCACCAAGGCATTCCGTATCGGCTTTGAGAAATACCAATACGCCTACGCGGCTGCCTATTCCATGGTGATTCTGGCGCTGCTGTTCTGCTACGCCCTGTGGCAGATGCGGCTGAGCCGTACGCTGGAGGTGGCGCGATGAATGCTGCCATCGCCGGGATCAAGCGCGTCGTTCCCTCACGTTCGGCGCGGGTAGTGCGGGATATCTTCAGCTGGCGCTTCGTCCTGCTGATGTTCGCGTCCCTGATCGTGCTGTACCCGCTGCTGTGGGTGGTGAGTCTCGCCTTTTCCGGCCAGCAGTCGCTGACCCTGGTGCGCTTGGCGGATGATGCCAGCGTCGCCCAGCAGTTACTGGCGCTGGTCCCGCTGCCGGAGCAGTGGACCTTGGACAACTTCCGCGCGGTGCTCACCGAACAGCCGTTCCTGCGCTGGCTGGGCAACAGCCTGGTGGTCGCATTTGCCACCACGCTGGTGGGACTGTCGCTGAGCTGCACCGCCGCCTATGCCTTCTCGCGCTTCCGTTTCGCCGGGCGCAGGCGCGGCATGATGCTGTTCCTGATTTCGCAGATGTTTCCCGCGGTACTGATGCTGATCCCGCTGTACGTGATCGTGGTTCAGTGGCTGGGGCTGGGTAATTCCTGGCTGGGGCTGATCCTGGTCTATTCGATCACTGCGCTGCCGTTCTGCGTGTGGATGCTGAAGGGCTACTTCGACACCCTGCCCTACGAGATCGAGGAGTCGGCGCTGCTGGAGGGGGCCAGCCGCTGGACCATCTTCACCCGCATCATCCTGCCGCTGGCGCGCCCGGCCATCGCCGTCACCGGCCTGTTCGCCTTCATGACCGCATGGAACGAATTTATCCTCGCCTCCATCTTTATGGATGACGAATCCCTTTACACGGTGCCGGTGGGATTGCGCTTCTTCGTCAGTGACTACGCCTCCGAGTGGGGCCTTTTCGCCGCAGGCTCCATCCTGGTTTCCCTGCCGGTGATGCTGCTGTTCCTGACGCTGCAGCGCTTCCTGGTATCCGGGCTCGCCGCCGGGGCGGTAAAGGGGTAGCGCCTTTGGCTCTCAAAAGTGAGCAAGCATGACTTTGGCTTCTCTGCCTGTCTAATTGGTCACGAATGTATCTCCCGCATCGCCCCCCACTTTTTTCTCATCCTGCACCTGGAATGAACCGAACTTGCCCGACTGTGGTGCAAAAATTCGCCCAACCTCTAACTTGTTGATTTGTAGATATATTTTCGTTCCCGCTTTCCGGTTTTAAAGGTGGGATAGTCCATTTTTCGCCAATTCCAGAAGGTGGGACGACTCGGTTTGGCGCGTGGCGGGAGTATAGCGTCGAGCCAGAACGGGTTATCCTTGCGTTGTCTCGAGGTACCCGATCCCGGCGAAACCAATAACGAAAATGACGTGACGATGGGGGAGACAACTCCATGAACAGAATGACCGGATTCAAGAAGAATTCCATCGCGGTGGCCATCGCCACCCTGGCTGGCGTGAGCGGCGCAGCCTATGCACAGAGCGAACAGGACGCAGCACTGGAAGAGGTGACAGTTCTCGGTATTCGCGGCAGCCTCGAAAAATCCATGGATGTAAAGCGCGAT
>NZ_DATCMV010000098.1:0-39931 GCF_036563125.1 Microbulbifer sp.
GCGCGGCGCGATTGCGGCGTGCTCGCGGCTGGAGCCCTGGCCGTAGTTTTCCCCGCCAATCACGAAGCTGTCGCCATCGAGTTGCTTTGCCCGCTTGTAGAAGGTGTCGTCGATGCGCGAGAAGGTGTAGCGGCTGATGGCAGGGATATTGGAGCGCAGCGGCAGTATGTCGGTGCCCGCGGGAAGGATTTCGTCGGTGGAAACATTGTGCCCGGCCTTCAGCAAAATAGGCCCGGCAATCTTTTCCGGCAGGGGATCAAACTCGGGCAGAGGCTGGATATTGGGTCCCTTGATCAGTTCAATCGCGACCGGAATTTCCTGGGAAAGATCTCGCGGCGGCTGCAGCAGCGGGCGCATATCCGGCAGTGTTTCCGGTTCGGAAAATACGGGATAGTCCATGTCCATATCCCGCGGGTCGGTGATTTTTCCTGTTAGTGCACTGGCGGTGGCCGTCTCGGGACTACACAGGTAGACCTTGTCCTCTTTGGTACCGGAGCGGCCGGGGAAATTGCGCGGCACCGTGCGCAGGCTGATGCGACCGCTGGCTGGCGCCTGGCCCATGCCGATACAGCCGTTGCAGCCGGTCTGGTGCAGACGCGCGCCCGCCTGTAGCAGCCGGTTCAGGTCACCGCTGCGACTGATTTCCTCCAGTAACTGGCGCGTGCTGGGATTGATATCCAGAGATACCTGCTCCGGAACCCTGTGGCCATCGACCATTCTTGCCGGCACCACGAAATCCCGCAGCCCGGGGTTGGCAGAGGAGCCGATATAGCTCTGATAGATAGGCCGGCCCGCCACTTCGCGCACCGTCACCACCTTGCCGGGACTGGACGGACAGGCGATCAGCGGCTCGATACGCGAGAGGTCCAGGCTGTCGTGGTGGTCGTAGGTCGCCCCCTCTTCCGCCTTCATTTCCGTGAAGTCGTTTTCTCGCCCCTGCTGGTGCAGAAACGCGCGCACATGGTGGTCCGCCGGAAACACGCTGGCGGTGGCACCCATCTCCTGGCCCATATTGGCGATGACGTGGCGATCCATGGCGGAGAGATTGTCGAGGCCGGGACCGTAATATTCGAAGATCTTGTTGACGCCACCCTTCACGTCGTAGCGCCGCAGCATCTCCAGAATCACGTCCTTGGCGCTCACCCAGGGCGGCAGTTTACCGGAGACCTCAACACCGATGACTTCCGGCATGATGAGGGAGTAAGGCATTCCCGCCATCGCCAGGGCCACCTGCAGGCCGCCGGCGCCCATCGCCAGCATTCCCAGGGAGCCACCGGCGCAGGTGTGGCTGTCGGAACCCAACAGGGTTTTGCCGGGCACACCGAAACACGACATGTGCACCGCGTGGCTGATACCGTTGCCCGGGCGGGAAAACCACAACCCCCACTTACGCGCGGCACTCTGTAAAAACAGATGGTCGTCGGCATTTTTGAAATCCGCCTGTATCAGGTTGTGATCCACATACTGTGCCGATAACTCGGTTTTGACCTCCACCAAACCCAGGGCCTCGAGTTCCAGCATCACCATGGTACCGGTGGCGTCCTGGCACAGGGTCTGGTCGATCCTGAGCTGTATTGCTTCTCCCGCGCGCATACGACCGCTGACCAGATGCCGCTCGATCAGTTGCTGTGTCAGATTTTTTGCCATGGCCGGCGACCCCGCAATGGTTTCGTGTGTTTACCTGTTCCCCGGTTTTACCTGCTTACTGATGCATTCCACTTCAATTGGAGAACTCCACCCGCGGCGCACCGAAGTCGCTACCAATATAGTCCGGGGCGCACTGGATAAAATCTTTCTGGTCGAGGCCGGCGTCGATGAAGAATTTCTGCACCTGGCGACTGCGACGACTGGAAAGCTCCAGCAATTCTTCGCGCAGCCCCCGCGGTGGGTCGCGATAAAACGCCTCGCGCTGTTCGCGGCTGGCACGTAACGCGTCCACTTCATACGGGAACATATTTTCCAGATCCGGCACCGTCGCCACAGCGCAGATTCCCGGACGCGCCCTGGGATTGTCGCGCATTTCCTCGATCATGCTGTTAAGGCTCGCGGTAGCGGAGGCACTCAACTCATCACTGCCGGGGGCGAACTCCAGCTCCGAAAAACTCGGTGCGCGAAAACGCGCCCACGCGAGCTTCGCCAGGCTGTAAACACCCACCGGGGTGAAATAGGCAAACAGCGCTTCGAGGATCGCACGTTGCAACAGGTCGCTGAAGATAAAGCTGAAGTTGAATTTCGGATCGTAGAGGTCACCGGTGACCGGCATTTTGAAGCGTACGTCGCCATTGCCATCTTTCAGCAATGCCAGTGCCAGGCTCAGTGGGATAATGCTCCGCTTCACTTTCAGGTGGTCGGAATCGCGCACCCGCCGCACCTTGATTTTCTGGAGTTCCATCTGGGCCAGTGCATCGACCTGGTTATCCTCCACTTTCATGTCCACCACGGCATTCAGCTGGCCCTGCAGAATTTTGTAGCCGAGCAGCGCAGCCATATAAGGGGTCGCGGGGATCAGGTTGGCGCCTTCCACATAGCCGAGCAAAGACGCGTCCCAGTGGTTGTTTTCCAGCAGATTGACCTGCCCGGACAGGTGCATCTCACTAAAACCGCCGGGGCGCGCGCTCAGAAGCATCAACGCCGGTGGGTCTTCATTGTAGTTGCTGAGACCACGCCACAGCATATTCACACGATGCACCGGCAGCATGGCCTGGTAGTCGTAGGTGTTATCGAGCCAGAGAAATCGTCCCTGATCCACCACTAACTGACGCACCCGGTAGCGGAAGCGGTTGGCTCTCTGCGCAATGTCCTCACGCTGAAAGTGATAGCGATTCAGCGCAGGAGTTTCACTGCGAAAGCGCTGCCAGGCTCCCAGGTCTCCCTCGGGTCCACGGGCCAGCATGCTGTGGGGCTTGATCAGATCGATGGTGTCAATATTGAGAATTTTTTCTGCGGGAAAATATTCAAACTGATCCAGCCGCAGCAATTCAATTTCGGTATTCCACGGATGGTTGGCGTAGTCCTGCGCGCGTTCGTCGCGGTGAAACAGCTTGCCGTCGGCTATTTCCAGATAGAGCAGACGGAACACGTCTTTTGCAATGGTAAGTGCGCGGGCATCGGCGTATTCCGTTTCCAGCAAGCGATCGCCGTCCGTATCCTGCACCTTTAACTGATCCAGTCGCACCTGCGCAAGTTCAAGCCGGCGTGCGGCAATATCAAAATGACCGGTAGCAAGCAGCTCCTGCAGATTGAAGCAGACATCGATACCGTCGATATAGCCGCGGGGAATACAGCTGCTCACATTTTTCAGCAACAGGTTTTCGCTGAAGAGCTCGCGGGCGCCGAATCCCAGCTCGGCGGCTTCAAGGCTCTCGATCTGTAGCAGTTCCGATGGCAGCCCCGAAGAGAAGCCCGCCTGGGTCATGCGCAGCCCTTCCACGCGAAAATTGCGGAAGTGACGCTGGGTTCTGCCTGCAGGTAGATCACCCAGCAACAATTTATGTTCGCTGCCTATGGAGATACGTCCGACTTCATAACAGGGCGCGAGAGACTTGCCCCCGAGCTTGAATGGACTCAGACAACCACTGACTCCGGATAATTCTCCCTGCTGAAGTTCCAGAGCGCCGGCGGACCACGCCAATCCATTTAAACCGAGCCGGGTAAAGCCGAGGCGCTGGCGATCCCCGTGGCGCAGCGCGAAGTCTTCCACCGTCACTTCACCGTCCAGTCTTAGAGGTTCGCCCATCGCCAGGGTCTGTGTGCCGGCAACCTGCAACAAACCGATATCAATGCAGGCCGGCTCGCTGTCAGCGTCGCGATTGGTCACTGGCGTCAAGGGCGGCAGACAGCCGGAGAAACCCTGCGCGAACAGGTCTTCCACCTCGAGGCGCGCTCCGCCGGGCCAGCCCAGGGACTGCCACGCCAGTTGCGATAGTTGCAACGTCGGCGCTTTGCCCGGAGCAGGTACCAGCTGGAGATCAGCAGCCTGTAGTGGACCGAGCTGTATTCGATCCTCATTTCCCTGCCCAGCCCCCAGGCGCACCAGGTTATCGCCACTCAGGTGCAGTTGACCGGATGACAGGCAACCGCCCCAACGCGCGATATTACTGCCGCTCGCCGCCAGCCAGTCGTTCAGGCCGCAGCCATTCGCCGTATCCAGGAGCAGGTTGTGCAGGTTCAGCTGCACCGGGTTGCTCCCCGGACCGCCGTACTGTGCCACCCCCAGTTTTTCGACGCGCAAGCGCCCCAGCGTCAACTGGGCTGGATCGGCCAGTGACCGGTGCAGCGCCAATTGCGCCAGCGCAACTCCCGAGCCTTCGGAGTGCAGTCCCTCGCCGCGCACGCAGCGCGGCAGCCTGCGCGCGGACTTATCGCGCGCTTGTTGCTCGCCCTGTTGTTTTTCACTACTGGGCCAACACACCTCCACGTTATCGGCCTGCAGCTGCTGCAGCTTCCAGTCGGCGCTGGCGCCAGGCCGGCGCGGCAGGTTGACCTGCAGTGACTTGCCTTCGAGCTGGTCGATTTCTGCGGACAGCTGATTTTCGCCACCGCTCAAGGAAAAGTGTGCCAGCACAAGGTCGTTGAGATCCGCATTGAAATGAGCGGGCGCGTAATCCAGCGCAAAGCGCGCACCGGTGCGCAGTGTCGTCACATCCACACAGCGCGTGGGGTTCAGGCAGAAGGCAGCCTTGTCCAGTTCGGCACCGGACAGCTGTAACCGCGCGTGCGCCGGCCGGGACTGCAGGCGGATATCCGCCTGCGGCAGTTTGAGTTGCGCCACTGCCAGCAGCGATTCATCGTTGGCACTGGTGATATCGGCGCGCTCCAGAGTCAGTTCCGCGGCGGAAAAGCCCAGCTGCAGGCCACCGACGCTGTTATCTCCGTCATTTTTACCGTCCGCGATCCTTTCCACCCGCAGCTGCAGCGGCTGTTGCTGGCGCAACTGGTGTACGGCAAAGCACTCCGGGCGTCTCTTGCTGCCGGATACGAGCAGCACCTGCCAGGACGAGGGCAGGCAACCATCCAGGCTGGTGAGCGACAGCGAGGACAGTTCCAGCTCGGCTTCCCGCGTCACAATGGCGCTGCCGATGGCCGCGCGGGCAGCCGCTTCCGATGCCGCGCGCGCGGCCTTCAATTCCTCCGGCGACAGGCCCTTTTCCGCACCATCGGCATCCTCCCCCGCGACCGCGCCGGCTGCCGCACTTTCGGCCTCGCCCCACCAGTGCGCGTCGCCGCTGGCGAAATACTCACCCGCTTGCAGCGCCTGGCGGCGTATACGGAAGAAGCCGTTACCGGTGTAAAGCTCGTTCAGGGCCAGGCCGGTCTGCTGTGCCGGGTCTGCGCTTAACTGATCCGACAACAGCAGTGTCGCCAGCCGCAGCTCGCCCAGCACCAGGTAGGGGGATTCCTGCAGATCGAGGATGAAATTGCCGCGTCCCTGCAACTGCCACAATCGCGCGCACAGCGGAGACAACCGTTGAGGTAGCCAGCCGTCGGGCACACAGCCACCCAGTCGGCCCAGTGCAACGTCCTCCAGCAGGTAGTGCCGTTCGCCGGGCGCGATCTCCGCGCGCGCCCAGTTGAGCCGGGTCAGCAGCAGGTTGGAAGGGTCGCTTGAACCGTCTGCGGCTGTCGTCTTTTTATCGCCACCGCCCTCGCGCATCTGGAACTTGGCTAACTCAAGCGGCCCACTCTCCAGCCGCCAGGATTGTGCCGGGCCATTGTCCGCGGCGAGCTTGCGCGGAAACTGCAGTGCGAAATTTTCCGACAGTTTCAGACCGGCAACGGACACACAGTGATCCTTGCGCCCCCACAACTGTCCCGGCACGCAGCCCGCCGCGCCCTCCAGTGACAGCTGTTCGAGTTCGAGACGGCGATCGTTATTTTGGTAGCGCAGCGCTCCCAGGCGCAGGCCGCTGGTGTTGAGGGGATTGCTGGCCGGGCGCGATGCCTCCAGATCCAGCACCGTGCCCTGATCCAGGCTCGCCTCGGCCAGTTCCACCTGCAAACCATCGCGCCACCCGATTTGCGTGGGCTGGGGCAGGCGCAGGCTGCCGGCACTCAGGCAGTAGTGATGCTGTCTACTGCGCAGGCGATTCGGACACCAGGAAAAGCCACTGGCACCGACGCTCTGCCAGGTGAGGGATTTCTCCTCACGTAGGAAATCGAAATCGTTGATCGCGATGGTCTGTGCGTGCCAGTTGGGTTGGCGACGGTTGCGGTAACGCAGGCGGACGTCCTGGCCGTTGACCCGGTACCAGGCGATTTCAGACTGCTTGCCGAAGGAAAAACTCGCCGGGCCGCGCACCTGCAGGCGCCGCGCGCTGGCGCAGTGGCCAGTGATACGTTGCAAGCCCGGCACCGCCTCCGCCCAGCGTTCCGGCGGACAGCCGGCAAATTTGCGCACAGCGGCCTCTGCCACATTGAGCTGGTTACCCGGGCGCTCAAACCGGATCGCGCCGGTACGGAGCTGCACCAGTGCCACCGTGGGATTTTCGCCCGGTGAGCGGGTCATATCCCCCTCACCGGGCTCCTGGGCCTGCGCACCTGGTGACGAAGGCGATTGCTTTTGGGGTTGTTCGTCCCACACCAGCAGATTGTCGAGCGTGAATTCGTCGGCGCCGATGGCGAAACGCAGCGGTTCCTGCGCCTCGCGGAATCCACTGACAAAGAAATCGTCCAGTTCCACCTGCCCCAGGCGCACGCAGGTGGGGGTTTTCCACTCGGGTTTGTGCTGGTAGCAGACCACGCCGCTGCGCACTCTCGCGGATGTCAGGTCCACCCGCCAGTTCTTTGGTTTCTTTTCCCCCTCCCCCAGGTGCCAGCCGCCGATCTCCCATATCCGTCCGCGCTCGCCCGGCTCGGATTCCAGATCCATGTAGACGTCTTCAAGCTCCACCAGTTTGACGTGAATTTTTCCGCGCAGCAGTTGCCACCAGCTGAGGCCCAGGGTGGCCTCCCCCACTTGAAAACCGCGGTCGGATTTATTGTGTACGCGCACGCCGCGAAGATGTGCGCGCAGGCTCGGCAGGGAAACATTCAGGTATTCGATCTGCGCTTCCAAACCGCGCTCGTGCAGCCAGCGCTGCACCGCACCTGGTAACACAGCGGAGACAAAAATGTTCAACGCGCCAAGCAAAAGCAAAAAGAACACCAGCAGCCACAACAGGCGGCGGGCTCCTCTGTATTCGGCGGGTTCCGTTTCCTGGTGTTTGGACATCTAAGCTCGGCGCACTGAATAATTCGCGCGCACCGCGTATTTTTATCGCTCGTGCGCCTCCTACATTAAAGACCAGCCGCCATTGGCAAGTTGTCGCCCCAATTTTCATCGCACAATTTTTATGTCGTTTGCAGTGCTCGTTCCGCTCCGAATTATTATTTGAGACGCCACATGCCTCAAAAGCGGGCGTCCGACCCGTGCTAAAACGCTGCGCACCGTTACACTGTTTACACCTCAATCAACTTGGTACGGATCCGTGCGCGATGCCCCGGTGGGATCGTAGCTGCGGCAAAACGGTCACAGTATTCAGGCAGTCCGGGAACGGCGAATTATTCAGGTGATCAGACCATGCAGGAGCATCCACACTACCAGGACATAGTGTTGGTCGGCGGCGGCCACAGCCACGCCATGTTGTTACAGAAATGGGCGCAGAATCCGCTACCGGGAGTGCGCCTTACCCTAGTATCACCACAGGTACTGGGCGCCTATTCCCGGATGCTGCCGGGCATGGTGGCGGGCCATTACAGTTTCAGCGATATCCACATCGACCTGCCGCGTCTGTGTCGCGCCGCCGGTGCCCGTTTTATCCAGGCCTGCGCGCATCAGATAGATCCCGAGAACAACCGCGTCTCCCTGCTGGGAAGACCGGATCTGGAATTCGACCTGTTATCCCTCGACGTGGGCGCCACCCCCAGCCGCGCCATCACCGGCTCGGAGCTCGCTATTCCGGTCAAACCCGTCGGCCATTTCCACCACCACTGGCAACAGCTGAAGCAACAGATTCAGACCGTGCACCAACCCGTGCGCCTGGGAGTAGTCGGCGGCGGTGCCGGCGGTTGCGAGCTCGCCATGGCCATGTCCTGGGCACTGGAGGAACCGGTTTACAGCGGCCGCGTGGAAATCCACTTGATTAGTACCGGCAACAAATTGCCCCCGGAATACCCACTGCTGGCACGCCGACTGGTGGCGCGGGAATTGAGCCGGCTCAAGGTACATGTGCATCGCAACTGGCGGGTGACGGAAATCACCCACCGCGGGGTGCACGGCGACGAGGGGCAGTTCCTGCCCATGGACAAGGTGATGCTGTGCACCGAGGCCGCGGCCCCGCCGTGGCTTGCCGAATCCGGGCTGGCGCTGGACCAGAACGGCTTTGTACAGGTGGATGAATACCTGCGCACCAACCATCCATTTATCTTCGCCGCCGGCGACGTTGCCAGCCTGGTAAACACACCCATTCCGAAATCCGCCGCGCATGCGTTAGCCCAGGGGCACACACTGTATCGCAACTTGCGCGCCAGCCTGCTGGAGCAACCACTCACCCGCTACCGGCCGCGCCGGGATTTACTCAACCTGCTCACCTGCGGTGGCCAGCGCGCAGTGGCTAATCACAGCGGCATCGCTGCTGCCGCAAGCGCCTTGTGGCACTGGAAAGACCTCCGCGACCGGAAATTTATCGCGCGCTTTCGGGCGCTGCCGAGCGGGACTTCGCAACCGCGATCCAAGTCACTGCAAAAACTGCTGCGCCCCGCGCTTCACGGACTCAGCCAGCGCAACAGCCACAGTGTCGCCGGGGTGCGCAGCAACGGCTGTGGTGCCAAGGTGAGCGCGGATATCCTGCACCGCGCTCTGGCAGGCCCGCCCCACCAGCAGTCCGCCTTGTTGATCGACGATGCCGCGGTAATCAAGCTGCCAGCGGGCAAACTGCTGGTACAGAGTTCGGACCAGCTGCGCGCTCCGGTGGCAGACCCCTGGCTGTTCGGGCGCCTGGCCGCGCTACACGCGCTTTCCAATCTATTTGCCTCGCGCGCACAACCGGTCACCGCACAGGCGCTGGTGACCCTGCCGCTGTCAGCACCAGAACTCATCGCCCGCGATTTGCAGCAACTGCTGGACGGCGCGGTGCGTGAACTCAACCAGCACAACTGCGTGTTGAGTGGCGGCCACACCGCCGAGGGCGCGGAGCTGCAACTGGGGCTGACGGTAAGCGGTATTGCCGATCCCCAGCAGTTGCTGAACAAATCGGATATGCGCGCTGGCGACTGCCTGATCCTGACCAAGCCGCTGGGCATCGGCACCCTGTTTGCCGCCGAGGGCCAGGGCCGGGCCCGCGGCCGCTGGCTGCAACAGGCGCTGGAAGTGATGCTGCAGAGCAACGCCAGCGCCGCGGAAATATTCGCGCATAACAACGCCAGCGCACTCACCGGCATCACCGGCTTCGGCCTGCTCGGCCACTTGCTGGAAATGCTGCAGTGGCGGGACGGCAACCACCCGGTTTCGCCGGCCCGGTCCAGCGGTCAGTACGAACCAAAACTCGGTGCCAGCCTGTTTGCCGACGCACTGCCACTGCTCCCCGGCGCCACTTATTGTGCTGAGCGCGGTCTGTTTTCCAGCCTGCACCGGCACAACACGCGCGCCTACAACGCCCTGCAGAACCCCGCCGCCTGGCAGACAGAGCCGCACCTGCCGCTGCTGGTGGACCCGCAGACCTGCGGTGGGCTGCTCGCGTCGGTACCGGCTGTGCACGCAGAGAGCTGCATCTCCTCATTGCACGCTGCCGGCTGTCGCCACGCCGCCGTGATCGGTTTTGTGGATGAACTGCCGGCGGGTCGTGACCCGCAGGCCAGCCCACCGCAACCGGTCTATCTGGCGCGCAGTGGCGACTGGAAAAAAATGGCCCAGCGCTACACGGAAATGATTTCCTGAGTTTCCCGCGCACCCAGCACACCAACCATATGTTGCGGAGATCATTTCCGCTGTAACCATTCTTTGATTGCGAAATACCTCCGCCCCGGTAATATCTGCCGCTGACATCAGCGGCCCAGCCTAAGGCCGCCTGTCGGCAAAAGCCAAAACACGCAAACAAGAACCGTAAGGTCATCACAGAGAGCGCACCGCAGCAGCGGTAGACGAGAAGAGCACAGAATTTTTTAGCTCTACAGGAAACTCTGTCATGAAAAAAATCGTCATCGTCGGTGGCGGCGCCGGCGGGCTGCAGCTCGCCACCAGTCTCGGCCGTCACTTCGCGTTCAATCGCTTTGGCCGCCGCATCAAATCCCCCGCCGCACAAGTCACCCTGATCGACAAGAACCGCACCCATATCTGGAAACCGCTGTTGCACCAGGTGGCCACCGGCGCCCTCGACTCCAGCCTAGACGCTCTGAATTACCAGGTACACGCGCGCGCCAACGGCTTCCACTTTGAACTGGGCAGCCTGCAGGGACTCAACCGCGGGGGAAAAACCATTGAGCTTGCGGAAGTATGCGGTGAAGACGGCAAGCCGCTGGTGCCCGCGCGCGAACTGGAATACGACTACCTGGTAATCGCCCTCGGCAGCCAGAGCAACGATTTCAACACCCCGGGGGTACGCGACAACTGCCAGTTTCTCGACAGTGCGGAACAGGCGCAGAAGTTCCACAACAAATTGCTCGATCGCTTCCTGCAGCTGGAAAACCGCGTGCGCGACACCGTCGCGATCGCCATCGTCGGCGGCGGTGCCACCGGGGTGGAACTGGCGGCGGAACTGGTGGACGCGGTGCACGAGATGGGCCATTACGGGCGCATCAAGAACGGCGACCTCAAGGTGACACTGATCGAAGCCGGCCCGCACCTGCTGCCGGCGCTGCCGCCGCGCCTCGGCAACAGTTCCGCCAAGGAGCTCACCAATCTGGGTGTGCGGGTGCTCACCGGCACCCAGGTGGCAGAGGCAAACGCCAACGGCTTTGTCACCAAAGACGGCGAGGAGATTCCCGCGGATATCCGCGTGTGGGCAGCGGGTGTGAAGGCGCCGGATTTTCTCCAGCAGCTGGATGGGCTGGCGCTGAATCGCCAGAACCAGATCGAGGTGGAAGCGACCCTGCGCAGCAAAAGCGACCCGAATATTTTCGCACTGGGTGATTGCGCCGGCTGTATCGACGCACAGGAGCACAAGGTGCCGCCGCGCGCCCAGGCCGCCCAGCAGATGGCAAAGACGGCGCGCGACAACCTGATCAATCTGGTGGAAAAACCAGAGGCACCGCTGCAGCCGTTTACCTACAAGGACCACGGCTCACTGGTGTCGCTGTCCAAGTTCGACGCGGTGGGCAGCCTGATGGGCGGGCTGGTCAAAGGCAGCCTCACCATCGAAGGGCGCCTCGCCGGCCTCGCTTACCGCTCGTTGTACCGCATGCATCTCGCAGCGCTGCACGGCTGGCCAAAGGCGATGCTGCTGTACCTCATCGGCCAGGCCAACCGCTTCGTCAAACCACGCCTGAAAATGCACTGACGGGTATTCCCTGTGCGCTAACGCTATTGCCGGCCCCGTGCGGAAACACGCGTTTCAGTACGCGGTCGGCAACACATCTCCGGGCCTGATGACCACAGGCCCACCGAGATTGACACCCGGCGCCTTCCATACTTCTGCCCAGTGAAATTTCCACTCCAGCGGCCAGCTCACCGCACACAGGGTGCCGGCTTCCGCGAAACGGTAGTTGATACAGGGCAAATACACATCGGTGATCCCGATTTCCGTATACGCCGGTTGGCGATAACTGTAGTGGTCAATCAGGTAGCGCAGGCCGTCGTCGATCTGCAGGTACTGCCAGCGCAGGTGCAGCAGTGTGTTGGTGGTACCGGTGAAGCCCTCCCCGACCCGATACCAGTCGAGCAATTCTCCGCGGGCGCCGTAGACACGGGTAAACGTCAGCAGACTCTGACGGTCGCCGGCGTCGTTGAAGGTGGCGACGACGGTTTCCCGCAGCTGGCCGCGGCTGTTGTAGCGGTAGTCAGTTACTTCGCTGGCTTCGATGCTGCCATCGGCGTCGTTATCCAACTCCATTTTTACCTGTGTCAGCAGCGCGTCGCTGTTGTAGCGATAAGTAAAAATACGCCGGGATTCCACACGGCCGTCGGCATCCGTATCGAACGACCAGGTCTGCTCACGCAACAAACCACTGCTGAGATAGACAAAGTCGTAGGTATTTTCCCGATCCACCACCCCATCGCCGTTGTCATCGATGCGCTGTATTTCTCTCAGCAAGCGCGCAGCGGCACTGTAGCGATAACCGACTTCATTGCGCACATCCACCACACCATCTATGTCGATGGTCTGGCCGTTATCCAGGGTATCAATCTGCTCGACCAGCAGGCCCGCACTGTTGTAACCGAACTCGAATCGTTGAAGGCGCTCAAGACGACCGTCGGCGTTTAAGTCGGTCTCCTCCTCGCGCAACTCCAGCAAGCCGCGGTCGTCATACAGACTGCGCACGCGGAAAATATTGTCGAGAATGCCATCGACAACGCCGACGACACCGGTGTTCACAATGTTGTCCTGCTCAAATACGAACAGCGTATTGTTGCCTCCGTTGTCGTATTCAAATCGGTAGCGCCGGCGATCGCTTACCTCCAACTGGCCGTCTTCTTCGAGGATTTCATAGAGAAAGCCGCGCTCACTGTAGAAAAACTCGGAGCGGTAAAAGAAGTTCACGAAGCCATCTTGATTTGTGTCGGTTTCCCGCAACATGAAATCGCGGCGTCCGAGACTGTCGTACTCCAGGCTCAGCCGTTCTCGCCAGTAGTCGCTGCTGTCCGGCACGATCGTGAGACGGATTTCCCGCGGCAGGCCAAGGCTGTTGTAGTCCCAGCGCACGTCCTGGTCGATGCTGCCGTCATCGGCGAAATCCCGGGTTTCGCGGATCGGCACCCGCACCGGCACCACAATGCCGAGTGCCTCGTAGAGGTACAGCAGCGGGACATCGAGTGGCACCTGATACTTGATGTCGAAGGCGCTCTTGATCGCGGGCAGCGAATCCACCCCGCGGCGATAGGGAAAGGCATAGAGGTCGAAGGCGAAATCCACGCGGTAGTCGGCCAGGTCCGCGTCCCAGTCGGTGAGATCAATGCCGTTGGTGGGGTCCTGGTCGCGGTCGAGGGTGAGCAACAACAGCATTATGTTGGAGACGAGATCCAGTGCATCCACCCGCTGGTGATCTTCCAGTGCCACCCGCAGATCCACCTCCGCAGTCAGAGGCGCACTGCCCGCAAGGTCGAACAGACTGAGATCCGCTGCCCCGAGCGCCGTTCCGAGCTGGATACCACCGAGGGAAAAGCGCACCTCTTCGCCGTCGCGATAGCGATAGGTGCCGTCGGCGTCGGTGAGCCCGGAAAAACTCGGCGTCTCGTAGTACAGGCCCTGGATGCCGCCGGAGAATTTGCCGCTCAATTCCGCGCCGCTGCCAACGGCACCGCCACTGCTGGAACTGGAACTGCTGCCCCCTCCGGAGCTGCTGGAGCTGCTGCGACTACCGAGGGCACGGTCACTGTCGGACTTGCTGCCGGAGCCACATCCGCCGAGGGCGAGGCACAGGCAAAGGTACAAACACAGGATCAAAACCAGATTGAGTACCGGTCGCTCGGACTGGTACCCAGTGGGAAAGCGGTCGACACCCGGTATTGCTAGCCTCACTGGCACGGGGTACTCCTTGTCGCACTTCAACATCGAATCCGCCGCTGTAAACGCGCGAATACAAATTAACGGCTTCAAAAGTATTGCTGAAAGGCCCCGCTCCCGTTTAACGGCTAGCGCCGGAATATTCCGATTGGCGCAAATTGAGCGACATTGTCCCCGAAACCGGCACCGCGAAAACAAAAAAGCCCCCGGTAGCTGGGACTACCGGGGGCTTTTTCATCATTCAGGATGCTGCGGGCTTAGATCTTCCAGCTCTGCACCTTCTCCAGGCCGTGCTCGGCAACCCACTGGTTCAACTGCTTGGGGTTGCGCTTTTTCTTTTCGATGGTGGCATTGGTGTAGGGGTTGCGGTAGTGACCGGTTTCCAGCTTGGGTTCCGCGGGCTTGGCAGCAGCAGTGGCCTTGCGGCCGGCGCTGCGACGGGGAGCCTCTGCGTCACGCTTCAGGGTGCGGGCCACGCGGGCCTTGAGGGTGCGAACGTAGTCCGGCGCATCATCATTGCCCAGTTGACCAACCAGCCACTCAACGATCTGCTCACCGCGCGCGCTGTACAGTTCTTCCTCGTCCATGTCGTATTCCGCCGCCAGATTGACCAGCGCCTTGTCGAAAGCGATTACGCCCTGCTTCTTGCGCTCTGCCTTCGCCATCTGCTCCTGAAGCTCCTCGATTCGGGCCTGGTGCTCGGCGATTTGCTGCTCGATCTGATCGTATTCTTGGAACATATATATTGAGCCTCGATATATATAAAAATTTCTGTTTTTGATAGTGCGTTTTGAACGATGAATCACCGCTTCAACGATGACCATCCCGATAAAACTCCCGCCGAATAGATGGCGCGGTTTCGAAATCGCCGTTCTGAATCAATCAATCAAATATAAGCCCGAAATGTCGCATTGCGCCCATATACAGATAGCCGCAAACAGAACTTTCAGTGCCAGATTCAAAACGTATTACTCGAATTGCAGCAAATGATAGGTAAAACTGCCCGCTTTCTCGAATATCGGCGCGTCAACCGTTTTCTTTGTAAAGAAATACAATTTGAACAGGCGTACTGGCTGGGATTTAACCCCGCGTATAAGCAATTAGGGTATCTGGATTCGCCGAAATACCGCGCCTTTCAACGCAAGCCCGGACCAATAATCAAACGTTCGACCCAAAACGGCATAAGGCCGATAGTCCAATTAAATAACGATCCAAAGATATGACTATAGATAATGCCAGTTGCCGGCTATTCAACCCGGGCCCGGATATTAAACCCAAAACCCGCCAATAAAAGAACCCCCAAAATGGGACCTCTGGCCAGGCGCTGCGCATAATACTGATTTGCCTCTAAATAGCCAACAGGGCGAATAGTTTTTTATTTAGCGGGTATTATTCCGTCTTCGTTCTATTCTTGTTGGGCGTTTTACCGCAAGCGGGCACCGCCCCGGAGTCCGAATTCGAGTCGCAACCTGCCAAGGAGTACCCAGGCTTATGGCCAAAGTACGGGATATCCACCGTATGCCTACACTGGCGGCACTGATGACGCCATTCCCCTACCATATCGACATAGACGCTCCCATCGAGGCCGCCGAAGCGCTGATGGAGGAGCACCGCGTCCACCACCTGCCGGTCACCCGTGACGGCGACCTTGAGACCGTCATCTCCCGCGGAGATATCGAGCGGGTCCAGTCACCGGGCCACCGCCTCGAGGAACAGCAACTCTACGTGCGCGATGTCTGCGCTCGCCGCCCCTACATCGCCGATATTCACGACCCGCTGGATAAAATCCTGCAGGCCATGGCAGACACCGGGATAGGCTCGGTGCTGGTGATGAAGGATGGCGATCTTGCGGGGATCGTCACGGTCACCGACGCACTGCGTTTCTGCGGCAAGTACCTGGCAGATCTGGCAGCGACACCGGATGACGATGTGGCCTAAAGCGGCCACACCCACAGCAACATGGGCACAGATACCGCAATAACCAGCAGTTCCATCGGCAGCCCCATCGGCCAGTAGTCGCCAAACTTGAACCCGCCGGGCCCCAGGATCAGCGTATTGTTCTGGTGCCCCACCGGCGTCAGGAAGGCGCAGGATGCCCCGATGGCCACCGCCATCAGGAAGCTGTCCGGGTTTACATTCAGCTGGTCCGCCGCACTGAGGGCAATCGCGCACATCACCGCCGCCGTCGCCGCATTGTTCATAAAATCCGACAGCGTCATTGTCACCACCAGTATCAGCACCAGCGCCACCACCGGGTTGCCCTGCGCCACCGTATCCAGCATCGACTTCGCCACCACATCCGCCGCCCCACTGGACTCCATCACCTGTGCCACCGAAATAAGCGCCCCTAACAGCACAATCACCGAGCCATCCACGGACTCATATACATTGCGCAGTGGCACTACCTTCAGCGCCATATACGCCAGCACACAGGTGGCAAAGGATATCGCCGCCGGCAACAGGCCAAATGCCGCGCCCGCCACCGCCAGCGCCATGGCAATCAGCGCCACGTAGGCTTTTTCCTTGTTGGGAATGGTGATATCCCGCTGCGCCAGCGGTACACAGCGCTGCTCATTGGCAAAATTGCGCAGGCTGTCTTCTGTCCCCATCATCAACAGCGCATCGCCGCCCATCAACGGCGTCGAGCGCAAGCGTTTGACCGAGCGGCGGCCCTGGCGGGAGAGTGCCAGCAGGTTGATCTCGTAGCGACCGGCGAGGCGCAGGTTCTGCGCGGTGCGCCCGATCAGGTAGGAGTCGGGCAGCACCACCAGCTCCCGCATCACCACCTCGGCGCGATCGCGGGCGCGCTTCTCTTCCGTCTCCTTTCGCTGCTCCGCGCGTCGCTCGCCATCTCGTTGTTTGTCCCCGGCTTCCTCCACATTTTGCGCGGCCTCCCCGGTGCGCCCAAGCTCGGGGGGAACTTCCACTGTACTCAGGTCGACATCCTTGTGCAGAGTGGAGGCCGACGTTTTCATCTCCGCCGTTTTTTTGTCTTCCCCCTGTTCTGCGCCGTCAGCTTTCGCTTCCTTGTCACCCTTGTCTTTGTCCTTTTTCTCCTTTTCATCATTGGCCGGGTCCGCCGCCAGGGTCAGCCCGAGGCTGGACAGCACAGCAGACAGGGATTCCGGCTCGGATTCGATTACCAGTAAATCCCCGGCGCGCACCCGCAGGCCCGGCATGGCGGTGGATACCCGCGCGTTGTTGTGCACCAGGCCAATCACCTGTGCATCTTCGTCACCGATCATTTTCACCAGTTCTACCAGCGACTTGCCGATGGCGGCGCTCTTTTCCCCCACCAGAGCCTCGGTGAGATAGGTGCCGGTTTCGAACGTATTCGCCCCCACCTGAGTGCGCGCCGGCACTAACCGCCAGCCGATCAGTGCCACAAACAGCACCCCCACCAGCGCCACCACCAGCCCCACCGGGGTGAAATCGAACATGCCGAAACTGCCGGCGCCGGCACTGGCGCGGAAGCCGGAGACGATAAGGTTAGGAGGAGTGCCAATCAGCGTGGTCATACCGCCGAGAATGGTGCCGAAAGACAGCGGCATCAGCACCCGCCCCGGTGGCAGCTCGTAGCGGTCGGCGAGATCTGTCGCCACCGGCATCAGCAGTGCCATGGCGCCAACGTTGTTCATAAAGCCGGACATACCCGCGCCGAGGGCAGTGAGTGTACCGATCGCGAGGGTGACGCCGCTTTTCTTCGGAACCACCTTTTGCGCCAGCACATCCATGGCCCCGGTGCTCTGCAGTCCGCGACTCAAAACCAGCACGCAGGCCACGGTCACCACCGCCGGGTGGCCGAAGCCGGTAAAGGCATCCTCGGGTTCAATCAGGCCGGTAAACACACAGGCCAGCAGAGACGCCAGTGCCACCATATCGTGGCGCCAGGGGCCCCAGATAAACAGCACGATGGTGATGGCAATAATGGCGAGAATAACGATCTGGTCGAAAGTCATAGAAGGGCGGGAATCCGAGGCTGTTTTGCCCGCAGAAAATCAGTGGGCTAGCCACAAACATAGTGGATTTGTGGCTGCGCAGTGGGCGCTACTCGGAGCAGAAATTCGTTTCCGCTATTGATTGGAGAACTGCAGTCGCTTCAAACCAAAGCGCTTTGCCAGCAAGCGGTCTCGCAGCCAGCGGGGTAGCCAGCGGGCCATCCACGGCAGCAAACTGCTTTTATTGCCGATTCTGAGCAGGGGCGCGGGGCGTTTGCGTAGCAGTTCGGCGGCCAGTTCACGCGCCAGATCTCGCGCCAGGGTGGCGTTTTGCTGCGATTCCACGGCGCGGGCGCGCACATGGTCTTCACTGCGCTTGTACCAGGAATCCGGCGCCAGAATACCTCGCAGGGAGGATTCAGCGTGGCGACCGAATTCGGAGGCGATGGCTCCCGGCTGTACGGTTACCACGCGGATACCAAAGGGCTTCAGCTCCAGGCGCAGCACATCGGAGAGGGTATGCAGGGCGGATTTGGAGGCGCAGTAGGCGCCGGAGAACGGGGTCGGCATCACCCCGGACACGGAACCGATATTGCAGATAACCCCGTGGCGGCGGGACTTCAGCAGCGGCGCACAGGCCCGGGA
Source organism: Microbulbifer sp. (assembly GCF_036563125.1). Classification (GTDB taxonomy): domain Bacteria; phylum Pseudomonadota; class Gammaproteobacteria; order Pseudomonadales; family Cellvibrionaceae; genus Microbulbifer. Next base: position 18,218 of record NZ_DATCMV010000098.1, read on the forward strand.
CAGAGCCATGGGTGCAAATACGTTGGTGCGGAACTGGGCTTCCAGCGCGCGGGTATCCAGTTCCAGCAACGGCCCCATCTGGCCGTAGCCGGCATTGTTGACGAGGATATCCAGGCGCCCGTAGGCCGTCTTGATGGCGTGTACCACGCGGTTGATGTCGGCCTGGTTGTTGACATCCAGAGCCTCGGTAGCGATGCCCACATCCGCCAGTTCCTGCAGGCTCTCCGCGCGACGGGCGGTGGCGATGACGATGGTGCCGCGGGCGTGCAGCGCCAGTGCCAGTTCGCGACCGATGCCGCTGGAGCAGCCGGTGATCAGCGCCACCCGGTCCGGGACCACGTAACCGCGACCGATCTGCGCCAGGCTTTCAGCGGCGAAACTCTGATCGGAGGGGCGGAACCGCTTGGCGGGGGGCTTGCTCACGTTTACTGCTCCAAAACTGCGCTCGGTCTTATTCGGACGGGGTTGGTGTCAGTTTGAAGTGGGGATTCTGGATCAACCCGAAGACGTTGCCGAAGGGGTCGAGGAAACTCGCCATGAGTATGCCCTCGCCCACGTCGACAATTTCGCCATGTTGCCGCGCTCCGAGGCCGTTCATACGCTCGACCTGGGCAGCGATATCCGCAACGCCCCAGTAGGCCACAACACCATCTGCACGGCTGGTCACGTTGCGCGCGTCCGGGTTCAGCCCCAGTTCGAAACCACCGACGTTGAAGCCGACATAGAACTCGGCGTCAAAGTAGGGTTCCACTTCCAGCAGGGTGGTATACCACGCCTTGGCTTCTTCCAGATTACCGACGCCGTAGATGACGCTCTGTACCCCTGAAAACTGACTCACCTCAGACCTCCCTTTGGAGATTTGTTTCCGGTGTGGCGGCGCATTCCGAGATCGTTGTCGCCGCATTGTTTTTGTTTGATTTTTGCGCAGCCCGCTGGCGTTATTCGAGTTCTTGTTCCAGCTGTTCGAGCAGGTCGAGGGGTTCGATCTCTTCCCCCTCCAGTTCGTCGTTCCAGTTGATGCCGACGAGCAGTACGTCGTCATGCATGCCGGTGAGCCAGTCGTCCATGAACTCTTCGAGGTCGATGGCGACCACCTGGTAATCGGCCCAGTCGTCGGCGATATGCGCTTCGGCGAATTCCCGCTGGGACCAGAAGGGCATGACGTCGGTACCGGGACGGGTCTCGGACTCACACAGCGCGAACCCCTCTTCCCCTTCCAGCGCCCAAACGCACCCCTGGTCTACCGCTTCCGGCAGAAAGCGGTCGCAGTTTTCCTCAAAATCGTCTCCGAGTGGTTCCAATTCCATACCGGCTTGCCTTGAAAATGATTTTGGGAGTTTACGCCAGATTGGGCGGGATAAGTAGAATCTTGCGCAGTGTTGTGGGCACTCCTGCATTCCAGGCGCAGACCAGGCCGAGTGGCGGCAAAGCCTCAAAGCTGCAACCGATGCCCGTTTTCCTTCAACCAGCGTCGCAACGTCCGGTAGTCGGGGCAGAGGCTCGCCACCAGATCCCAAAACGCCCGGCTGTGGTTGTGATGGCGTAAGTGGCAGACCTCGTGAATCACCAGATAATCCACCACCGGTTCGGGCGCGAGACACACCAGCCAGTTGTACTGCAACTCGCCGCGAATGGTGCAGTGCCCCCACTTGCTGCGGGTGCGTCGGACTTTTACCGAGGAAAATTCCAGCCCCAACAGGCCGGCAAAATAACGGGATTTTTCGCTCAGTGTTGCCAGCGCTTCGCGCTGGTAGAGCTTCTGCAACGCCGACTGAATCTGTTCCTCATCCGGTTCGCGCGCGCGGCAGTACAACTGGAGATAGCCATCGCGAATTCCCGCATCCGCCGCGCAAGCCGCACGGTCCAATTCCAGAGGTTTACCCAACCATGGAAACCGCGCACCGAATGCAAAATGATGTTCCGGCACCTGGGCCTGACGATGTTCCAGGCCGCGCAACTGCTCACGCACCCAGGCGATGTTATCGCGCAGGAACTGATGGCCGTGACGCTCTGCGCAGCGCTGGGGAATCCGCACCTCCGCGCCCTTTTCCGTCACCACCAACCCGAGACGCTTGCGGCGCGGGGAACGGGATAAACGGTAGGAAACTTCCTCAAACGTAAACAGATCCGCAGTCACGACAGAAACAGAATCACCAAGAAAAATTATTGGGATGGCACCGGCACCACGGCCATGGTGATACGGGAAATACAGTTGAGCTTGCCGTTGGCATCGTGAATACGGATTTCCCAGACCTGGCTGCTGCGGCCAATATGCACCGCACTCGCTTTTCCGGTAACCAGGCCATCCGACACCGGGCGCAAGTGGTTGGCGTTGATCTCCTGACCGACGCAGTAAAACTTGCTGTTATCCACCACCATATTTGCAGCCATGGAGCCCAGGGTTTCCGCCAGTGCCACACTGGCACCGCCGTGGAGGATGCCGAAGGGCTGACGGGTGCGGTCTTCTACCGGCATGGTGCCGACAATAAAGTCATCACCCAATTCGGTGACCTGCATTCCGAGATAGCTGGGCATGCAGTTGCCCATGCTCTGATTGATACTTTCTACCGTTGGGGCGCCGTGCCAGATCGCCATGGGATTACCTCGTTGATTTCACGTTTGAGTGCCGTGAATATCAATAAAACAGAAACGGATTGAAAGCACCAAAGCCGCCAAAGCGCATCATCTCAGCTTCCAGATGGCGCATCTCGCGCAGCAGGTTGCGGCGCTGGCTGCGCAGAGACTTTGCCTCCTCCTTTGTTTCCACTTCTTCCAGCGCATTCTCTATCCTGTGTACTTCACGCTCCGTCTCATAGTAGCGCCGCTCCAGGGCAATGTACTGTTGCTCGGCCTGGTACACCGCCAGACCGTTCTGGTAATTGACAAGAAACAGGTCCGCGGTGGGGCCGGTGCAGACGCCCTCGTAATTGCTTCCGCGACGGCCGACCACGAAGCCATTTTCCGGCGTACAGTATTGCTCGACGCCCTCTTCGTGCCCACGCAGCCAGGCTTCGGTATCGGTGCGCACGCCGTATTCGTGACACTTCTGTGCGATCTGGTAAACCGTGCCCTGACTGCGACCGCGGGCACCGTCTTCGATACCGCGCTCGTACCAGAGGCCGGCCTGACATTCATCTTCAGAAATTACGGCACAGCCGCCACTCAGGGCGACGACCGCGGGTAGTGTCAGGAGAGCGAGCCGTTTCCAGGTTTTCATATTCTTGTCCGCCGGTTTTACGGCTTTATTTCACAACTCTGCCAGTGAACCTGCGCTGAATCAGCCGAAGCGTTTGTCCGCCACAAACGGGTTGGTCTGCCGCTCCTGTCCGAAGGTGGACATCGGGCCGTGGCCGGGAATGAATTTTACCGCGTCCCCCAAAGGCCAGAGCTTTTTGGTAATGGAGTCAATCAGGTCCTGGTGGTTGCTCATGGGGAAGTCGGTGCGGCCAATAGAGCCGGCGAAAAGGACGTCGCCCACCAGCGCCAGGTTGCTGGCGCGATGGAAGAAGATGACATGGCCGGGGGTGTGCCCGGGGCAGTGCACCACTTCCAGGACCTCGTCGCCGACGGTGACGGTGTCGCCGTCTTTGAGCCAGCGGTCGGGGGTGAAGGTTTCCACCGGCGGGAAGCCGTACATCTGGGCCTGGACGACGATTTTTTCGATCCAGAACTGGTCTGCCTGGTGCGGCCCTTCAACCGGGAGATTGAGCTGGCGTGACAGGGGCGCGGTGCCGCCGACATGGTCGAGGTGGCCGTGGGTGAGGAGAATTTTCTCCAGCTTGAGGCCGCGCTCTTCGACGGCTTTGAGGATGCGGTCGATGTCACCACCCGGGTCAACAACCGCCGCGCGCTTGCTGTCGTCGCACCACAGTAGGGTGCAGTTTTGCTGGAAAGGCGTGACGGGGACCGAGTGAAATTGCAGAGCCATGGGAATACCTGTTTAGTCTTCGGGGGCGATTATAACCCCCGGAAGTCTTATCCGGCTAAGGTGGCCCTGGTGCTTTGAGCTTGCTCAGGCTATGGCTGTCGCGCGGTGGAGAGGGCTAGGCCTGCGCGCAGTGGATTTTTTCAGCAGCTCTGCCACATCCTCAATCAGGTTCTTCTGCACCATCTCGCTCTGCCAGTAGCCATCATGGGACACCAGTTGCGGACCCCAGCTGGCGGCGCTCCAGTCCGCCAGGGGGCGGGTCTCGAAGTCGCGGTAGACGGCCTGGTTGTAGGAGGGGCTCAGGGGCTTAAGCGGCCAGCCGAAGAGGTCGTCCGGGTGGTAGAAATTTTTCCAGCGGAAGTTGTAACCGCGGGTGTCGGAGGTCACCGCCTGGATCTGGTCGCGCGCCATACCGGCGGTCCACAGGGGGTTACTGGCGCCCAGGGTGTACCAGTGGGCGAGCGTCTTGCCGCGCAGGAAAAGGTCTTTGGCGGAGCCTTTGTGCACGCCTTTGGGACCGCCATCGCGCCAGATGCCGTGGTTGATAGTGGCCCGTTGGGCGTCCCACAGGTAATTGGAGAGGATGCAGCAACCGATGGAGTGGCTGAGCAGAATAACCGGGGCGTTGTCACTGGTGGCTTTGGCTGCACGCTCGAAGGTCTGGTAGATGGCCTGCTGGGTCTTGTCGTAGTTGCCGCCGCGGTGGTGGATGTCGGAGAGCTGGGCAGAGCCCTCGGCGAGGCCGTAGAGCATAAACTTGCGCGCGCGCAGGTAGTCCATATCACGCTTTTGCATGGCCTCGAACACCCGCTCCAGATTGGGCTGCAGGTGCCCCTGGCAGAGGATGGTATCGGCGTGGATACGGGACCAATCATCCCCGAGACTGTTTTTAAGCGCCTGAAACAGCGGCTCGGCAAAGCCCTCGTCCACGGCACCCATGCCCGGTGCTGCAAGGATTACCAGATCAGCCATGTTCACTCCCGCGAGTATTTGTTCTTGGTTTTCTTATTGGATGCGAATACCTCGCCGGGGTTTGCCCGCGCATCGTGAAATTGTGGAATTTGTGCTGCCTATCTAATAACGAGCTGTGACCTGAATACCACAAGCTCGGAAAAGTACCATTGGAAGATAGCAATGGGAAGAATCGCGCCAGCAAAGATGAATGCCGCGCCAATATCTATGTCTTTTCCCGCGCGGGAAAAGTTTCTGAAAATTTTTATCTGTCAGCAAGGAACTTAAGTGCCAACACTTCGTCAAACTAACCAGTTCCCCCAGATCACAGTGTGTGAACACGTGGTGATCGAACTCTCTCATCGTATCTCTGCTTGAAGCCGGCCTTGTGCCGGCTTTTTTCTGCCTGTGGAAACCCGGCAGCTTGCTTCGTGTGCGTCCTCCCCCCTGGGGGAGGACGCACACGAAAGGCCGGGCTCGTACACTAAAGTTGTACAATTGCGCCCGATGCATTCATTTGGTTTTCCGTTCGCAACCCGGTCAACGCCATGCTATTAGCCTCCAAGTACAGCCTTCCTGACTGCCCGGAACATACCCTGCAACGACCGAGGTTGCAGTCGCTGCTGGAGCAGAGCCAGAGTGACCAGCTGTTACTGGTCACTGCCCCCGCGGGTTACGGCAAGACCACGCTGGTCAGTTCCTGGGCCGCGGAGCAGGACAATCCGGTGGCCTGGTACTCCCTGGACAGCGGCGACAACGAACCGGGCCAGTTCTGCCGCTACCTGGTGGAAAGCGTGCACCGCGCCACCGGCAACGGCGTGCCGGAAACCAGCAAGATTCTCGCCGCGCAGCACAACCTCGATCCGTCCCTGGTGATCAGCCAGATGCTGGCGGAGCTGCGCCAGCTCCCCAGCGAGCTGCGCATCGTGCTCGACGACTACCACCAGATCGACAACCCCGTGGTGCATGACGCCACCCGCTTTCTGCTGCGCCACGCGCCCGCCGGTATCGGCGTGGTTATCACGAGCCGCAGCCAGCCGCCGTTGGGTCTCGGCGCCCTGCGCCTGCAGGGCCGACTGCTGGAGCTGAGCGCAGACGACCTGGCACTGACCATCGATGAAACCACCCAGCTGCTGGCCCAGCGCCTGCCCTTTGCCCTTGGCAGCGACCGAGTGGCCCAGCTGCACCAGTTGTCCGAGGGCTGGCCACCGGCGGTACAGATGTTCGCGCTGTCGGTGCGCAACCAGGAGGAGGTGGACCGCTACCTGGGAGAACTGGAGCAGGGGCACGGGCATATCCTCGACTATCTCGCGGAGGAAGTACTGGAACGGCTGGAGCCGGAACTGCGCCAGCTGCTCGCCCGCACCTCCATTCTCACCCGGGTGAACGGCCTGCTGGCGGAGCGCCTGAGTGGCCAGAGCAGCGGTCAACAGCAGCTCGAAACTGCCGCCAGTCGCGGTCTGTTCCTGCAGGCTCAGGATTCCAGCCGCCAGTGGTTTCGTTTCCACCCGGTGTTCGCGCGCTTCCTGCAGCGCCAGCTGGGGGACGGTGAACAACTCACCCGCCTGCATCAGACCGCCAGTGACACCTGGCAGGAACTCAACCAGCCGCTGGAGGCACTGCGCCACGCCCTCAAGGCACAGGATCGCGAGCGGGTACACCGCCTGATCGCCGAGCAGGGCGAGCAGTTTCTGCGCGAGGGCCAGTTCCGTGTACTAAACGACAGCCTCAATTGGCTCGGCGAGGAGCAGATCAAACGCCACGCCTCATTCACCCTGTTGGCGGCACGCCTCGCCCGCGACTCTTTCGACTACGAGCGCTGCAACAAACTACTGGCTGCCGCCGAGAGCTGGCTGCAGCGGGAAGACCCCAAACAGTGGCAGGCTTACGAGGGCGCCTTTGCGGCGATGCGCGCCCAGGTATCTATATCCCGCGGGCAGATACTCAAGGCCAAGGAGTACGCCCAGGAAGCTCTGGAATTACTGCCGCAAGAACAGGACAGTGAGCGTATCGCCGCGCAGCTGGTGATCGGCGAAACCAGCTTCTGCCTCGGCGAGCTGGATCTGGCCATGCACCATATGGAAGCGGTGGAAAAAGCCACCCTCGCCCGCCAGGATATTCCCAACGCCGCCTGGGCACTGTGCCAGCAGACAGAAATCGCGTTTGCCAACGGCCTACTGAAAAAGGCCAGCGCACTGCAGGCGCGCGCACAGCGATTGGTGGAAGACCACCATCTGGTGGGACTGCCGATCTCCGAATTTATCTACCGTCTTAAGGGCCAGCTGCAGTGGGAAGCCGGCGATCTGGACGGCGCGGCGGAATCCGCCCGCCGGGGGATGCAGATCAACCGCAAGGTGGGAGAGCGCTGGCTGCTGCCGGAGTACACCCTGCTATTGAAGGTAGCGCTGGCGCGCGGCGACAAGGACGAGTGCCTGGAATGGATGGAGCGGGTGGAACACCTGCTGGCCGGCGAGCACTACCACCGAGACTGGGTGGCGAATGCCGACGCCGCGCGTATGCGCGTTTGGCAGGCACTGGAGAATAGTGCGGCCATCGCCAGCTGGCAGGAGCAGGCGGAGCCGGTGGCCGACCGCCCCAGCAATCACTTTGAGCAGTGCTATGGCCGCAACCACGTGCGCGCACTGATTTCCCTGCACCGCTGGTCCGACGCCAACCGCCTGCTGGGCCGCCTGCAACAGGTCGCGGAGGAGTGTGGACTCATCACCGACCAGCTGCGCAATCGCGTGCTCGCCGCACACCTGGCGTGGCTGCGGGAGCGCCGCGAACTGGCACTGGAGCATCTGCGCGCGGCGCTTACCATCATGCAGGAGAGCGACCTGACCGCCAGTTTCCTGCAGATCGGCAAGCCCATGATTGTGCTGTTGAAAGCCGCACTGGAGGAAACCGGGGAACTGGCCCTCAGTGAACAGCAGGCCGACAAGGCCCAGCAGCTGATCAAACTCGCCCAGCAACAGCCGGAACTGGGCGGCGGCATCCGCATTGAACTGGACGAAACCATCGTGCGCGAGATCCTCGCCAGCGATGCGGTACCCGATTTCCTGCGCCACTCCCCCCTCACCCCGCGGGAGTGGCAGGTGCTGAATGCGATCCACTCGGGCCTCTCCAACGAGCGCATCGCGCGACACTTCAAGGTAGCGCCCAGCACCATCAAGACCCATATCCGCAGCCTGTACCAGAAGCTGGACGTGAAGGACCGCCAGGAGGCGATTGCCCTGGCGGAGCAGCTGCTGCGGTCGGTGCAGGATAAGCCCTGAGCATCACCCTCCAGACCGCCACCCGTACCACCCTCCCCCCCTATCGGGGAGGAGGTAAGCGACCACCGGCGTCGCCATACTGACCCTAACCTAATAAGTATCCAATAACGGACTCACGGTATGAGCGGTATTCACACAGGCAACACAAACGCGGAATGGTGGCGCAACGGCGTTATTTACCAGATTTACCCGCGCAGCTTTTGCGACGCCAATGGCGACGGTATCGGCGACCTGCCCGGTATCTGCCAAAAGCTCGACTATGTGAAATCTCTCGGCGTAGACGCCATCTGGATCTCGCCGTTCTTCAAATCACCGATGGCGGACTTCGGCTATGACGTGTCCGACTACCGGGACGTAGACCCGATTTTCGGCACCCTCGAAGACTTCGACCGGGTGATCGAGAAGGCCCACGAACTCGGCCTGAAAGTGATCATCGACCAGATCCTGAGCCACACCTCCGACCAGCACCCCTGGTTCGAGGAGAGCCGCCAGACCCGCGACAACCCCAAGGCCGACTGGTACGTGTGGGCGGACGCAAAGGCGGACGGCAGCGCACCGAACAACTGGATGTCCAACTTCGGCGGCAGCGCGTGGCGCTGGTGCACCCGTCGCCGTCAGTACTACCTGACCAACTTCCTGAAAGAGCAGCCGGACCTGAACCTGCACAATCCGGAAGTTCAGCAGCAGCTGCTGGCGGATCTGCGTTTCTGGCTCGACCGCGGGGTCGATGGCTTCCGCCTGGACGCCATCAACCACGCGTTCCACAACCGCTCGCTGCAGGACAACCCGCCGCGCCCGGTAAAGCTGGACAAGAACGGCCTGCCGCCGGTGAACAGCTATGAGTACCAGTGGCACATCCACGACAAGTCACAGCCGGAAAACCTGGTGTTCCTGCAGCGCGTGCGCGCCCTGCTGGAAGAGTACCCGGGCACCATGACCGTGGGCGAAGTGGGCGACGACAACACCCACAAGATCATGGCCGAATACACCACGGAAGATCGCCTGAATATGGCGTATTCCTTCGACCTGCTGTCGGAAAACTGCAGCGCGCAGTTCCTGCGCGACACTCTGGAAAAGAACCGCCAGGTGATCGAAGAGGGCTGGCCCTGCTGGTCCATTTCCAACCACGATGTACCGCGCTCCTTCACCCGCTGGAACAAGGGTTTTGACCGCGAGACCGCCACCGCCCGCGCGCCGCTGTTTTTCCTGATGCAGCTCATGCTGCGCGGCAGCGTGTGCATGTACCAAGGCGAGGAGCTGGGTCTGCCGGAAGCCGATGTGGCCTTCGAAGATCTGCAGGACCCCTACGGCATCAACCTGTGGCCAGAGTTCAAGGGCCGCGACGGCTGTCGCACCCCTATGCCCTGGTTCAACGGCGGTGAGATCAATGCGGGCTTCTCCAAGGTGAAGCCGTGGCTGCCTGTAGCGGAGGAGCACTATCATCTTGCCGCTTCGGTGCAGGAAGATGATCAGCACTCCATGCTGAACCGCTTCCGCGATCTGCTGCAATGGCACCGGGCACTGTCGCCGGCGCTGGCTACTGCCCAGCAGACCATTGTGGAAACCGGCGATGACCTGCTGGTATTCGAGCGCAAGAGCGAAGCGGAAAGCTATTTCGTGGTGTTGAACCTGGGCCACGAGCCCGCCGCATTCGCCCTGCCGGAAAAATTTGCCGGCAGTGAAGATATCACCCCGAGCTTATTCGGCGGTTCCGTCGACGGTGCGCAGATTACCCTGCCGGTTGCCGGCGCGCGGGTTCTCCTCAAGAAGTAAGCACCACAAAAGAAACAGGAAAAAATTCGGACTTATTGAGAAATTGGCGCGCACTTGTGCAAGTGCAGCGAACCAGCCCGGGACAAGTTACTCAAAGGGTTACCTCTCAATAAGATCGTCAGCTTTGTTGCTCTCTCGTCAAAGCACGCTTTCCAGATCTTCTGGATTGTTTGAGGCCGGCTCTTGAGCCGGCTTTTTTTTGCCCGCATTTTTGTCTATCAGCGCCCCCCGTCATTCCATTTAAGTGTAAAACCCCAAAAAACCTGACCCTACCATCCCTCTCACTTGCCCGGAGGTCTGCAAGACCAACCGGCAGGGCTCATCCCGCGGCCAATCCGGGAAACACCGGCGCGCCGCTTTGGGGAAATACACAGGTCAGGTTTGTGCACTCCGGTGCAGGGGTTCGTTCGTCCCTGAATTTCCGGAAAAGGTCACCGCCGTTGTTCTTATGATGTGAAGCGGTGGCTACGGCATTCCTGCCTGCAATTGCTCGCGAGAGCAGATGAGGTACGCATGCAAAGCTCTTCCACTCTTCTGAAACGCTCCGTCAAGAAAATCCTGCTGGGCGGCAGTCTGCTGCTGGCAGCGTCTGCACTACTGGCTCCGGTAGCACAGGCGGGTGACTATCCGCACCCGTACCAGCAACACAGATCCATGACCGATGGCAGCGCCTGGTGGCGCCCGGAAGTGATCGGCGGTGCACCACATATCATCATCGACTTGAGTGAACAGCGAGCCTATTTCTACAAGGGCGGTCAGCTCGCAGGCATCACCCCAATTTCCACCGGGGTTGCCGGCAACCGCACACCCACCGGCAGCTTCCGCGTGTCGGAAAAAGAGGTGTATCACCGCTCCAACCTGTACGGCCACTATGTGGACCGCGCGGGCTATGTGCGCATGAGCAGCGTGGATGTGCGCCGTGACAAACGCCCTGCCGGCACAGTGTTCCGCGGCGCGTCCATGGATTTCTTCATGCGCATCAACGGTGCGGTGAGCATGCACGCCGGCAAGGTAACCGGCCGCCCTGAGTCCCACGGCTGTATCCGCCTACCCTGGCACATGGCGAAGATCTTTTATGAAAATGCCCCGATGGGAACCAAGGTGACCGTGCGGAATTAACCGCACGCATAAAAAAGGGCAGCTTTCGCTGCCCTTTTCTTTTGCCGCAATTGCGAGTGACTTACCCGAGACTCGCGAGGACGCTCGTCTTGTCCCAGAAATCCCACCCTTCGGGCAGCCGCTCACGCTCACTGCTATGCGCGACAATACCGCGGCGATGCTCCGGCCACGCCAGTACCGCGATGCCCTCATAGCCCGCAAAACGATGGAAAAGCACCGGCGCTGCCAGGTTTCGCTCCAGCAGCTCGCACAGCGGGTGCCAGGCCAGCGGGAGACGGGAGCGCACACTGTGCCAGCTCCGCTCTTCGCCGCCGTCCGCGGCGTCCACATCGGTCTCATCTGCTGGGAGGTCCTCCCCCTCAAACACGCGAGCCTGGAGCCGCTGCTGTTCAAAGCGCACACGGCTTGCCTGGAGCGCATGCTCTTCCGGCAGAATCAGCACGCCAGCAGCCTGCTGCTGGGCGCAGAGAACACAGGCATCGATTGCCAGCCCCAGTTCCACTCCGCGCTCCACCGGAACGAACCAGGACTCCTCGCCCTCTTCTGGCTCCGGCACCTGCCATTCGCAAAAACCACAGGTACCCGACTGCGCAGAAGCCGTGGGGACCATCTGTTGCAGTTGCTGCGGCGCCTTGCCGGGCGTCCAGAAACTGGTAGCGCCGGCCGGGAAAAACTCCCCGGCATACTGGTTCACGTGCCAGTGAAAACTGAGTGCCGAAGCGACCTTGCCACGCTCTCTCGGCGCCAGTGCACGGAAGCCTCGATGGTTGACCTTGGCCAGGCAATACTCGCAGGCGTGAGGCGTTTGCTCGAGCCCCGGTGCGCTGAGGTTGTTGCGCGCGGTACCGATCCAGACCACCTGCGCAGGATCTTCCAGCGCGCCACAGCAGCTGGCCAGGTGTACACGGTGATAGAACTCTTTGCGCACCTGCGGATCTTCCACCGCGGCGACGTCTACCGCGAATACCATCACCGGGTGACCGCGGAACATCCAGCCGTGGGCGGTCTCGTCGAGGTCTCCCAGGGTGACTTCCATACCCTGGATAAGCGCCTGGTCCACAGTTTCCGCGGGCAAGCCCGAGCCGTCCTGCAGAACCGCCGCTGCGCGCTCGTCAACGACAGGTGCATCCGCAACAGTATCGTCGGAGGATTCCGCTTTCAGTGGCGAAATAGCCCGGGCGAGCGCCTCTAGATGACGGCTCCATGAGGGCATCAGAATGATTCCTCGAGAATACTGTGTATCTTCATTTCAGAATTGGTAATCACGCGAAAGGCCACACGCTTGGACTGGTCGATATTCTCACTGCCATCAGCATTGTAAATGGGTCGCGAAGATGAATATCCGACGGCCGCCACATTCTGCATCATCCACTGGTGATGTGCAGCAACGGCATCCAGGGTGTAGACAAAGCGCAGTACCGAACGGGCGCGATCCTGGGACAGGCGCAGATTGTTGAAGTAACTCGCATCCGCATCGCTGCCGAACATCCCCCAGCCGGAGCTGGTGTGTCCCTCGATACGCACCGCTTCAATGGATGCCTTGTAGGGAGCCAGTACATTCATATAGCGCGGGAAAAACTCCTCAAATACCACCTGGTAGTGCAGGTTCAGGTGCGCCGCACCGGTATCGAACATGGCATCGGAGTTGATGAAGGCGACGGTCAGGGTATCCCGGTCAATCACTGCGCCCCAGCGCTCGAGGTCGTCGTGAAACTCTTGCTGCAGGGATTCATAGATCGCGAGCTGATTTTCCTTGTAGGACATGGCAATGGTGCGAATCTTCTCCCGCTCGATCATCACCGAGCGCATCATCGCCACCGCGATACACAGGAACACCATCATCAGCCCCGCCATCAGGTCCGAGACGCTGATCCAGGATGCCTCGTCATCGCCGCGAACTCCGAGGCCAAGCCGCCCTGCCATTAAGCGATTTCCCTTTGACTACTGCGCTCGGCGGCTACGGCACCGGCCTGGGTAATACGCTGCATCTGTGCAATCAACTGGCGGTAATCCCGGGTGAACTGTCCACTGATTGTCGCCAGCGCCTCGCCCATGGCCGAGATAACACCCTCGACCTCTTCCTCCATACGGCGTTCAACCACCTGATACTGCTTGCCGATGGAAACCTCGGCATCACCGATACTCTTGCGAATCAGATGGCTCAGTGCATCGACCATTTCTTTATGGGTACGCGCCTGCTGCAGTGCCAGTTCCTGCATGCCGTTGCGATGCGTGGTAACCGTCTCCTGCACCAACGACTGGATAAAGTCGGCATCCAGGCTCGACATTTTCTCGAATGCACCGGACACCGCTTCGATCTGCGCTCCCAGCAGCTCGCTCTGCTTGCTGATACTCACCAGCGACTGCTTCATTTCGCTGTCCATTACCTGCTGCACCACGTCGAGCCCGCGCACGAACTCCTCGATGCGCTCGCCGAGCTGTGGCAGCACCGCTTCCACCTGCTCACTGACACCGCGGTAACGATCCAGCTGGGTCCCCAGCGCTGCCAGCTGTTCCCGCGCCTCACTGCCAAACTGCTGCATGCCGGAAAGGAACTGCGGAATCTCCGCCAGCTGTGAATGCACCTGCTGTAAATCACGGGCCACCTGCACCATGCCCATCACCGCGGTATCGCAGTGCTCGGACCAGTATTCGACCCGCTCCTCGTGGGCTTTATACTCGCTGGTCAGGGTTGCCACCATGGCATCGAACTGCGCGAAGTTTTCACCAAAGCGCGTCATGTTCTCACCGAACTGGGCCTCAACCCGCTGGTTGAAATTGACCACTACCTGTTCCATTTCGGTGACCAGGGCCTTGGCACAGTGCTCGGAAAATCGCTCGAGCATGTCACTCGTCTGCGCCAGCTGCCGCTGCTGCCCCTGCTCCATGCTCAGCTGCAATGCGCTCAGGGATTGCTGGATATCCGCGAGATCCACCGCGCGTGCCTTGCCCGGCACTGCCACATAGCGGGTCAGCGCGCGCAATATCACGGACAGGCCAATACCACACACACTGGTGATAAACGCGGTTTTGAGGCCGTCCAGCAGGGTCGAGATGCTGTTGTCGATGTCCGCCAGTTGAAACTCGAACAGGCCAATGATCACACCGGTAAAGGTGCCGAGAATACCGAGGGACGTCAGCAGCCCCGGCGCCTGATCCACAAATTCCTCCGCGCGAGACAACACGCGCGCAACCAGGGCCAGTGCAAACACCAGCAGCATCGCCCACAGAAAACCTTCGGTCACTGCCTCCGGGCTCAGGGCAAGAAACAGGGTACGCAAGAATTCAGACATGGAGTGAAGTCCTCAGGGTTTGTATTGCAGGACGAATTCCTGGTAGGAATCGCCGCTGGGCAGGCGCCCTATCTGGTGATTGTGAAGACGGTACCCCGGTAGCAGGCGCATCAGCTCCGCGGTGCTGCTGAGAGAGCGGGAACATCTACCGGAGGCAATACCGGTGACCGCCACCTGGCCGTCATCCAGCGCCTCAAAAGTAGCGGGGCGCTCGGGGATCTGCGCCGATTTGTACACCACAAAATGCAGGGTGGCGCCGGGAGTCATACGCGCACCCAGCAACTCGCCAAGCTGCTGTATCTGCTGCGGGCTGTAGAAATTGAGCAGATCCCAGAGAAACACGCCGTCGAGGCGAGTACCGGGATCCATATTGAAAATGGATGCGCTGAACCCGGATTCATCCCCGTGCAATTTTTTTTGCCACGCCATCGATGCGTGCAGGTCTTCCACATAGAGGGAGCCCACTTTCTTTTTCAGGGCATCGATATTGCGGCCATTTTTCCGCCCGCACTCCAGCACGGTTGGCGAGGCCGTCAACGAATTGATGCTGGACAGCGCCTTCTCCACACCAGGCATGGCAATGCGCTCGTCCTCCCGCACATTGCGGAAATAGGCGCTGACATCGGAGGCGCCGCCACTTCGCACCTGATTGCGCGAGGTCACGCTGTCGTATTCGAGAAAATGTTCGGTAACATTCTGGTCCATACCCTCGCGCTTCATCAGCGAGTTGAACAGACTGAAACGATCCATACACTTCAGCAGGGTTACGGTAGAGTGACCTTTCGATGGCACCTCGGGATAACTCGGGTCATCCACATACTCGAAACAGAAATTTTCCAGCAGGCGGAAACGACGAGGCTTGTGCGGTTGCTGGCGACCGGTGTAGCGCATCGTGTGCAGAATGGTGCCCTGTTTCAGGTGTGGCTGTAACAGGCGGATCAGGTGCTGGATCACATCCAGCTCAAGGAAATTCAGCAAATCCCAGCACAGAATCACATCAAACTTGAGATTCGCCGGCTTGGGCAGCAGATGGTCTTCCAGCGCCTTGAGGGGATCGGCACTGTTCTGATTTTCAGAGAGGTACTCAACCAGATCTTCAATATGACACTGGCAGTTGAGGCGTAAGAAGGCCTGGGTTGTACCGGAAGATAATGGACCCAAGTCGAGAATTCGGTCCCCACTTTTGACCATCTCGGTCGTTAACGCAGCGAGGCCAAAAGATCGGTGTTGCATCGGTTATCGCAAAGATTCGGGGCAATTGCCAAGTTTGGAAATACGGCACCTGAATAAGTACAGGTGCCGCAGCAACGAAATCAGCTATCGGCTGACTCCATTTCCTTCGCCGGTTCCTTGGCAGTGAAAGATTTCTTCACGGTAGCGGGCTTGCTGGCAAAGTCGTCTTTGGGCGGCAGGTTCGGGTGTACCAGCTTTTCCTTGAATTCGCTGTGGCGCGCGCGCATCTCTTCATCGGTATCGACCATATCCATGGAGCCGCGGAACTTACCGCCGTCATCCAGCTGGATACGCGGTGCGATCAGGTTGCCCTTCACCACGGCGGTATTGCGGATTTCGATCAGCTCATCCGCCAGTGCGTCACCGGTCAAAGTGCCGTTAATCACGATGTTTTGCGCGTGAATATTCGCGTTGATCTCACCCTCGCGACCGATAGAAAGGTCATGACCTTCCATGATGA
Source organism: Microbulbifer sp. (assembly GCF_036563125.1). Classification (GTDB taxonomy): domain Bacteria; phylum Pseudomonadota; class Gammaproteobacteria; order Pseudomonadales; family Cellvibrionaceae; genus Microbulbifer. The sequence goes on from NZ_DATCMV010000098.1 coordinate 34,250, forward strand.
CGGTACCTTCGATGGTGCCTTCAATATGCAGGTCTTCGGTACCAATCAGCTCGCCACGAAACTTGATATTTTTACCAATGACAGAGCGACCTTTGGCCATGGTGGACTCCAGCTTGTCCGCAAATGGACGCTCGCGTGCACCATGATCGTTCATACCGGACAGGAAGGAGTTGGATTCCAGATTGGCCTCTGGCTTCGGGTCAAGAGGGTTAGCCATTATTCCACCTAAAGTAACCGTAGAGGGATTTTGTTTTTTTAAGAGCCTGCTGTTGTAGCGCTTTTCTAAAAAAGTTCCCAGAGCATAAGAAACAAAACCCAAACAATTACGCCAAGTTTGTGAGAGCAATCACAATTAACCAATGACTGGATAAAATCCCAATAAATGGAGCGGACAAAATACACCCAGAAACGGCAGTTTCCCGCGCGCAAAAAACCTTCACCGTGGAGAATTACGGATTCGCCGAACGAAAAATCAATCAGTTCAATAATTGCGCGCTGCGGATTGAATCCAGTGCGAAAAAGCGGACAAAGTGGCCAATGCTGGCCACTTTGTGAAGAGATAATTCAGGGCGGGATTTATTTTGGGTCAAACTTCGCAAAGTAGCTGTCTGCCGCTCGCGTAACACGGCGATGCAGCATCAGAGTGGATGTCATTGTCGGAATTGCCATCACCGCGTACATACCAATGATGATGTTGTTGACGATACTGAGTGACGCCACGGCCCCGATAACAATCAGCCCAACGTAAATCGCGGTATACACAGACTGCCAGCGCGGGCCGAACAGGAAGTTGAAACACTTCACCCCGTAATACCAGTAGGTAACGATGGTGCTGAATGCGAGCGGCACCACCATGACCAGCAACAGCAGCGGTCCCCAGCCGCCAAACACGTGCGAGAAGGCATTTGCGGTCAGCGACACCCCTTCAACTCCCTCGCCGTGCTGCCACACGCCAGTGAGCAGAATCACCAGCGCGGTGCAGGTGCACACCACCAGGGTATCGACGATTGGCCCGAGCATCGCCACCACACCTTCCCGTACAGGCTCGGTGGTTTTGGCCGCGCCGTGAGCGAGAGATTCGGAACCAATACCGGCTTCATTGGAAAATGCCCCACGGCTGATACCTGTGGCAACCACCGTACCCAGCACGCCGCCGGCAGCGGCCTGGCCGCTGAAGGCATCGGTGAAAATCAGGGCGAAGGCGGCGGGCACTTCACGCCAGAAGTAGCCGATCACGATCAGGGTCAGCGCCATGTAGAACACCACCATCGCCGGCACTACACGCACCGCGAAGCGGCCGATACGCTGGATGCGACCAATGACCACCACCATGGCGGTAACCGCAAGGGCAACGCCGAGGGACAGGTCGAAGGTGAAGGTGTTTTCCGCCCCCACCCAGCCGAGCGGCAGCGCGAACGACTCGCGCAGCAGCTGCACCGTCTGGTTGGACTGGAACACCGGCAGCAGGCCACAGAGGCCGGCGAGCGCAAACAGGTAGGCAAGTGGCAGCCACTTTTTCCCCAGCCCTTCGCGGATCACATACATGGGGCCGCCCTGCAATTCACCGCTGGCATCGCGGCCGCGGTACATCACTGCGAGCGTGGCGGTGAAAAACTTTGTCGCCACACCCACCAAAGCCGTCACCCACATCCAGAAAATCGCCCCGGGTCCGCCGGTACTGATGGCCAGCGCCACCCCGGCAATATTGCCGAGACCTAGAGTGCCGGAAAGCGCGGTGGACAGTGCTTGGCGATGGGGTACCTGCCCCGGGTCATTGGGGTCGTCGTACTTGCCCCGCAGCAGGTCGATGCTGTGGCCGAGGTGCCGATAGGGACGGGCGCGGGAGCTGATCAGCAGAAACAACCCGCCGCCCACCAGCAGCACCAGCAGCGGCGTGCCCCAAGCGTATTCGACAAAGGTGTTCAGGGCAGATTCGAAGGAATTGAGAAAAGACATGGAAATAGGACATATCCGATTGCGAAACCGGTAATGCTCTCGCAATCCAGCGGGAATCTCAAACCGTTCCCAAGAACCCGCATACGATTAGTGGGAAGCAACTTAAAAAAAAGCCCCTGTAACAGGGGCTTTCAGAAGTCTGATCAGGCCGCGGCGACTTCGCCATCCTCGGCGGCAGTCGACACCTGCTCCTCCCGCACAAAGAACACCGAAATCGCACCACACACCATGAACACGCCGGCCAGCATGATGATATAGATGGCCTGGTTGTCGAATACGCTCGCCAGGATCGGGCCCGCCACCAGCGCGGAGATAATCTGCGGTGCGGCGATGGTGAAGTTGAAGATCCCCATGTACACGCCGGTTTTGCTCGCCGGCAGCGCGTCGGAGAGGATCGAGTACGGCATGGCCAGGATAGCGGCCCAGGCGATTCCCACACCGATCATTGGCAGCAGCAGGCCGATGGCTCCACTGGGCACGGTCACTTCGGTGATCAGCAGATTCACCTGGGTGGCTTCGCCGCCCTGGAACAGTACAAAGCTCATATAGCCCAGGCCACCCAGCAGCAGCGACAGCGCGTAGGTGAGCTTGCGCCCGAGGGTATTCGCCACCCGTGCCAGCACAATGGAGAAGAGCGCAGCAAACAGCGAATAAGCCGCGAAGATGATACCCACCCAGTCACCGGCAGCGCCCTTGGCGGCGGCAATGTGTGCGGGGATTTCACCAACGGACTCGAGGTAATGGGAGTCGAACCACTTCGCCTCCACACCCCATACGTGCTGGGTGATGGCCGGGGTGGTGTAGACCCACATGATGAACAGGGAGAACCAGGAGAAGAACTGCACCAGTGCCAACTGGCGCATGGTCTTGGGCATGCTCACCAGCAGGCGGAAGAAACCGCCGAGGCGCTGGGCCAGGGATTTGCGCTCCGCCAGCTCGCGGGCCACTGCGTCCGCGTCGATGCCTTTATAAGCGTTGTATTCCGCCGGTGCATATTCCTTGGTACGGAACACGGTCCACAGTACCGAACCCAGCAGTACCGAGGCGCCAATATAGAAAGCCCAGATCACCGAGGGTGCCACCTCGCCAGTGCGGGAGCTGTTCTCGAGGCCAATCACATTGGTCAGGATAAACGGCAGCATGGAGCCCATCACCGCGCCGATGTTGATCAACAGCGACTGCACTGCGTAACCCACAGTGCGCTGCTCCGAGGGCACCATGTCCGACACCAGCGCGCGGAACGGCTGCATGGTGACGTTGAAGGCCGCATCCATCAGCGCCAGCATCACCCCGCCGAACAGGATCGGCGCGATGAACGCCACCGCGATACCAGCATTGGGCATAAACGCCATGCCCAGGGCAGCGGCGATGGCACCGAACAGGATATAGGGATTGCGGCGACCGAAGCGATTCCAGGTGCGGTCGGACGCGGAGCCGACGATCGGCTGCACGATCAGGCCCATCAGGGGCGCCACGATCCAGAACAGGGACAGTGAGTGCAGGTCTGCGCCGAGGTCGGAGAGAATCCGGCTGGCATTGGCATTCTGCAGGGCAAAGCCGAACTGCACCCCGAGAAAACCGAGGCTGACGTTCCATACCTGCCAGAAGGGAAGCTTGGGCTGTTTGTTCATCGCATTGACCGCCTGTTTATTGTTTACGTCGGGCGTGAGCACCGGGTTGTTGCGGTGCGGCGCTCTGGTTATGGCGGCATTGTGTCAGCCGGGACAATGCCGGCCATCCTCCCCGGCGGGGGTGGAGGGCACGCCGCCGACGGCCATGCAGCTACCGTCGACGCTGCGCCACACCTAAAACAAGAGAACCTTAAGATCCAAAAATAAGTACTTAAAGGCCATTTTTATGATTTAAGCTCCATATAAAGGACATTAAATAAATATATTGTAATATCCCCAAATGGGGACATAATCGTCAAATAGATTACTTAAATCCCAAATAAGGCACTTTATGGACCTAGGAATGAAATCGCCCGCTGCGATTGCGGAAACCCTGGGCCAGCGCCTGAAGCAGGCGCGGCTGAATCGGGACCTCACCCAACAGGAGGTCGCCGAACGCGCCGGCCTTAGCCGCAAGGCGGTGCTCAATGCCGAAAAGGGCAAGGCCCAGCTGGAGGTACTCATCGCCATATTGCAGGCGCTGGAACTCACCGCCCAGCTCGACAACTTCCTGCCCCCGCAACCGCCCTCCCCCATCCAGCTCGCCAAGCTACAAGGCAAACAGCGCCAGCGGGCCTCCGGCCAGCGCGGCCAGGGTGACAGGGATAAAGATGAAGACGAACAGGAGGCACCCGAATGGTGATGGAAGTCATCGGTGTGGAATACCAGGGGCAAACCGCAGGCGCGGTCAGCTTTGACACGGATACCGGCGTCGGCGCCTTCGAATACGACCCCGCATTTATCGACAGCGGTATCGAACTCTCGCCCCTCAAGATGCCGCTGGCACGGAGGATCTACAGTTTCCCCGAATTGCGTTTTGAAACCTTTCGCGGCCTGCCCGGACTAATCGCCGACTCCCTGCCCGACGACTTCGGCAATGCAGTACTCAACGCCTGGATGGCCGCCCAGGGCAAACACCCGGACGACATCAGCCCGCTGCAACGGCTGCAGTACACCGGCAAACGCGGCATGGGCGCACTCGAATACACCCCCGCCACCCGCATCAAGAATCTCAATGCCTCCCAGGAAATCGCCATCGATGAGCTCGTCGCCATCGCCCAGGAAGTACTCGACAGCCGCGCCGGTTTCCATGTGGCACTGGACCAGGACGGCGACAATCGAGAGGCCATGATCGCGCTGCTGTCCGTCGGCATGAGCGCCGGTGGCGCCCGCCCCAAGGCGGTACTCGCCTTCAACCAGGACTTCACCCAGGTGCGCTCCGGACAGACTGACGTACCGGAAGGCTTCACCCACTATCTGATGAAATTCGACGGCGTCAGCGAACACAACAAGAACCAGCAAACGTTCGGCGATCCCATGGGCTTCGGCGCCATGGAATACGTCTACCACCAAATGGCCGAAGCCTGCGGCATCCACATGATGCCCTGCCACCTACTGCACGAGGGCAACCGCCGGCACTTTATCACCGAGCGCTTCGACCGCCGCGGCAATGACAAGATCCACATCCAGACCCTGAATGGCTTGGCCCATGTGGACTACAAGGCCCCGGGCTCTTTCTCTTATGCGGAACTTTTCGCCGTCGCGCGGCAACTGAAGCTCCCTGCCAAAGATGCGGAACAATTGCTGCTGCGTATGGTGTTCAACATCGTCGCGCGCAATCACGACGATCACGCTAAAAACTTCGCCTTCCAGCTCAACGAAAAAACCTGGCAACTGGCTCCGGCCTACGACCTCGCCTACAGCTACAAGCCAGGCAGCCGATGGGTCAACAACCACTGGATGAGCCTGAACGGCAAGCGCGATCACTTCACCCGCGAGGACATCTACAGCCTGGAAAAAATCAGTCCGCTGTTTAGCCGGAGGAAGATCGACGGTGTTGTGGATAATGTAGTGGAGCAGGTATCGCGCTGGCGAGATCTGGCGACGGAGCACGAAGTGCCGCCTTCGCTGATTGAGGAGATTGAGGGAAATCTTCGGCTGCAACTCTGACCAAATAGAAAACCACTTCCAGATCTCGAAAAAGTGTTTGGATCAGAAGCCGACAAAAATTATACGAAAAATATTCAATGATTGAGAGTCTACTTGGGTTGCTGAT
>NZ_DATCMV010000140.1:0-11498 GCF_036563125.1 Microbulbifer sp.
CGGCCAGCCCTGCCACGCCGGCCCCAGCCCGATGGAAACCCGCCGCGATCCGTTCATGGGCCTGCACCGCATCCTCGACGAGCTGTACCAGCTCGCCGCCGAACACGGCCCCTGGGCCCGCGCCACCTTCGGCGACATCCGTGTCGAACCCGGCAGCCGCAACACCGTGCCGGAGAAACTGGTCCTCGCCGTCGACCTGCGCCACCCGGACCAGAAAATCCTCGACACCATGGACCAGCGCTTCCGCGAAATCGCCGCCCGCGTTGCCGACGAAGCCGGCCTCGAACAGCAGATCCGCGATGAATGGCGCTCCCCCGCCGTCGCCTTCGACCCCAAATGCGTCGAAGCCGTGCGCAGCGCCGTGGCCGAGCTCGGCTACAGCAACAAGGAAATGGTTTCCGGCGCCGGCCACGACTCCGTATACATCTCCCGCGTGGCTCCCACCAGCATGATCTTCGTGCCCTGCGAAAAAGGCCTCAGCCACAACGAGGCAGAGAATGCCAAGGCGGAGGACCTGGAAGCCGGCGCGAATGTGTTGCTGCACGCCATGCTGAAAATGGCAAAAGCGAGCTGACGAAGCAGATATCTAGATGCGAAGGCGCGGCTGCCGGGAGTAGTTCGCGGGACCTTCCGCGAGAGGGACCTCGCGGAAGAGCCCCCAGGGATGGGTTCACGGCGTGTCCCGCGAACTGCTCCCGGTAGGCGCGCCGCCACCGAACCAAGATAGAATTTACCGGGACCAGAAATGACCGAATTCACCTACAAACACCGCAACGACAACGGCGATACCGCTCCGCTCACCCGCTGGGGCATCGACTCCGAATACGGCGTACTCACCGACCTGCTCGTCGGCCCCATCGACCACTACACATGGCAGATGGGCAACGCCGCCTCCCGCCGCTCCGTCCGCCTCGGCCGCGAATTCAATGCCGACGTTGCCAAACGCCAGCACCAGGAAATGCTCGACGCCTACAAACACGCCGGCGTCACCACCCACCTGCTGCCCGCCGACGCCAACCTCCCCTACCAACTCTACGCCCGCGACAGCAGCGTCATGACACCCTGGGGCCCCATCGTCACCCAGATGTACTCCCCCTGGCGCCGCGGCGAATGGGTCGACGTGATCAAGACCTACCAGAAGCTGGATATCCCGGTGTACGACATCATCACCGCCGGCAGCCTCGAAGGCGGCGACTTCATGGTGCTGGAGCCGGGCGTCATCCTGTGCGGCTACAGCGGCGAGCGCACCTCACCGCAGGGCTTCGAGCAGATGAAAAGCTGGATCGAAAAAGAAGGCTGGGAAGTAAAGGGCTACCAGTTCGACCCCTACTTCCTGCACCTCGACGTTCTCGTAGCGGCGCTTGCGGAAAAACTCGTCGCCGTGTGCGTGGATGCAGTAGAGCCGGAGCTGGTGCAGTGGTTCAAGGCCCGCAATTTCGACATCATCGACATCTCCTACCCACAGGTGATGGAGCTGGGCGTGAACGTGGTGGCGCTCGGCAACGACCGCGTGATGCTGCCGTCCGACAACACCGAGCTGAAAGAAAAATGTCGCGCCCGCGGACTGGAAGTGATCGACCCGGATATTTCCATGATCACCGCCGGCGGCGGCGGTGTGCACTGCATGTGCCAGCCGCTGGCGCGCAAGCCGGCGTAAGCTGCACGCGAAAAAAAGGGCTGCCACTGGCAGCCCTTTTTTATGCACAGAATTTAAGGATTATTTCCCCTGCGCCCGTAGCAGGCCGGAGCCGGCGATACCGCCCGCCGCGCAGGCCAGGATAATCACCAGCGGGGTCAGGGTTCCCAGCGCCAGCGCGCCGATGCCCAGGCCGCGCATCGGCAACAGGATCAGCAGCAGGATACCGGCGGGAATCAGTGACAACAGGAAACCGCGGGTCAGCCAGCTCTTCTGCCACGGCAGCATAAAGATCAGGCCGCAGATGCCACCCCACACCACCCGCTGATACACATAGGCGCTGGAGAGATAGGGCGCGATATCCACATGCAGGAAGCGGCTGAACCCGTAGTGCCCCATCGCCCACAACGCGAGCGCATAACCCAGCCCGGCAAAACAGCCGGCGGCAAAACAGAAGGACAGGTCTCTCAGAAATTCTCGCACTTGCTACCTCCACAAATGGTGTTCGCGAAAACGCTATTTTTTTATTTGGGAACGATTGGCAGAGGAGTATGCCAGAAGCACAGGATCGAATCGCAAATCCGTGCTCGCTTTTGCTTACCGCTGAGGACAGGGGTTGGTGCAGAAATAAAAAACGCGCGGCCCCGATTGGCAAGGAGATGTCCGGGGCCGCGCGCTCAGAAAGGGATCGGCGTTTCAGCCTCAGGCGGGGCGCTTGGTTTCGCCGTAGAGTTCTTCCAGCATGCTGTCGATACGTGCGGCCAGTGCCTCCTGGGAATCGTCCACCAGGATCACGTGGCCCATCTTGCGGCCCGGGCGCAGCTCCTTGCCGTAAGACCAGACACCTTCGTTCGGCAGCGCCGGCTTTTCGTCCACGCCGAGCATGTTGATCATCACCGCCGGGCGCGCCGCTGCGGTATCGCCGAGATCCATGCCGAGGATCGCGCGCACGTGGTTGGCAAACTGGCTGGTCTTGGCTCCAGCTAAGGTCCAGTGACCGCTGTTGTGCACCCGCGGCGCCAGCTCGTTGATCAGCAAGCCGTCGTCGGTGACGAAACATTCCATCGCCAGCACGCCCACGTAGTCCCAGGCATTCATCAGGGTGGCCAGGTAAGTCTCGGCAGTGTGCTGCAGCTCTTCACTCACGTGCGGTGCCGGCGCGGTGGAAACCAGCAGGGTGCCGTTGTAGTGGTCGTTTTCCGCCAGTGGGTAGGTCACGACCTTGCCGTCGGCGGTGCGCGCACCGATCAGGGAAACCTCGCGGGAGAAGTGGATGCCGTTCTCCACCACGTATTCCGACGCGGGCACATCGTTGGCGATGGCGGCGAGATCGTCATCGCTGTTCACGCGCCACTGGTTCTTGCCATCGTAGCCGTGTTCACAGCTCTTGATAAACGACGGGTAGCCCAGCTGTTTCACCGCCGCGCAGATCTCGTCGTAGTTGTTCGCCGGCAGAAACGGCGCCACCGGCAGGCCGGCGGCAGTAATCGCAGTTTTTTCACGCAGGCGGTGCTGGGTTTTCTCGAACGCATCCGGGCGCGGGTACACCGGGCAGAATTTTTCCAGCGCGCGCAGCAGTTCGGCGGAGACCCCTTCGCGTTCGGCGGTGATCACTTCGGGCTCGCCCATGGCGCGGTACAGCGATTCGATATCCGCGTCATCGGTGATGTGCACGATGGTACCGAGGCCTTCCACACAGACGGTGTTCTCACCACCCTCGGCGAGGAAACTGAACTCGATGCCCAGCGGGCGCGCTTCCTGGGCCATCATCTGCGCCAGCTGGCCGCAGCCGACAATGCCTACTCGTCTGACCGTCATTTCCACACCTCTACAAACTCTTCAAATCTCTGCCCGGTCACTGCGCGGGCTTATTCCACTTCGAACGGCACGCCGGCGCTCTGGTTTTCGCGCCACTGGATCAGGCGCTGCTGCAGTTCCGGGTCGGACAGGGACAGCATCTGCGCCGCCATCAGGCCCGCGTTGTAGGCGCCAGAAGCACCCACGGCCTGGGTGGCTACGGCCACACCTTTCGGCATCTGCACGATGGACAGCAGGCTGTCCATGCCGGTCATGAATTTGCTCTCCACCGGCACGCCGATCACCGGCAGCGGGGTCATGGCCGCGATCATGCCCGGCAGGTGCGCGGAGCCGCCGGCACCGGCAATGATCACCTTGGTGCCGCGCTCGTGGGCGGTGGTGGCGAACTCCACCATGCGCTGCGGCGTGCGGTGGGCGGAAACCACTGCGGTGGCAAAGGGAACTCCCAGCTCCGTGAGCGGCTTGGTCGCCATTTGCATGGTGGGCCAGTCGGATTGGGACCCCATTACGATGGTGACCTTTTCGAAGGGAAGTTGTTTCACTTGCGGTTAACTCCAGTGGTTCGCGAGTGCCGGGGCTCTGGTTCCGCCGCCGGCACAGGTAAGGAGGGGGTCTCGTTTCAGGAAATGCCCGACCCGCTCCGAATTGAGGGGCGAGAGGATACCAAAAAACCGCCAGAAAGCACGCCACGCGGCGCTTTCTAGGGTGTTGCAGGCGGCTTTTTGCCAATACTTTTACCGCACAAACCGCCTACATCGCCCCTAAACGGGAAAATGCGACAGTGGCACCGGAAAGATAGTGTGGAGAGCCGGTCACGACACCTTTCCGTGACCGTCAGGTAGTGGAGTACAAAATGGCGACAAAGAGCGGTTTTTGGTGACGTTGTCCCACACCGGAATGGCTAACCCTGCTGTTTGCTCTGCAACCGGGCACGCAACTTCGCCAGCACTGGTGCCACCTGCGGGCGCACCCCGCGCCACAGGTAAAATGCCTCCGCCGCCTGCCCCACCAGCATCCCCAGACCATCGGCGGTCTCGGCACCCAGCGCGCCCGCCCAGCGCATAAACGGGGTCGGCTCGGCCCCATATACCATGTCGTAGGCGCAACAGCCCGGCCCCACCACCGCTTCGGCGATCTGCGGCCGCTCTCCGGTCAGCCCGGCGGCGCTGGCGTTGATGATCAGATCGAATCCCGCAGGAATATCCTCCAGGCCACCGGCGCTAAGGCGGCCGTACGCGGAAAAGTCCTCCGCCAGCTGCAGCGCTTTCGATGCGGTGCGGTTGGCGATATGCAGCTGTGCCGGCTGTTCGTGCAACAGCGGCAACAGGGTGCCGCGGGTGGCGCCGCCGGCGCCCAGCACCAGCAGCTTCTTGCCCTTTATCTCCCAACCCAGTCGGTTGCGGATATCCGATACCAGGCCCGGGCCATCGGTGTTGTCCCCCAGTAGCGAGCCGTCTGCCTGCAGCGCCAGTGTATTCACCGCCCCAGCGGTGCGCGCGCGCTCGGTCAACTTTTCGGCGTATTCAAATGCATCCAGCTTGAATGGCGCGGTAACGTTTAAGCCCTTTGCGCCCGCGGCAAAAAATTCATCCGCTGCCGCCTTGAAGCCATCCACCTCCGCGAACAGCTTGCCGTATTCCAGATCCTGATCCGTTTCCTGCGCAAATGCCGTGTGAATTTCCGGAGACATGGATTGTTTGATGGGATTGCCGATGACTGCGTATCGATCCATGACAATATTTCGCCGACTTAGTAATTATCTTGCTACTGCTGACGCAGTGCATTTTTCAGCTGCACGGTTTCATTCACACCGATCAGCCCGTCAATTTTCAGTTTTCCCGCGTACTCACACACCATATAGCGGGTAATCGCACTGTAAATCTGCTTCGGCTTTTCGCCACGGGTATCCAACAACACCCAGTTCAGGGTGGCGAGGCTGGTGTTTTCATTCAGCTCGATCACATCGGTCACGGCACCGACGATCTGGTTTACTCCGAGTTTTTCATACTGCTTCAACAGTTTTTTTACCCGGCCAATAAAATATTCGCGGCTCAGCTCTGATTTTTTGCCGTTGGAAAAATAGTAGTGAATCGGGAAGCGATAGAAGTCCGCGATCTGTTCGGCATCGCGCGCTTCGAACAGGCGGCGGTATTCGAGGAACAGTTTGTTGATGTCTTCCAGACGAGCCTTGCTCATACTTGTTTTCCTTCATGGAATACCGCAATCCTTTGCGGTAAAAATCTGATTTCCCGTCTTACACCCAATCTCTGTGCGGAAGGAAATCGGTATAGAGTTTTTCTTCCGGGGAGCCCGCTTCCGGGTGCCAGTCGTAGCGCCAGCGCACTTCTGGCGGCAGCGACATCAGAATGGATTCAGTGCGACCGCCGCTCTGTAATCCGAACAGGGTGCCACGGTCGAAAACCAGATTGAATTCCACGTAGCGCCCGCGGCGATACAGCTGGAAATCCCGCTCGCGCTCGCCGTATGGCGTGTCCTTGCGCTTGTTCAGAATTGGCAGGTACGCATCCAGATAACTGTCGCCCACCGCCTGCATCAGACCGAAGGCGTGTTCGAATCCACCCTCGTGGAAATCGTCAAAGAACAGGCCGCCGACTCCGCGTGCTTCATTCCGATGCTTGAGATAAAAATATTCATCGCACCATTTCTTGAAGCGGGGATAAATATCCTCGCCGAATGGGGCGCAGGCATTTTTCGCGGTCTGGTGCCAGTGCACCACATCTTCCTCGAAACCGTAGTACGGCGTCAGATCGTAACCGCCACCAAACCACCATACCGGCTCGGCGCCCTCTTTCTGCGCCACAAACAGACGCACATTCGCGTGGCTGGTGGGCGCATAGGGGTTGCGCGGGTGAATCACCAGGCTCACGCCCATTGCCTCGAACGAGCGGCCCGCCAATTCCGGACGCGCCGCGGTAGCGGACGGCGGCAGCTTGTCGCCGTGTACGTGGGAAAAATTCACCCCGCCCTTTTCAATCACGTGGCCGTTTTCCAGCACCCGGGTGCGGCCACCGCCGCCGCCCTCACGCTCCCACGCGTCCTCAAAAAATTCGTTGCCGTCCACCGCCACCAGCGCCGCACAAATGCGGTCCTGAAGATTCAGCAGATAGTCTTTGACGGCCTGGATGTCGACATTATTCATGCAAAGCTCGCGAATTGGGTTCGGCGGTATTTTTATAGGTCGGAAGAAAAGCGGCGCGCGCACTCAGCCGGCGCGCACAATCCTTCCGCTGGAGGCATCGCGGATCTCGCTCGGAGCCGAGCGACCACCGGTATTGCCACCACCGACAAAATCCAGTTCGTCGCCGAAGTAGCGCAGCACCTGGTACTTGTGCCGTGCCGGCTGGCAGCCGGTTGGATTGGCGGAGGTGGATACGATAGCACCGCCGAAGGCGCGTGATAATGCCGCGGTAAACGGATGACTCGTATGGCGCAGGGCCACGCTGTGATGGACCCCGGTGACCCAGGAAGGCACCTGATCGAAATGTGGCACCAGCCAGGTGACCGGGCCTGGCCAGGTGGCGTCGATACGCGCACGCTGGTCGCCTGAGAGATTGTGCAGCAAGTCAGCGAAATGCTTCACGTCGCCGGACACCAGAATCAGCCCCTTTTCCAGTGGGCGGTTCTTGAGCTTGAGCAGGCGTGCAACGGCATCCGGATTGGAAGGATCGCAGGCAAGTCCCCATACGGATTCGGTGGGATGGGCAATCACGCCCCCGGCAGCCAGTGCGCGCACGGCGGTGGCCATGGTCAGGCCGAAGCGGTGCAGGATGGAGTGCTGGTTTAATTGGGATTGGTTTTCTGACAAGGGTCGGGACTCTTTCGTGTCTTGCGCTGCTGCAAACGTTGCGACACCGCGGCTCACAGGGGAGCGCCGCAATTTATCGGATAGTACCAGCCTAGACAAGGCTGGCCGGGGAAGCGTGCCGGTTCGCGCCACCGCGCTTTCTGTTCACAACCTGCGTTGGCGCACATTTCTACACACGGTGTTGCCTGTTTGTCTACTGACCCGACTTTCCAGCTGTGGGATACTGCGGAAAGATTTTGAGACAATAGATTTACCCCATGTCTGTACCCTTCCTGCACACCAGCCGAATACTCCTGAAACAACAGGGGTTGGGCGGACCGCTGCTGCTGTTTGCCGCGGTGCTGTGCTGCTGGTTGCTGGCGCCGGTGCTGTCACCCCTGCTGGAGTATGACCGCACGGCAATTGGCGGCGGACAGGTCTGGCGGCTGGCGAGCGGTCACCTGCCGCACACCAACCTGCAGCATTTGCTCCTGAACAGCGCCGGCCTGCTGCTGTTGTGGATCCTGCATGGCCCCCACTACCGCATGGGCAACTTTGTTCCCACCACCGCGGTGGTGGCACTGGGCACCGGTCTGGGACTGCTGCTGTTTTCACCGCAGACCGATGTGTACCTCGGACTCTCCGGGGTGCTGCACGGCTTGATCATCTGGGGCGGCTGCCTGGATATCCGCGCGCGCTGGCGCACCGGCTACCTGCTGGTAGCGGGAACCTGGATCAAGGTCGGGCTGGAACAGTATTACGGTGCGAGCGATGCCACCGCGCAGCTGATCGATGCGGCAGTGGCAGTGGACGGCCACCTGTGGGGTTCGGTGAGCGGAACCGTGCTGGGCCTGCTGGCACTGCTGCGGCCAGCGAGCCCGGTAAAGGGCACCAGCGACAAGGCCGCCCAGCCCTCACAATCTCAACCTTCGTAAGTCACCCGGTAAATGGCGCCGGCGTAGTCGTCCGATACCAGCATTGCGCCGTCTGGCATCACCAGCACATCCACCGGCCGCCCCCAGTTTTCCTCGCCCTGCAACCAGCCGTCGATAAACGGCTGGTAGGCGGTGGCCTCGCCCTTGTCGTTCAGGGTGACCATGCTTACCCGATAGCCGATCTTCTTGCTGCGGTTCCAGGAACCGTGTTCGGCGATAAACACCTGGTTTTTATAGGTCGCCGGGAACTGGCTGCCCGTGTAGAACTTCACACCCAGTGGCGCCACATGCGGCCCCAGCTGCTGTACCGGCGGCGCGTAGGCGCTGCACTGCTTGCCCTCCCCGAATTCCGGATCAATCACATCACCGCCATGGCAGTAGGGGTAGCCGAAGTGCTTGCCCGCGACCGGCGCGGTGTTGAGTTCGCAGGGCGGCGTGTCGTCCCCCAGCAGATCGCGGCCGTTGTCGGTAAACCACAGGTTTTTGGTCTGCGGGTGCCAGGTGAAGCCGACGGTGTTGCGCACTCCTTCCGCCCAGGTCTCGGTGGCCACCACCTTGTCGCCCTCGATTTTCAGGCGCTGGATATTCGCGTAGTCGGGCTCATCGCAGATATTGCACGGCGCGCCGATGGGCACATAGAGCCAGCCGTCGGGGCCAAACGCGATGTATTTCCAGCCGTGGTGTTTATCGGGAAACTGCTCGGTAATGGTGACCGGCTGCGGCGGGTTGTCGAGCCGCGACTCGATATCGTCGAAACGCAGGATGCTGGTGACGGCGCTCACATACAGATCGCCGTCCTTGAAGGCAACGCCGGTGGGCAACTTGAGGTCCTCGGCAATGACCTTCACTTCGTCCGCCTTCTGGTCGCCGTCCTTGTCCAGCACCGCGTAAACCTTGCCCTCGCGCATGGAGCCCACGAACAGGGTGCCCTTGTCGCCGCGCACCATGTGGCGCGCATTGGGCACATCCCTGCTGTAGACCTCGATCTTGAATCCGTCCGGCAGGCGCAATTTGTCGAGGTGAATTTCGCGTGACTCGGCGCCGGCGCCGGTTGCGAGGGTCAGCGCCAGCGCGCCAGTGATGATGGCGATTTGGCGCCGTGGAGAAGCGAGGTGTTTGAACAGCCCCATGGTTGGACACTCCCTGAAAATAACAGGTGTGACCCTAGCGGCTTTTTTGTGTTGCGGCCAGTGGCCAGGTCATCCCGCCAGTTCGGCCAGTTCAGAAAAAATCCGCGCACCGCGGCCACTGAGCTGATAGCCGCCCGGCAGCTGTTCCACCAGTCCCTCCAGTTCAAGCTGCAGCAGACTCGCCATCAGGTCGCCGGTTTCAGCGCCGGTATCCCGCGCCAGCTGTTCGATATTGCGGAGATCACCGCCCAGCGCCTGCACTATCCGCCGCTGCTCCGTGCAGAGGTCGGGAGCCTCGCGCGCGGATTCCTCGAACAGCCCCGGTTGGCTCGCCATGCCGGACAGCAACCCGCCAAGTTGTTGGACGATATCGCCGCTGGTCTCAACCAGGTGTGCACCGTGCTTGATCATGTGGTGACAGCCCCGCGCCATCGGATTGTGGATGGAGCCGGGGATGGCAAACACCTCACGATTCTGCTCCAGCGCCAGGCGCGCCGTGATCAGCGAACCGGAACGCACCGCGGCCTCCACCAGCAGTGTGCCAAGGCTGAGGCCGGAGATGACTCGGTTGCGTCGAGGGAAGTTGGCCGCTTCCGGCGCGGTGCCCAGCGGCATTTCACTGACGATGGCGCCGTCGGCGGCGAGTATCTGCTCGTTGAGCACGGCGTTGCGCACCGGGTAAACCTGGTCGACGCCGGTGCCCAGCACGGCAATGGTTTTGCCACCGACTTTCAGCGCACCGCTGTGGGCCGCGGCGTCCACGCCCAATGCCAGGCCGGAGGTGATCGCAAAGCCGGCGGATGCCAGGTCGGCGGCAAAATCCCGCGCGTTGTCGAGGCCGGCGCGGGTGGCGCGGCGCGCGCCGATCACCGCCACCTGTGGTAATGACAAGGCGTGGGGATTGCCACTCACATACAGCACGGGCGGCGGGCGGTGGATTTCTTTCAGCAGCGTGGGGTAGTTATCGTCGTCCCGATGCAGCAGGTAGACGCACTGTTCGGCGCAGCGTTCGCGCTCGGCCAGTGCCCACTGCCCCAGTTCACTGTCCAGCCCGAGACGTTGGAATTCCAGCAACTGCGCGCGGGCGCGTTCAGGCAGCTTGCGGGGCAGACTTTGTGGAGATTGTTGCAGGGAAGCGGCGGCGGAGCCGAAGCGCTCCAGCAGTTGCCAGTAGAGGCCGGGGCCAATGCCCTCGAGCCGAAGCAGGGAGAGAGTAGCGGTCAACGCATCCATGCGCAGGTACCTCTAAAAATGATCTTTTTACACGCGCGTTATGCGACGTGCGGTGCCTCCGGTCAGAGGTACAAAGCCTGACCGCAGGAGGCACCCTTATTGTTACCTTCAGGGATTTCTAACGAGATCCATAACCGCCAGCGGCTTGTCGGCTTCCAGCACCAGACCGAGGCTCATTTTTTCGAAGCTGCGGAATACCATCAGCACGCCAGCGCGCTCATCCGGCAGTTTCACGTTCTGGCGGGCGAGCTGGTCGCGCACGGTGGCGCCACGCTTGTAGATGGCGAGTACATGGCCAGGCTCAAGGCCTTCGCGCAGGCCGCGGTTGATGGCGACCACGTCGTATTTGGCAACCTGGGTCACGCCCTCTTCCACGCCGAGAATCACACCTTCCACGGGCATCTCGGGGTAACCCGGCTGGAACAGAGCGGCAATAGCGCGCTCTTCAACCGGCAACAGACGATCCTGCAGGCGGATGTCGCGACTGGTGCGGGTAACATCCATGGTGGCGACGGCAAATTCGGTGTTGGCGTTGTCCGCGTCCAGCTGGCGCAGGTCCACGGAGCCTACGTCCAGAGCCTGCTGGCCCAATTCCTCACCGGTGTAGGGGTCGGCGTAGATCGGGCCGGGACGGTAGATGCCGTAGGACGGCAGCGGCTGGCGGAAGTCGCCACGGGCGTAAATCTTCTCGCCGGCACCCATCAGGATGCGCTGGTCCTGACCGGAGATGACGTAGGGCACGCCGTTGAACGCGCCCGGACCGACGATGCGGCTGCGGGACAGGAAGGCGTTGATGGCGTCCAGCGGGATGGCCGGGATCGCGGATTCGATCGGCTCGCGGCGCACGGCCGGGCCTAAACGGTTGTTGCTCGCCGGGCTCAGCTTGTAAGCAGTGGGCGCACGCTCGAGTTCGAGGCGCGGCTGGCCGTCGATATACACGA
>NZ_DATCMV010000082.1:0-5367 GCF_036563125.1 Microbulbifer sp.
CAGGGTGTAGAACTTCCGCACATTGGCCAGCGCGGTGGGTTTGATGAAATCACCACCGATGCCGCCAAAGCCGGATTTCGGTTTTATTACCACCGATTCCGATTCCGGGTCGATAACCAGCCCGTTGCCGATACTGTTGACACAGGTTACGAACGCCAACGGAAATTGGTTCAGTACAGCGGCCATCATGTCAAAGTGCGGCAGGTCAAAGTAAGGCGGAAGCTTGACCCCGAGGGGCAGCGAAACGTGCTCGAACACCCGCTCCAGCAGCGCGCGGCTCTGGTCGAAGTCATAACCGGTCTGGGGTTTACCCGGCACATTCGGGCAGGAAAGATTGAGTTCAATGGCAGCGATATGTTGTTGGCCTGCCAGCGCCTTGATCATGTCGACATTATCCTGATGGCTCAGGCCAGAGATGGACATAATGTAGGGCTTTGCGAATGCCCCGACGCGGCTGGCGTAGTCCAGATAATATTGAAACCCCTCGTTGGGCAGTCCCATGCTGTTGATACTGCCCCAGGAGGTTTCAACATATCGCGGCTCCGGGTTGCCCGCGCGCTTCTCCAGTGTGGCGCTTTTACTCAGGATGGCGCCGGCCTCACTGATGCCGATTGCGTCCAGTTCCTCGGCCGTTGTGCACAACGGGCCGGAGGCGTTATACAGGCAGGACGAAAGTGATGCACCCGCGATGGAGGTCGCCAGGGAAACTGCCGCAGCCATAGTCACTTCCGCCCATTAAGAATTCATACTCAATGAACTATATATGCATTACCTGAGGGTTTTTTGGCTGCGGGCGCAGAGTCATGTGTTCGGCGGATAAAACGTCAACTTTTCAGCTTCGCCGACCGCATGCTGCAAGATGCCAGCGGAAGGTGGCACGCGAATGTTTCCGCGCACCACGAATTGCGGGCAATCACTCTTCGGTATCCGTACGATAGATCGCCATGCCGCGCGCCTGGTAATTGCCCAGTGCGCTGTCGTGATCCAGGGTGCAGGTGTGGACCCACACCCGCTTGCACGGAGCCCACTTCCACGCCTGTTCAATGGCACAGCTCAGCAGGTGGCCGCCAAAGCCGCGGCCGATAAAGCGCGGGGCCAGCCCGAAATACGCAATCTGCACATCGCCATTGGGCTGCTGTTCCAGTTCGAAATAGCCGGCAATGGCGCCGCGATAGTAGGCCACCCAGATGCGCAGTGCATCGCGCTCTGCATAGTCCTGCCACTCGCGGTCCGGCCATTTCAGTTTGTCGGTCCACTGCCACGGTTCACCGACCAGCTGGTACAGGTAGCGATTGAAGCGAAACTCTTTTTCCTCCGCTTCTACCACCGAGAGACCCTCGGGGCAGGGTTTGGCGTTCAGCTCCTGGGGATCAGTCATTTCCAGGTAATACGTGGTTACGCTCAAGATTTTCTCCACAATTTAATGGCTTTCGCAGGGGCTGGTCCCCATGGGGACACGGGGGGAGCGGCGCGAGGTTTTCTGGTGAGCTTCAGCTCTCCTGGTGGGTGCGCTCGTAGGCGGGGGATTCGTAGAGGCTGTAGTCGACTTCTTCGAAGACCCACGACAGCGGTGCCTGGGCACGGTGCTCAGCAATGGTCTTGCCGAATATGTCGAAGTGAATTTCTTCCATGAGCTGGGCCAGCTCTGCTTTGCTGCTGAGTCCGAGAAATATTCCTGCCTGCATAAAGCCTTCAAGGCGATGGCGCTCGATGGGCGGAATGGGCATTCCCAGCTTGGAGGTACCGAAAAGTCCCCGGAGTCGCCGGGAGACTTCGTGGGTGAATTTTTCGTTATACATATGGTGTTTTCTCCCTGTTGGCGAGACGAGCGCTTCCGGTCAGCTGCGTTGTTCGGAGTACAGTCGATACGCGAGTGCCAGTATGAGACAGATGCAACCGGGTATCGCCAGGGCCTTGAACTGTAACAAATCGAATACGTAGGCCCCGATTGTGCCCCCCAGTATGAAGCCGATGATAATGAGCGAGAACAGCAGCGCTTTCCTGCGATCAAATGCCTCGCCCCGCAGTGCCGCGCCGAACATCAGTCCCATATCAGTAAAAATCCCGGTCAGGTGTGTGGTGCGTATGACCGCGCCGCTGTAGGTGGTGGCCAGTGCGTTCTGCAGGCCGCAGGCTGCAGAGGCTGCGTAGTGGCCGTACCCAGAGCCATTTGAGAGCAGGAGCAATGCGGCGAAGATCAGCAGGGCCTCCATTACCAGCGCCGTGTCATAGTGGCGACCGAGCTTCAGGGTGCTGCCGTGCAGCAGCAGGCCTGAAAACGTCGCGCCGGTAAAAAAGGCCAGCAGAATACCGGCCAGGTGCAGCGTTGTTTGCAGGGATGACCCGAGCGCACTTGTTCCCAGCAGGGTTGCGGTGCCGGACAGGTGGGAAATGGCCTGGTGTTCAAATCCCAGCAGGCCGATGGCATTGATATAGCCGGCCACCAGTGCCAGCACAAATGCTCCGTATTCAATCCAACTTGGCAGCCTGGATATCAATCTTCTTCCTCACTATTTGGCAAGGGCCAGTCGGGCCTTATCCCTGTCCACATTCGCAGGAGCGTTTGCGGGATTGTACGGTGCGCGCGGCTACAGCTCACGATCTGCCACCAGTAAATCTCTGAACAGATTAACCGCTGGTTGCTCCATCGCGCTGCCCTTCCAGGTCAGAGCATTCTGTATGCGGTAGCTGAAACGCGCCGGGAGCAGTGCTGTAAGGTCTCCCTTTTTCACATAAGGTTTGGCCAGATACTCGGGCAGAAAGCCGATAAATTTTCCCGACAGGATCATCGCCAGGCGCGCGGCCATATGGTTGGCGATGCTCTTGTATGGGAACAGCCGATACAGGTGTGCTGCGCCAGACAGCACCGCGTGATCCGGCGCAGCCAATTCCTGCTGGGTAATGAACTCTTCATCCACATCCGCCGCACAGGGGTGGCTCGCCGCCCCGTAGAGCAGTGACTGGTGGCTGAACAGGGGTTGGTAGCTGAGGCCAGGGCGGCGGGAGTGCAGCGGGTTGAGACCGACATCGGCCCGCCCGGCGAGAATTTCCAGCTCCAGTTCGTGGGGGGCGGCGAGCTGGATATCCAGCTGCAACTGCGGCGCGCGCTCGCGCAGACGGGCGACGGTGGCGGGCAGGTCCAGCTGGGGCATGGCCAGCACGTCATCCGGCAACAGGATACGCAGCTTGCCGGTGAGCTGCGACTGGATGGCATTCACCTGGCTTTTGAAGCTGGCCAGGTGCCCGTCCAGTTCCAGGATGGCCTGATAGAGGGCTTCCCCTTCCGGGGTCAGCTTGAAGTCGGCGCGCCCCCGGGAGCGCAGGCACAACTGCATGCCCAGGCGAGTCTCCAGATCGGACAGGTGCACGCTGATGGTCGACCTGCTGATATTGAGCGCCACTTCTGCGGGCGCCAGCCCGCCGGCCTGTACCACTTCGCGGAACACCCGCAGCAGGCGCAGATCCATATCGCTGATGCGACCGGAGAGTGCGGATTTGCCGGTTTTCATCCACAGGTCCTGAAATCGTTAGTTACGCCGCCAGCCTAAAACAAAGTTTGATAATCGTAAATTTTAGTTTCACAGTTCTTACTATCCTCCGCCGGACTGCCGATCCAGAATCCCGAAAACGTTGATACAACAGCGATCAGGGAGTATTCGATGGAACTGAACAATAACCAATTGTTGAAGACCCAGAACTATGTCGATGGGCAGTGGCGCGATGGCGCCGGTAAGTTGGCGGTCACTGACCCCGCAACTGGCGCGCTGCTGGCGGATATCGCCGATGGCACCGCGGCCGACGCGGAGCAGGCGGTGGCCGCGGCCCACGCCGCATTCCCCGCGTGGAGTGGCAAGACTGCCGCCGAACGCGCCGCGGTGCTGAAGCGCTGGTACCAGTTGATTGCCAACAACCGCGAGGATCTGGCGCGGTTGCTGACCATGGAGCAGGGCAAGCCGCTGGCGGAGGCGCTGGGAGAGATCGATTACGGTGCCTCTTACATCGAGTGGTACGCGGAGGAGTGCCGTCGCGCCTATGGCCAGACCATTCCCACCCACAACCCGAACATGCGTCTGCACACCATCCGCCAGCCGGTGGGGGTGGTGACCTGCATTACACCGTGGAATTTCCCCAATGCGATGATCACCCGCAAGGCTGCGCCGGCACTGGCGGCGGGCTGCACGGTGGTGATCAAGCCGGCGGCGGAGACACCCCTGTCCGCACTGGCACTGTGTGCGCTGGCGGAGGAGGCGGGACTGCCGGCGGGCACGCTGAATGTGGTGGTGAGCAGTGATTCCGCGGCGGTCGGCAAGGTGCTGACCCAGGATCCAAGGGTGGCGAAGTTCACCTTCACCGGCTCTACCCAGGTGGGCAAGCTGTTGATGAGCCAGTGCGCGGGCACGGTGAAGAAGATGTCGATGGAGCTCGGTGGCAATGCACCGTTTATCGTGTTCGACGATGCGGATATCGATGTGGCGGTGACCGCCTGTATGGCGACAAAAATGCGCAATGCGGGCCAGACTTGTGTGTCCACCAACCGGATTTATGTGCACGAGTCGGTGCACGATACCTTTGTGGAGAAGCTGCGCGCGCAGATGGCGGCGCTGGTGCCGGGCCATGGTCTGGAGCAGGGTACGACATTCGGGCCGCTGATTTTCCGCCGCGCGGTGGATCGGGTACACGGTCTGGTTGAGGAGGCGGTGGCCAATGGGGCGCGTCTGCTGTTGGGCGGTGATTTTCTGCCAAACGGGGAGAACTACTATGCGCCGACCCTGCTGGTGGATGTGCATGATGAGATGCGCATCGCGCGGGAGGAGATTTTCGGGCCGCTGGCAGTGGTGCTGAAATTCCGCGATGAGGAAGATGTGATTCGCCGCGCGAATGATACGGCCTATGGATTGGCGGCTTATGTGATGAGCGAGAACATCCACCGCGCGAACCGGGTGGTGGAAGCGCTGGAGTACGGCATGGTGGCGTGTAACGCCGGTGTGTTCTCCACCACGGTGGCGCCCTTCGGCGGAATCAAGGAATCCGGTATCGGCCGCGAGGGTGGTGTCGAGGGAATGGCGGAATTCTATGAAACCAAATATTGCTGCTACGGGGTTTGAGCTTCGTAGCTGTTTTAGAACTTTCTAATTTCCTGAGGTGGCGGCAAAGCACCGGGTGCGGGTTTTCAGGACCGCTGTGAATACATCCCTGTACGCTGCGTCGGCAACATCCCTGTTGCCGACGCTCCTGAAAACCCGCACCCGGCACTTTGCCTTCGCTTCGAAGTTTTTTACTACGTTAGTAAGGCTCAAATTTTGAGTCGGAGAAATTCATGTCCGAACTGAAAACCGATGCATTCTGGATGCCCTTTACCCCCAACCG
>NZ_DATCMV010000095.1:0-5422 GCF_036563125.1 Microbulbifer sp.
AGTAAGACTGTAGATACGATGCCGGCGATGAAGCCGCCAAAAACGAGCAGGATTATTTTGAGCATGATCGGTAACTCGGGGGGCTGAAAATTTGGCTATCTATAGCGAGCTATCCTTTGCTCGAATTATCTTTTAAAAAAAAGCCCCGCTCTCGCGAGCGGGGCTTTTTCTTTTGGCGATCAGTTGTTACTTAAACAGCAACATCCTGAATCTCGGTAGCGGCGATGCGCTTGCCTTCTTCGGCAGATTTCTGGAATTCCTCAATCTGGTCGAAGTTCAGGTAGCGGTAGATTTCCGCAGACATAGCGTCCAGGTTCTTGGCGAATTCCTGGTATTCCGCCGGAGTCGGCAGTTTGCCCAGGATCGCGCCCACAGAAGCCAGTTCCGCGGAGGTCAGGTACACGTTGGCACCATCGCCCAGACGGTTCGGGAAGTTGCGGGTAGAGGTGGACAGTACGGTGCTGTTCGGGGCTACACGTGCCTGGTTACCCATGCACAGGGAACATCCGGGCATCTCGGTGCGGGCACCGGCGGAGCCGTAGATGTTGTAGTAGCCTTCTTCCATCAGCTGGTGCTCGTCCATCTTGGTGGGGGGAGCAATCCACATGCGGGTGGAGATACCACCTTTGTGCTGCTGCAGCAGTTTACCGGCCGCGCGGAAGTGACCGATGTTGGTCATGCAGGAACCGATGAACACCTCGTCCACCTTGTCACCAGCTACAGAGGAGAGCAGGCGGGCGTCGTCCGGGTCGTTCGGCGCACACACGATCGGCTCTTTCACGTCAGCCAGGTCGATTTCGATTACCGCCGCGTATTCCGCATCGGCGTCGGCGCTCATCAGTTTCGGGTTGGCCAGCCACTCTTCCATGGCGCGTGCACGACGCTCCAGGGTGCGCTTGGAACCGTAACCTTCCGCGATCATCCAGCGCAGCAGGGTGATGTTGGAGCGCAGGTATTCGGCGATGGCTTCTTCCGGCAGCTTGATGGTACAGCCGGCAGCTGAACGCTCGGCGGAGGCGTCGGACAGTTCGAACGCCTGCTCTACGGTCAGGTGATCCAGGCCTTCGATCTCGAGGATGCGGCCGGAGAAGATGTTCTTCTTGCCTTTTTTCTCGACGGTCAGCAGGCCCTGCTGGATCGCGTAGTAAGGGATCGCATGGACCAGGTCACGCAGGGTGATGCCCGGCTGCAGTTCGCCCTTGAAGCGCACCAGTACGGATTCCGGCATATCCAGCGGCATAACGCCGGTGGCTGCGGCAAACGCGACCAGACCGGAGCCGGCCGGGAAGGAGATGCCCATCGGGAAGCGGGTGTGGGAGTCACCACCGGTACCAACGGTGTCCGGCAGCAGCATGCGGTTCAGCCAGCTGTGGATGATGCCGTCACCCGGGCGCAGGGAAACACCGCCGCGGTTCATGATGAAGTCGGGCAGGGTGTGCTGGGTGTCGATGTCCACCGGCTTCGGGTAGGCCGCAGTGTGACAGAAGGACTGCATGGTGAGGTCCGCGGAGAAGCCCAGGCATGCCAGGTCTTTCAGTTCGTCGCGGGTCATCGGGCCAGTGGTGTCCTGGGAACCAACGGTGGTCATCTTCGGCTCGCAGTAGGTGCCGGGGCGGATACCTTCAACGCCGCAGGCCTTGCCGACCATTTTCTGTGCCAGGGTGTAGCCCTTGCCGGTGTCGGCGGGCTGCTCGGGCATGCGGAACAGGTCGGAAGTGCCCAGGCCCAGGGATTCACGGGCCTTGGTGGTCAGGCCGCGACCGATGATCAGGTTGATACGGCCGCCGGCCTGTACTTCGTCCAGCAGGACGTCAGACTTCAGTGCGAACTCGGACAACACCTTGCCGTCTTCCGCCAGGATCTTGCCTTCGTACGGGCGGATCTCGATCACGTCGCCCATGTTCAGCTCGTCAACCGGAGCTTCGAATACCAGTGCGCCGGCATCTTCCATGGTGTTGTAGAAGATCGGGGCCACTTTGCCACCGATACAGATGCCGCCGCCTTTCTTGTTCGGTACGCCCGGCAGGTCGTCACCGAAGAACCAAAGCACGGAGTTGGTGGCGGATTTACGGGAAGAACCGGTACCCACTACGTCACCTACGAAGGCGACCGGCAGGCCTTTGGCGATAACTTCTTCGATCTGCTGCATCGGACCTTTAACGCCGTGTTCTTCCGGAGTCAGGCCGTCGCGGGTCATTTTGTACATGGCCAGCGCGTGCAGGGGGATGTCGGGGCGGGACCAGGCGTCCGGCGCCGGGGACAGGTCGTCGGTGTTGGTCTCGCCGGTTACCTTGAATACGGCAACCTTGATGCTCTCGGCGACTTTATCGCGCTTGGTGAACCACTCGCCGTCAGCCCAGGACTGGATTACCGCTTTGGCAACTTCGTTGCCGGCTTTGGCTTTTTCTTCCACGTCGTGGAAGGCGTCGAACATCAGCAGGGTGTCTTTCAGCTGCTCGCCAGCCAGTGCGGCCAGTTTGGCGTCGTCCAGCAGTTCAACCAGGGTGGAAATGTTGTAACCGCCCAGCATCTGGCCCAGCAGTTTGGTGGCGTGTTCCGCGTCGATCAGCGGAGAGGTTGCTTCGCCCTTGGCGATGGCGGTGAGGAAACCGGCTTTAACGTAAGCCGCTTCGTCCACACCCGGCGGTACGCGGTTGGTGATCAGGTCCAGCAGTTCCTGCTCTTCACCTGCGGGCGGGTTTTTCAGCAATTCAACCAGGCCGGCCACTTGTTCAGCATTCAGGGGCTTGGGTGGAATACCTTGTTCGGCGCGCTCGGCGACGTGTTTGCGATAGGCTTCAAGCACGGATAATTCCCTCTTTGGTATGTGGGGTATAAACCAACAGCTTTCCAGGAATCCGGGGTGACTTCTTTGTCAGCCGAACTCCGACAAATTTCGATGGCCGCTGGAGGCGGGTGCCGAATTCTACATTAAAGGCTTAACCCTGTTAAGTTCGTTGAAAAATCAATAACTTACGCAAATTGTCGCCATTCACGAAATAAATAAAGGGCAATAAATCGCCTTTTCCGTAGTGAGAATTACTCGTATTAAAGGCGATTTTTTGCTGTCGTATCCACCGTATGAATGGACCAATCCGCGCACTAAAAATGCTATTCTCTGGCGCTCGCTTTCACACCGCTAATCCGGCCTGGCAGGACGACGAGGTATTTACGCTTCATGGCGATCTATAAAAAAGTGCGCACGCCCTGTATCGGAGTTTGTTCCACCGGTATCGGGGACAATGTATGTCGGGGTTGTAAACGCTTTGCCCACGAAGTGATTGACTGGAATGCGTATTCCGAGGAGCAGCGCCGGATTATCGCGGAGCGCCGTGACGGATATCTTGCAAACGCCGTACGCAGTCAGCTGGAAATTGTGGATCACAATCTATTGCTGACCCAGTTGCGCCATCAGCAGATCCGTTTCAACGAAGATCAGAACCCCTACTGCTGGGTGTTTGAATTGCTGCGGGCCGGTGCCAGCCAGATTCAGGAACCCGAACAGTTCGGCCTGCGTCGGACGCCGGTAGCCAAGGGCGTTTCACTGGTGGAGTTACGCAAGCGCATCGACGAGGATTTCTATGGATTGTCGGTCGCGTACTACCAGCGTTTTGTTGCGCCCGGGCTGTACTGCGCCTGAACCGTATTGATTCAAGTCGCCGCAATCAGATGCACTCTGAGAGCGGCGAGATACGGCGCTTGCTCGATTTTTAGGTCTTTCCTGGTGCGCCGGCGTGATGCGGGTGGATTGTGGTCCACGCGCGTGAACTCCGGAAAATCCCGATTGTCACCGCCGTTCACCAGCACCGGCATCGCCGAATAACCCACCTGTCGATATATTTCTTCTTGTTCTGTTCGGAAAATTTCCGCCACCTGTAAGTTCGGGCGGCTCTGGATCTGCACCTGCCGTAAGTCGTGGTGACGATTCTTGTGGAGCCCGGCCAGCAGTTGCCGCTGAAATTGAATCCCCGCATCCTGACCCTGCGGGTCTAGCTGCACCAGCTTTTTTTCACACCAGTCGACGCTGACCTTCTTGATGGACTTGCGCGCTTTGATCCAGCTGAGCGCGAGCGCATCGGGTTTTTCAGGGCAGAGCAGAATCTGGCGGTAGCAGTGGCGCAGGTGTGCGCGCGGATATCCGGCATCGGCGAGCATATCGCGCAGAATTCTGTCGCGTTCCAGGGTAGGGTGGGGCGCAAGAGCTTCCTTGATCTCCGCGGTGAGTTGCTGAAATTCGCCCTTTGCAGAGTTCAGGGATTGCGCCAACGCAATTACGTTGGTGGGAACAGCGAGTAGTCCGGGAATCTGCAGGGTGTTGCGTGCATCGCCAAGCGCCATCTCATCGCTGTAATTGAGTTGCGCGAACAGCCGGCTGGCGAGAGTGAAGGGGTGGGAGAATGGTTGGTCGAGGTTGTCGGTGAGTTGGTTCGCGGCATCCACGGCGAACTCTGGTTGCAGCAAGTAGTGCGACCATGGGCGTGAAGACCCGTCCAGTTTCCGCAGGGGCCCCGCCAGTTCAGTCGCTCGGAGGTGCATCGTGTCCAGGCTTTGTTGTAGTCGTGACGCGAGTGGTTTTAGTGAGCTTTGGGCCATGGGTCCGCATTAACTCTCGAATGGATTGTGTTTGCTGTTTCGGGTCGTTGGAATGCTTGTGGAATATTAATCCACTTATTAAGCCGTTACCAATAAATTGAGTAGTGTTCCCAGGCACTGTTCGGGCCCCGCCGCCTGGTTTCTCGCCCTGTTCGTCAACAAAAGTGGGGGAGCGGCGTTATAATCCGCAGCCTTTACACCGTTCGGCCTGTTTTTGCCGGCGCCAGCAGCAGTTGTTTTCGGTCCAGAATATGAGTCACCAAGTTCCTGATCTCTCCGCTATTCACGAGTTTCTTCTGTGCGAGACGCCGGAAGCCTGGGTGGAGGCCGCGCTGGCAGAGCCGGAGATGATGCTGATCGATCACGCAAATTGTGAGAAAAAGGCCGCAGGTACCGCGCTGAACCTGATGTTCCGCTATCTGGATAATTTCGATCTGCTGAACAAGATGTCGCGTCTGGCACGAGAGGAGTTGCGGCATTTCGAGCAGGTGATCGCGATCATGAAAAAGCGCGGGATCAAGTATCCCCATGTCAGCGCATCCCGCTATGCCGCGGGCCTGCGGGAGCAGGTGCGTGGGGCGGAGCCGGGCAGGTTGGTGGATACACTGATCTGCGGTGCGATTATCGAGGCGCGCTCCTGCGAGCGCTTTGCGAAAATTGCCCCGCGCCTCGACGACGAACTGCAGAAGTTTTATCTATCACTGCTCAAGTCGGAAGCGCGTCATTTTCGCGATTATTTGACCCTTGCCCAGAAGGTTGCCGACGAGGACATTGAGCCTCGGGTGCAGCAGCTGCTCGAGATCGAGAAAAACCTGATCGAGTCTGCGGA
>NZ_DATCMV010000012.1:0-6342 GCF_036563125.1 Microbulbifer sp.
CATCCCTGGGGGCTCTTCCGCGAGGTCCCTCTCGCGGAAGGTCTCGCGAACCTGTCTCCGGTAGCAGCGCCTAATATCAGACTATTTCACTTCGCAAGAAGTCAGTCTGAATAAAAGTTTTAAATCACATTTTTATTAAAAATCTTTTCGTCCCGGAGATTTGACCATGGAGTTTTTCAACACACTGCTGCGCTTTTTCCAAAACGGCGGCGCATTCATGTACCCCATCGCGCTGGTACTGGTGATCGGACTGGTGCTCGTCATCGAGCGCTGGGTATTCCTGTCCCGCGCCAAGCTCGCCAACCGCCGCGCCTACGGCCAGATCCTGCCGATGATGCAGCAGCGCAACTTCGCCGCCGCACTCAAGTTCGCGCAGAACGAAAAAGCCCCCATGGGCCAGCTCGTTGCCGCTGGTATCGCCACCGCGCAGCACGCGCGCAAGGATGAAAACATCGCAATGGCGATCGAAGAGAGCATCCTCGAAGCTGTGCCGCGTCTGGAAAAACGCACAAATTACCTGGCCACGCTCGCCAACATTTCCACCCTGCTCGGCCTGCTCGGTACCATCATCGGTCTGATCGCTGCATTTACCGCGGTGGCCAACGCCGAGCCGTCCGAGAAGGCGGCCATGCTGTCCTCCAGTATCTCCGTGGCGATGAACACCACCGCCTTCGGTCTGATCGCCGCCATCCCGCTGCTGCTGGCTTACTCCATGCTGCAGAACAAGACCAACGAGATCATCGACAGCCTGGAAATGGCCGGGGTGAAATTCCTCAATCTGATTACCCTTACTCGCGGCCAGAAAGCAGAAGCTTCGCCCGCAGCGCGCCCGACAGCCAGAGCCGAAGCCATCGCCTGAGTGGCAAGAGAACACTAAACGCGTAATCAGATAACAAGAGAGAGCCATGGCTATCCGACGCAGGCTGGAAACCGATCCGGAGCTGGACATCACCTCATTTATGAGTCTGATGACTGTTCTGGTCCCCGTATTGCTGCTGAATATGGTGTTTTCCCATATCTCCGTGCTGAACCTGAATCTGCCCGGTCTGAGTGATCCGAGCACTACCCAGGAGCAAAAGGAGAACCAGCAGCTGGAATTGGTGCTGCGCGCCGATTACATCGACATCAACTATCCGGCGGGAATTCGCGTGAAGCGTATTTCCAACCGGGACGGCGAGCCGGATTTCAAGCTGGTGTCCGATGTATTGCAGGAAGTGAAGCGCAGTCTGCGTGAGAAGGATATCGACAAGAAAGATCTGGTCATCCTCTCCGAACCCGGTACGCCTTACCGCACCCTGGTAACCGCCATGGACACCGCGCGCTCGTTCCGCGCGGTGGTGGCGGCCTCGGTGGTGGACGCGGAGCTGTTTCCGCAGATTTCCCTCGGCGACGCGCCCCTGGAAGACGGGCAAGCACAAGACGCACAGCTGGCAGGCAACGGATTATGAAAGCGACGATCGGCGGCAAGCTGAAAGGGCGCAAGCAGCGCCGGCATAAGGAGACCAAACTGAACCTGGTTTCCCTGATGGATATTTTTACCATTCTGGTTTTCTTCCTGCTGGTGAACTCTTCCGATGTGGAAGTGCTGCAGGCGGACAAGACCATCAAACTTCCCGACTCCACCTCCACCGAGAAGCCGGAGACCACCACCATTGTGCGGGTCAACGGCGACCAGTTGCTGGTGGGCAACCGCATTGTGGCGAAGGTTGCGGATATTTCCGCACAGGACGAGCAGATCAAACCGCTGCTGGACGAGCTCAAATATCTCGCCAGCCGCGCGGAGCCTCTGCCGGAAGACAAGCAGTCAGTGGGGCGCCCGATCACCATCCTGGGTGACGAGGAAGTGCCCTACGCGCTGCTCAAGCAGATCATGAATACCTGCGCCGCGGCGGACTATCGCGATATCGATCTCGCGGTCACACAAACGTCAGCACAGGACCCGGCGGCACCCGCCGCTGGTCAGTAAGGGGAGCATAGCCATGTCGACTACCGCTACCCCGGCCCTGATGCCGTGGCACTACTACAACTCGCTGCTGCCCTGGGCTTCCACGGAAGAAGAGGACCAGCGCTTTGTAAAATTCCTCAAGGCGGGCATCGTCGCCTTCGTGATTGTGGGCGCGCTGTTTACCTTTATTCCGGCCCCCGAGCTGACGCGCGAGCAGAAAGAAAAGCTACCGCCGCAGCTGGCGCGGGTGATTCTGGAAAAAAAGGAACTGCCGAAGCCAGTTGAAAAGCCCAAGCCGAAGCCGGTGGAAAAAAAGCCCGAGCCCAAGGAAGTCAAACAGGAAAAACCCAAGCCGGTTGAAAAGCCCAAACCCGAACCGGTGAAGACGGTAAAACCGAAACCGCTCACGGAAAAGGCGCCGGCCGCAGAAGTGGCCAAGGCCAGGGAGAAGGCGGCAAACAGCGGCCTGATGCAACTGCAGGACGACCTGATGGATATGCGCGACAGCCTCGACGTGTCCCAGGTGGCCAACGCCAACAGCCTTGCCAGTGGCGCCGCCAGTGCGCAGAAGATTGACCGCTCGCTGATCTCCGACAAATCCAAGGCATCCAGTGGCGGTATCAACACCGGACAGCTGAGCCGCAATACCGGTGGTTCCGCACTCTCCGGGCGCGAGACCACTCAGGTGGAAGTGGCTGAAGCCACCGTGGCGGCGAAGTCCAGTGCCAAGGAGGCCCGCCGTGAGCGCGGTACCCGCGGTGAGGAGTCCATCCGCCAGATCATGGAAGCCAACAAGGGCGCCATCTTCGCCATCTACAACCGCGCGCTGCGCCAGAACCCGACGCTGGCGGGCAAGGTGACAGTGAAACTGGTGATCGAGGCCAACGGTGCGGTTTCCGCGGTGAGCCTGGTAAGCAGTGAGCTGGGTGACGACGACCTGGAGCGCAAGCTGCTAGCGCGTATCGGCCTGATCAACTTCGGTGCCGCCAACGTGGAGAAATCGACCCTCAACTACTCCATCGATTTCCTGCCGTCCTGATTGGTGGCGGAACCGGCGCAACCGGATGGATTCCGGTTGCGCTCTTCCTTACTCCCCTTCCATCGCCAGCCGCCTAGAACTTTCCTGTCTTATCTGTCCGACTTCCCGCTCAACCAGCGAAGACCCGCAATTAAATGCGTAAATACTGCGTGCGCCAATTGCATTCCCTGTGACGCTTCTGGTACAAAAGTCCCACAATAATTGTGACGAATGTCGCATTTGGAAATGACTTTTCATTCTCTTCTGAAGCAGCAGGTTTGGCTCCAGAAGCGATAACAACCCTCTTCCAGGACAGACCTGTGGTCGACGAGACACAAGCCAGCAAGCCCAAAACCGAGCTACTCAAGGGCGTCTGGGCAAGCCGCGCGGAAATGCTGGCACAGGGCAGGACCGAGCTATCCGGCTTCCAGGTCGATGAACTCATGGGGCAAATTTTTAGCAACGGGCCCTGCTACCACTACGTGTTCGACCTGTTCGACCTGAGCTTTCTGTATGTCAGTCCGCAGGTGGAGCGACACCACGATCTCAGCCTGGAAAACATCACCTTCCAGGACATTCTGGACCAGATCCATCCGGACGATATGGCGTTTGTCGCCAGAGCAGAAGCCACTGCATTCCGCCTGGTGCGCGAGCAGATCGGTCTGGAGAAAATTACCCGTTACAAGATGTCCTACTGCTTCCGCTTCAGGGTACGCGGTGGCAGTTACCGCCTGTTCAACCATCAGGCCATTGTCCTGAGCACGGATGACGAGGGCAGGATTGGCAAGTCACTGAACGTGCATACGGATATTTCCCACCTGAGCGCTGAAAATAATTACCGACTTTCGCTGATCGGTATGGACGGTGAGCCTTCCTATCTCAATATCGATGTGGACGAGCAGAGCGATTCCCCACAGCCGAGCACACCCGTATTCAGCCCGCGGGAGGTGTCGGTGATTCGCCTGATATCCCGCGGCTTCACCAGCGCGGAAATTGGCCGCGAGCTGGCGCTGTCGGAATTCACGGTAAAGAACCACCGCAAGCGGATTTTGAAAAAAGCTGGCTGCCAGAACATGGGACAGCTGTTTGGAAGCTGCATTGTCGAAGGCCTGATTTAAACCAACGGACAACCCTGTTTTGCAACATACGTGAGATAGGGTTGCCATCGCATTCACACGGATTGCGTGAAATGCGGAATTAACGACGAGAAAAACACAATAATATAAGGACCATCTGGATGGAACCTGGGGATCTACAGCCGGAGCAAAACCTGATACATCGCGCCTGGCGCAATGTACCGGATTTCTTTGCCAAGCAAGAAATCGCGCTGCAACGCAAAGAAATTGACGAGTTCATCGCCACCACATTCAGTACCGGCGCCTCCTATTATTACGTACTGGATTTTTTCAATATCCACAAACCGATGCTGGTCAGCAAATCTGTTGAACAGATCCTGGGACTCGACCCATCGACTACTACCATTCAGTCCATCATCGAGCGCGGGCATCCCGAAGACCTGTCTTTCGCCGCTGCCGCCGAGGAATCCGCACTCAGGATCCTCAACAACCAGATTGGTCGGGACCAGGTCAAGAACTACAAAATATCGTACTGTGGACGGCTGCGTACCCGCGACGGCAGCTATCGTATGTTCAACCACCAGGCGCTGATCCTGGCCACGGACGATACCAACCGGGTTTCCAAGGTGCTGAGTATCCACACGGACATCTCCCACATCACCACCCGCAACAATTACAAACTGTCGCTGCTGCACCTGTTTGGTGGCGAGAGTTATCTCAATATCGACGTCTTCGATGAAAAAATGCAGCTTATCGGTGCACCATCCCTGTTTACCGAGCGGGAGATGCAGATAGTGCGGCTGCTGGCAGATGGAAAAACCAGTGTAGAGATCGCCGAGATACTCATGATTTCACAGCACACGGTAAAAAATCACCGCAAGAACATCCTCAAAAAGGCCGACTGCAAAACCACCGGGCAACTGGTGTCAAAAGTACTGGTGGAAGGCCTGGTGTGACCGCGTGCGGTTGCAGGACCGCCGCGCCAATGACTCACTGTGGCCGCCATCCCTGTCATTTAAATAGCGCTTTTATTTGGACGGATTCTGAATTTTAGTCGCAATTTTTTGCGTGTATTGGCGGCTTTTGGCTCCAAAGAGCTATTGTCCGAAAAACAGAGTAAGCGCAAGCTAACCCCTGAGCACACCGGATTCCTGTCAGGGAGCGCCGGTGGGAATGGAAACCTCGCTCACCAACAAATTCTCATCCTGTGAGTTGGTTACAGCCGCAAGGCTGGCTCTGGGTAGGCCGGGATGGCTTACCACAGAGCATTTTTATTGCCCGCTTTTTCCCCGTGCAGGCACTCAGTTAAGATCCGCCGCATACTGGCGCAACAGTGCCAGCGGGACAATCTCCAGCGCGCGCTGATGGGTGCGCTGCAGGTAAACCCGCGGAGCCATCTCTTCTTTCTGCGCTTCCAGCCAGCGCGCCGCACAAAGACACCAGCGATCACCGGGATTCAGCCCGGGAAAACCGAATTCTTCCACCGGGCTGCTGAGATCGTTGCCGCGCTCGCGGGAAAACTTCAGAAATTCCTCGGTCACCTGTACACACACGGTGTGGGAGCCAAGATCCTGGTCGTTGGTATTGCAGCAACCATCGCGGAAGAACCCGGTCAGCGGGTCGGTACTACAGGGAATCAGCGGATCACCGAATACATTTTTTGATTCGTGCATTTCCATAGTGATTGCCATAATCATTCTCCCTGTTCATCGATCAGGCGCATATCCACCAATTGCCAGCGCAACCCGTTGCGCTGTAGAAACAGCTGCACCCTGGATTTTTCCCCGCGATTACCACACAGCACTTCGACGGTATTCAATCCGCTGAAACGCCAGTGCTGCAGCTGCCAGCGATGCTGGTCTTCATCCTCCGGTGACGGCTCAGGGGCCGGTACAGAGGGGGGCGGAGAACGACGGTCCCTGCCGAAAGCGCCTTCGAGTTCGCGCTCAAATTCTTTCCAGTCCTTTTGCCCCTGGATCAATTCGGAAATGCCGCGGGGGCTGATCAGGCTGTCGATCAGCGGGCCGAGGAAAAGCTCGGCGCCGGCAGAAAATATGCTGCCCAACTCCGGCGACAGATCCTGGCCCATCGAGATCCGTACATCGTCCAGCAGGCGCCCACGGATATTAGCGCGCAGCTGTGGAAAATCCACGTAGCGCTCCATGGTCTCCAGGTCCTGTTCCTGCGCCGCCTCGACCAGCTTGTGCGCGGAATACCAGGGCAGCGCGGCATACACCAGCCCCAGCAATATCACCAATAACACGGCGCGCAGCGTCCACTTGCCCATAGCTCATTCACCCTAA
>NZ_DATCMV010000112.1:0-76341 GCF_036563125.1 Microbulbifer sp.
GTGCTTGCCGTGATCCAGATCGAGAGTGCCTTCGACCCCTATGCCGTTTCCCGTGTCGGCGCCCAGGGCATGATGCAGGTGATGCCCTTCTGGAAAAACGAGCTGGGTCGCCCGGATGACAACCTGATCAATATGGACACCAACCTCCGCTACGGTTGCACCATCCTCAAACACTACATCCAGAAAGCCAAAGGCAACATGCCCAACGCGCTGGCCTACTACAACGGCAGCTACGGCCGGCACACATACAGCCGCAAGGTACTCGACGCCTGGGCAGAGCGCTGGCGGTAGACCGCAGCAGAAAAAGCTGATGTTACGAGGTATTCGATGACCCACAGTTTTTTTACCGGCGTCGCCTGCGGGCTGCTGCTGTTGGCGGCAGCGAGACTTGCCATAGGCCAGCGACGCAGCGACAACCGCTGGCTGCTGATCGTGATTTTCGGGGCTTTTGTGTACCTACTGCGCCCCCTGCTAAAAGATCAGGACCCGCATCTCGACCTGCTAATTGATTTCCCCACCCTGCTGATTCCCGGCGCTTTCTGGCTGTTCACACATCAGCTGTGTAGTGAGCGCGATCAGTTTCCGTCCTGGGGATGGGGGGTAATCGCTGCGGAGCTGTTCATAGACTTCTTCAGCCAGCTACATATTCACACTGTTTTTTACCTGCTGGCACAGCCCTTCAAATTGGGGCTGATCGGCGCCGGGTTGGTAACACTGCTGCGACAACTGCAGTACGACCTGGTGGCCGAGCGGCGACTGTTGCGTATTGCCCTGCTGATCGCCATCGGAAGTTATATGGTGATTGTGGTATGCGCGGAGTTTTTATTTTCCTACTTCCCGGTCCCCAGTGGCATCGCCGCCCTGCACGCACTGATGGCCAGTGTTCTCGCGTTCAGCGCGTGCCTCTGGCTGCTGGCGCTGTCCCCCAATGCACTGGATGAATCCCTGCCGCCACGGTCGGCCACAGATCAGGGGGAAACGGGAAACTTACAAGATACCGCCCCGACCACGCCGGAGCCGCTGGATGAACATCAGCGCGAACTGTTGCTGCGCCTTCAACGGCATATGGATAGCGGCGGTTACCGCAAAACGGGGCTGACCATCCGCGAGCTGTCGGAAACGCTCGATGCCAGGGAACATGTTTTACGGGCGCTGATCAATAAGCATCTGGGGTTTCGCAATTTCAACGAATACCTGAACCAGTACAGGATTGACGAAGCCAGCCGGCGCCTGGCCGCCCCTGAGGAAGCGCACCTGCCGGTGCTCACCATCGCGCTGGATATTGGCTATCGATCCCTCAGCCCGTTCAATGCCGCATTCAAGCGCCGACATGAAAAGACCCCGACAGAGTTTCGCCGGGAACAGCTGCCCGCGTAATTATTTGCACGCGGAATTACACAAATTTCCGATTTGTAAAATCCCAAGGCGGAAATTCAGGACTAATCGCACGTCATAAATTGATCCGCGGCCACGAGCCAAAATACGCCTCGTAGTCCACACTTGGAATTGCAGGACCTGCTCTAAAGACATTTAGCCCAGTCACCAAACAGTCTGCAGAACAGGCTCCTGCAAACCGATTATGACTTGGGCGAGGACATAAACTCGATCAACGCCTTGTAATCGTCGTCACTGCAATCGGCGCACATGCCACCGGCGGGCATGGCATTAAGGCCATTCTTAATGGAACTCAGCAGTGCATCCGTCCCCTTGTCCAGGCGGGGCTTCCAGGCTTCCACATCATGTAGCTTCGGCGCGTTGGCCACTCCGGTGTCGTGGCAGATATAGCAGCTAGACTTGTACTTGTCTTCCACCGCATCCGCTACCACCAGGCCACTCATGGCCATACCGCCAACAAGAAAACATACTGCTGAGAGCATCGAAGCTTTCATCACATTTCTCCCTTGATTTCACTGCTTGTAATCGTGGTTATCTGCCGTTCAGATGAATCCAGAGCAGAGTTTAGATGGCTTTACGCGTCAATAACCACAACTTTTTACCACTCTGGCCGCTCATTTCCCAAAAACTTTCCCACTAGGCCGCCCACCATTCTCCGATTCATGGACTATGCTCAATGGCATAAGAAACCTTTCCCGCAGCCCCAGCTATAACACCCATAAGCCGGAGTTCACCCATGACGCTGCATTGGATCAGAGATCCCAGTGCCCACTTTGCCCTGATCGGGGCATTGCTATTCGGTATCAATAGCCTGTTCCAAGACGACAGCCAATCCACTGCTAGCGAAGACATCGTCGTCAACGAAGCCCGTGTTCGCCACCTCGCCGGTATCTTTGAGCGCGGTTGGCAGCGCCCGCCGCAACCGGAGGAATTACAGGGGCTGATCGATGACTTCGTGCGCGAGGAAGTCCTATATCGCGAAGCGGTAAAGATGGGGCTGGATAAGAACGACACGGTGATCAGGCGGCGGATGCGCATGAAAATGGAGCTGCTGGCCAGGGACCTGGTGAACGCCGTAGAGCCCTCGGAGCAGGTGCTGAGGGATTACCACCAGCGCAATATCGAGAAGTACACCCTCCCCGCCCAGTACAGTTTTGAACAGATTTTCCTCGACAGCGACAAGCGCCCGCAGGTGGCGGAAGACGCTCGCCTGGTCCTAACCAAGCTGACCGCCGGCGGCAACCCGCGCAAGCTCGGCGACAACAGCCTGCTTCAGTTCCAGTTCGATGCAACCAGCACCGAGCAAATCGACCGTCAGTTTGGCGCAGATTTCTCCCAGCAATTGCTGGAACTCCCGGAAAACGAGTGGACCGGCCCCCTCACCTCCGCCTTCGGCGAACACCTGGTAAAAATCTCCGCGCGGCAACCGCAGCGGGAACCGGATTTCAGTGAAATTCGCACCGACGTATTGCGCGACTGGCAGCTGGATGAGCAGAACAAGATCCTGCAAACCCAGTACGAAACCCTGAGAGCCAACTACCGGGTTCAGATTACAGCACCACCCATCGACGCACCTTCCATCGAGGTCAGCAGGCAATGAAAAAGTTCCTGATCCTTGTTGTCGCACTGCTGTTACCCACCCTCACGCAGGCACACGAGTTGCGCCCGGCGTCGCTCAGTATCATCCAGAGTGCCGCGCAGACCTTCGACGTCACCTGGCGGGTACCGGCGCGCGGTGATCTGCGCCTGTCACTGCATGTGAAATTCGCTGAAAACACCAACAGGCTCGACCTTCCGACGGCGCAGTTTGTCGGTGGCTATTACGTTGAGCGTTGGCAGATCCAGCATCCGGCGAACCTTGTCGGCAGCGGTATCGAGATCGAAGGGCTGGCGAATACCATGACCGATGCACTGGTGCGTATCAGCTGGCTAGATGGCCGCGAACAGGTGAGCCGCCTGATGCCAGATAGCCCACTGCTTACGGTTACCGACCGCGCCGGCTTCGGTGAGATTGCCGGAACCTACTTCGCGCTGGGTGTAGAACACATTCTGCTGGGAATCGACCACCTGTTGTTTGTGCTCGCGCTGGTGGTACTGGTCACAGGGCGGCGGCAACTGGTTTTCACCATCACCGCATTTACGCTTGCCCACAGTATTACCCTCGCGCTGGCGGTACTGGGGATGGTGTCGGTACCCCAGGGCCCGGTGGAAGCGGTGATCGCTCTCAGTATTGTGTTTGTGGCAGTGGAAATCCTGCACAAACTGGAGGGGCGCCACACCCTGGCGATTCGCAAACCGTGGCTGGTAGCGTTCGGGTTCGGGCTGTTGCACGGGTTGGGATTCGCAGGGGCGCTGTCAGAAATCGGGGTTCCCACACACGCGATTCCTCTGTCGCTGGCGGTATTCAATCTCGGAGTCGAGGCTGGACAGCTCGCGTTTATTCTCGCGGTAAGCGCGCTCATGCTCCTGCTGCGGCGGACGCCGTCGGTACACGAGTGGGAGACTCGCACCGGGCACACGGCCACGGTGGCTTCCGCACTACCCGTGGCCTATATCGTCGGCGGGCTCTCAGCCTGGTGGCTGATCGATCGCACGATTGCGCTGGTGATATGAGGTTTAATCCTGGAACAAAAGTTCTAGGGGATAACCGGTAAACGGCTTGGTTTTCTCAATAACCAGATGGGACGTCATACGGGTAATGGCGGCGTCCTCGTCCGCCAACAATTGCTCGGAAACGCGGTTGAAATCGCCCGCATCCGGGCACACAAACCGCAGCATGTAATCGAATTCCCCGGACATTTTCACACAGGATACGATCTGCTCGATCTTGCTGATGGCACGGCGGAAGCTTTCGCTGGTTTTGGAATCCTGGCGTTTCAACGCCACGTTCACGTAGAACTCCGCGTGGCGCACCTTGTCCAGATTTACCTCTGCGTGAAACTCACGAATAAACTTTTCATTGGTAAGTTTCTTAACTCGCGCCAGGCAGGCGCTCTCCGACAGGCCTATCTCATCGGCAAGATTGAGATTGCTGATACGGGCATTGGTTTGCAGAACTTCGAGAATCTTGAGGTTGTGACGATCTATTTTCACGCTAATTTTACGCTTAGTAAGCAACAGTGAATGTCGACGAAATGGGGGCTCCCCACAGAGCAGACACCGCCGACTGAAAGAATTAACCGGGTCATTGGCGATGTAGGATAGCGGCAAACGCCCCCGCCGGAAACTGGCCTAAGCAGAAGTAACTTACCCCGCTTTCTGACAACCGCTTGTCACAAACCGCTCGATGCGATCCAGTGCCCGCGAGAGCTCGACCTCATCTGCTGCCAGGGTCAGGCGCACATGGTTGACCGCACTCGGGCCAAAGGGCTTGCCCGGGAGAACCGAAACCAGCTCCGCATCCAGCAGCGCTTCGGCAAAGGCCTCACCACTGCGCGCCACCGCGGATACATCCACCATCACGAACATACCCGCATCCGGAGAATAACAG
The DNA here is from genome assembly GCF_036563125.1 of Microbulbifer sp. GTDB lineage: Bacteria > Pseudomonadota > Gammaproteobacteria > Pseudomonadales > Cellvibrionaceae > Microbulbifer. The sequence goes on from NZ_DATCMV010000112.1 coordinate 4,886, forward strand.
CTGAGGCCCGGAATACGGTCAATGCGCTGGACAATCAGGTCGCGGCGCTTTTCATAGGCGTCGCGCATCTGCTTGACGAAATAGGTATCAAATTCCAGCGCGAAGGCGGCGGCTTCCTGGATAAATTGCGGCACACCAAAAATGGTGGCACCGGCGTATTCAATCAGGCGCGCGACCAACTCGCCCTGGGCTACCGCCCAGCCGAGGCGCCAGCCGCTCATGGCGTGGGATTTGGACAGGCCGTCGATCACGATCACATTGTCCAGCTGTTCCGCTGCGGTGCGCAGGGAGGTGTGGCGGCGGGCAAAGGTGATCATGGAGTACATCTCGTCGGAGATGAGCCAGATATTGCGCGCGCGGCAGTAAGCGGCGAGTTCCCGCAGCTGCTCTGGCGTGGCCATGGCGCCGGTGGGGTTCACCGGGGTATTGATCATGACCGCGCGGGTGTCTTCGGTAATGGCCCGCTTGATGGACTCGACATCAAACGCGAAGCCCCGCTCTGCGGGACAGGCGACTTTCCTGACATCCAGCTGCAGCGCATTGGCAATTGGCACGTAGCCGATATACATGGGTTCGGGAATGACGATCTGCTCGCCGGGGTTGAGCAGGCAGGAGAGCACCGCATAAATTGCGTTGGTGCCACCGGGAAAGACCACAACATCGTCGGGGCTGCAGGGGTGCGGGCTGACCCTGCTCTCGATATCGGCGATCGCACGGCGCAGCATGAGCTCCCCTGCCGCCGGGGAGTAGTGAGTCCTGCCGACACCGAGGCGGGCGCGGGCAAAGTCGAGGATGGGCTCCGGGGTATCAAAGTTGGGGTCGCCAACACACAGAAAGATCACATCTTCCCCTCTGTTGGCCAGAGTGTGGGCCCTATCACTGACCGCCCAGACGTCGGCATCAGCGGAGTGAAGGGCGTGGCTCTGTTTGCTGAATCGCGGGGTATACATCGTCGGAGTCCATCTTTCGCGGTTGTTATTACTTAACCTAAGGTAACAACCAGCGAGGTAATTCATGCCGCTTCAGCACCGGTGTTTTCGCAGCACACCGATTTTTTTGCAGCATTTACCGCAGAAAATTCTGCTTCATAACCGCGTATCAGAAACGATAGTTCAGGCTCAGCCCCCCCACCGTATCCTCCGGCCGTACCAGCAGGTCCGCGGCCAGACGGAGCTTTTCGGTGATACTCACGCCCACCATGGCACCGACACCGTTTTGGAAGTACCCGGCGTTTTCGCTGCGATAAGACGGCATCCGAGCCCAGTTGCTGCGGATGGAGTTAACGCCGATACCGAGATCGGCAAAATCATCGCCGGAGGTATGCTCCAGCCAGAACTCGCCAAACCACTGGTGTTCCGCGGTGTCGGGACAGTTGAAAAAGAAGCCGGCACGGTAGCGCAGGTATTCGCGGTCCTGGCCGAACACCCACAAGCCGAGGGGATCTTCACGCACGCCGAAATTACCGGTGTAGGTGTATTCGATTTCGGTATTTTCGCGAAAACCGTTGACGTCGATCTCGCTCCAGTCAATGGCGACAAACGGGCCCATCTGGCTGGCGAGATCGCCGCTGGCATCGTAACCGGCGCGCAGGAAGACGTTGTACCCCTCACCGTCGGTATCACCGTCGAGCCGGTGGCGAAAGGTTTCACCAAGACGGACGGTGCGATGGATTTTGTCGTACTGAATATCGGAGAAACCGATACCGCCATCGGCAAACCAGAAGCCGTTATCCCAGCGGGCAAAGGCGCTGAGGTTGAAGTTGCGGGATTTGGCAAAGAAGTCTGCAGGCTCATATTCGCTGCCGCCATAGGACATACCGAGCCCCCATTCCAGGTTTTCAAAACCGGCGAAGCTCATACCGAAAAACCCGTCCCACGCCGGAAATTCGTCATTGATCGCCGGGCCGAAACCGAGCTCTGCGTGGCCGACGCTGGCGCCGAAAAATACCGTGGTATAGGGATCCCGGTAGCGCTGAGAGAGCAAGTGGTGGTCAATATTGATGCGGTGCTGGCGGGTGTTCTGGTATCCCAGATCTGGCAGCACACCAAACTCAACCGCGGCGGTAATTGTCTCGTAGTAGTAATCCGCGAGCATCCGCTGGGCAACCAGGGTTGGGTGGATGCCATCGTAGAACACCAGCATATCTGCATTGGGGTTGCTGCCCGCTGCTCCATAGACGGGGCTCGGGTTGGCGCAGTTGATATAGCAGGTCGCGCTCTGGTCGATATTCGCCAATCCGAAAGCGGCAGGATTTTCCACTACCAGCTCGAGGGTACCCTCCATATCCAAAAGCAGGATATTGCCTATAGCATTGACCTGCTGGCGCAAGGCGTCATTGAACAGCTCGGTTCCGTAGTTGCCGTAGTCAACCGCTGCCTGCCCCTGGCTGTAGACCGCCGGCGTGCGGCCAATTTGCGGGGCATTGGCCATGACAATGTACTGCGCCCCGGCCGCTTTCAGTTCGCTGCCAGCGGTGGAGAGGAAGGTGGCGGCACGCTCCATGGAGGCCGGCGAAAGACTGCCGCCGCGCACACCGTCGAGGATATTGTTGCCGCCGCCATTGAGGAAATAGAGATCGCTTCTGGACGGGGTATTGCCCTGCAGGTATCCCTGCCCGGTGCCAAACGGCACACCGGTGAGCGTGATGTTGTTGTTCGGGTCATCCACCAGCGCCTGCAGCGCCACCGGGTCATTGAACACTGCGATCGCCGCCTGCACTTCAGCGGCAGTCAGATAGGGGCTTTCCCCCGCCGCCGGGTCGCAGATGCCATCGGCACCGCAGCGACTGGAGTCCGGCAGGATGGTGGTCAGCGTGTTGTGGTCTGCCACCGTGGTATTCGGGAACAACTGGCGAAAGCGCTGCGGCCCCACAAGGTCCAATAACACGTCCGCGGTGCGATTACCGCCCACGGCCCAGTTTGGGCCATTGGTAAGTACGGAGCCGGCAATCTGCTGAAACTGCTGCTCCGCAGAGCCCGCCGCCGGCGCACAGGGAATGGCACCGCCAAATGCCGGCCCGAGCCCATAACAGGAGTTCAGCTTGGGCACCCCCAGCATGTCGGCAAGGAAAGACACTGCGGGCTGTCGTGGATAAATGCCTTGGGGGTCGTCGGTGGTGAACACACCGGCATTGCCGTTATCCGAAAGGCTGTCGCCGAAGACAATCAGTGAGCGGTAAATCGGCTCGTCCGCCTGCGCTGAAGTGTTACTCAGTCCAATGGACAGCGCGATAGGACAGAGAAAAAACAGGGAAGGGATTCTGGCGGATGGTTTTTCGGTCGGGAACACTGCAGCCTCCTTGCCACGACAGAAATTCGTGGCAAGTATAGGTCAGCTTCAACGATGAAATTGCGCACTCAGGACAGGTTGCTTTCGGTCGTTTCCATCTGCTCGATCGCCGGAACCAGCACGGCACTGATCAACGCCGCCAGTGCGCACCACACCAGGGCGATAACCACAAGACACTCCCACATCGGGCGCCCCCAGGACGACAATCCGAACTGTACGGTATTGAAATAAAACACAGGGGCCGCTAGCAGGCCGGTCAGTGCGGCCCACTGCGGTTTGTTGACCAGCCACGACAGGGAATAGCGCATGGTGGTGGCGAGCATGGCCCAGATACAGATGGACCAGGCCGGCGGCAAATTTGAGTGGTAATCCTGCACCCCCGAGGCCATAAAGGCCCACTCGACCCCAAAGCCACAGAAGATAAAACCGAGGATCAGGAACATATCCCGCACGTCGCGCCACAGGATGAAATGCACCATCAGCACCAAAAACAGTGCAATCAACGCCAGCGCATTGCCATACAGCAAAGCCGTCCACCATCCGGCGACGAACAGGGTGAAATTGATCAACTTCTTATAATTCATTGGCGACTCATTCATCAGAAGGATTTCTGTACCACGAGCGCTTGCCCCGAAATCTGAAAATTTTCTCAAAGGGCATGTCGAACAAACGACTTACAAAATAAATCAGAGGAACCCTAAGACTTCAAGTTAGCAAATACTTCTATTGCGTGTTTGCGCGATTCGGTCACATCGCAAATGGGGGCGGGATAACTGCCGTCGCTGAATAGATCATTGGGGGGGCAGTGGATATCCTTCGCGGAATATCCCTCCAGCTCCGGTACGAAGGTGCGGATGAATGTCCCCTCGGGATCAAACCGTTTTGACTGGCTGTAGGGATTGAACACGCGGAAGTAAGGTGCGGCGTCGGTGCCGGTAGATGCCGCCCACTGCCAGCCACCGTTATTGGCGGCGAAATCGGCATCTACCAGCCTCTGCATAAAGTAATGCTCGCCCTTGCGCCAGTCGGTCAGCAGGTTTTTAGTGAGAAAGGACGCCACCACCATGCGCAGGCGATTGTGCATCCAGCCAGTTTGATTCAGCTGGCGCATGGCGGCATCGACAATGGGCACTCCGGTTTGCCCTTCGCACCAGCGCTCGAAGTCCGCCGTGCGACGCGACCAGGGCACCTGTTCGGTTTCCGGCTTGAATGGCAGGTTGCGGCATACCCGCGGGAAATTCACCACCAGGTGCTGGTAAAACTCCCGCCACAGCAGTTCGTTCAGCCAGCAACTTGCACCCTCGCTGCTCCCCGCCCAGCGGCCGCCATTTTCAGCAAGCGCCATTTGCACACAGCGGCGCACAGATAGCGCGCCACAATTCAGATAGGGGGACAGGCGCGAGGTGCCCGGGATCGCGGGAAAATCCCGCTGCTCCTGGTAGTCGGCAACGATCGCGGAAAATTCCTCGAGCAGCGCCTTTGCTGCACCCTCGCCTACCTCCCACCCCAGCACCCGGCTGTCGCCTCCCGGCGCCACGCCGTAATCGCCAACCGTGTCGGGAATCGCGCGCACCAGATTGTGTTCGCCTTCAAGGGCGATCCACTCAGGCCAAAGTTCGCCGTGATCGGCCCCCATTGAGCGGGGAGCGGGCAGTGGCTCGAAACCCTGGTCGCGGTTGTCATGGCGGGCAATAAAGGCGCGTTTGAACGGCGTGTACACCTTGAAACCTTCACCGCTTCCGGTGGTGAGGCTGCCCGGTGGAATCAGGGTGCGGTCGGTGCAGTACTCCACCGGCACGGGGATCGATCGCAGTGTTTCGCGCACCGCCGTATCCCGACGCTGCTCGTTGACTGGATATTCTGCATTGGCGAACAGCGCATTGATTTTTAGCTTGCGGCAGATCTGCCCCAGCGCGGCTGGCACCTGTGCAAAACCGGGCAGTTCGAGGAAATACAGCGGGATATGTTTTTTCGCCAGGGACACCTGCAGTTTTTTCAGCGTGCGCAGGCGCATGGCCACCACATTGTCGCCATCGCCATGGCTGCGCCAGGTCTGTGGACAGGCGATAAATATCACCGCAAAAGCAGTGCAGGCCCTGGCGGCGCGATAGAGCGCGGTGTTGTCGTCCATACGCAGGTCGTTGCGCAACCAGACCAGTCCGCGCGGATAGGCTTTCTCAGGCATAACGTTTTTCAGTGGAAGTCGCACAGCCCCAGTTCCGCCGGCTCGGCGGCGAGCAGAACCTGGCTGTGGATAAAGCTGTTGGGGCTGCGGGGCAGATAGTGCCGCAGCATGGTCAGCACCGCCGACAACGGTTTGTGACCGAGACGGTAATCCTCAATCAGCTGCTGCAGCTCGGCCTTTTCCTGCTTGTTCAGAAATTCCGACAGGTGCCCCTGGCTGTGCATCAGCGCATTGGTGCGGTCCTTGCGGCTCGCGGGGCGCGACAGAATCTGCATGATGCGACCGCGCACCGCAAACGCCAGCTCGTCCTCGGTCATGGATTTGGCGTCCGCCAGCAGCCGCCCCAGCTCCCGGGTGGCATCCTGATTGTGGGCCAGCAGCAGATACTTATACGCGGTGTAGAAGTCGATGATGCGCGCGATGCGTGACGGCACTTTTTCATCTTCGGCGCCAGTAACATCGATATCCTCACGCTCCACGTAGCGAAACCAGGCGTCGTAGGCAAACACCCGGGTGAGGAAATTTTCCCGCAGTTCGCTGTTGTTCAGTCTGCCCACTTCCTCCATCGGCAAGTGCGGGAAATGCTGCTGCAGGCGCAGCGCGAACAGCCCCACGCCCTCGCTGTCGATGCCGTGGCCATTGTCGAGATAACGCCGCACGCCGCGCAGGCCACAGCTGGGGGAGTTCTGCATAAAGATGTAACCGCGCACCGCTTGCAGCTGCGGCACCACCGAGTCCGCGTACTCCCGCAGGGGGGCAGTCACATCCACGCTGGAGTCCTCCACCCCGACGACGCGCACCGCGTCCACCGGCTCCCCCGCACGGTCCACCAGCAGATGGATGGGTTTGCGTGGTATCCCGAGGCCGATGGCCACTTCCGGGCACAAAGACACATACTCGAAACACTGGCTCAGCAGCCCGGTACAGACCTTGCTGTGCTTGTGACCGCCGTTGTAGCGCACGGGCTCCCCCATCGCACACTGGCTGATGCCCACGGGGATTTTTGACTGGCGAGGCTGTATCCGCATGATCTGCCGCTCCGGGAATATCCTTTGCTCGAAGTGTACTCTGAACGAAGAGTTTCTACCGGGTTATACGCCCGCACCGGAATTGCGGATCAGTGGATGGGGCGCGCCCGCTTACGCAATTTCCTCGCACCTGGCGGGCGGGAACCCGGTAATTGTTGCGCGGCCCGCCACCACCGCTAAAATGCCAGTCCTTCTTTATATAAGTACCAAGATTCACCAGATCCCCGGGGCCCGGAATGATTCCAGCACTGCGCGAAATCAACGATGTACAGGCGCTCTACCTGCAGTTCCTCAAAGCACTCAAACAGGCGGGGTTCCGCGGCGACACCAGCCCCAGCTATGCCAGCCGCACGGTGCTCGCGACGGACAATTCCATCTACCAGGTGCTGCCCCAGGCGGTGGTTTACCCGCGGGACGTGCACGACCTGCAGCTGCTGATGGAGCTGGCAGACCGGGAGGAATTCTACAAGGTGGTACTGTCCCCCCGCGGCGGTGGCACCGGTACCAACGGCCAGTCCCTCACCGACGGTCTGGTGGTGGATATCTCCCGGCACATGAACCGCATCCTCGAGATCAACCCAGAGGAGTGCTGGGTGCGGGTGCAGACCGGCGTGGTGAAAGATCAGTTGAACGCGGCACTGAAGCCCCACGGGCTGTTCTTCGCCCCGGAGCTGTCCACCAGCAACCGCGCCACCATCGGTGGCATGATCAATACCGACGCCTCCGGCCAGGGCTCCTGTGTCTACGGCAAGACCCGCGATCATGTGCTCGAACTGAAGACCGTGCTGATGGGCGGCGCTCTGTGGCAGTCCCATGCCATCGACGATGCCGAACTGGGTGAAATCAATGAGCAGAGCAACCGTGCCGGCAAGATCCACCGTATGGTGGACGGTATCGAACGCGACAAGCGCGCGCTGATCGACACCAAATTTCCCAAACTGAACCGCTGTCTCACCGGCTACGACCTGGCGCATATCCGGGATAGAGAAAAGGACGGCCGCTTCAACCTCAACAATATACTGTGTGGCTCCGAGGGCACCCTGGGCTTTATCGCCGAGGCCAAGCTGAACCTGCTGAAGATCCCCAAGTGCGCGGCACTGGTGAATCTCAACTACGACCACTTCCAGGACGCACTGAAAGACGCCCCCGACCTGATGAAGGCCGGCCCCACCTCCATCGAAACCGTGGACAGCAAGGTTCTGCAGCTGGCCATGGGGGATATCGTGTGGGACAGCGTGAGCGAATTTTTCCCCCAGAATGAACGCCCGGTAAACGGCATCAACCTGGTGGAGTACACCGCGGAGTCCGAAGAGGAACTGGACGCGGCGCTGGCCAGATTCACCGCCCATGTCGACAGCCTGATCGGCCAGCCCGGTAAGAGCTTTGGCTACACCATCGCCCGCGGTCACGCCCAGGTGAATAAAATCTGGGGCATGCGCAAGCGCGCGGTGGGGCTGCTCGGCAACGTCCAGGGCGAGCAGCGCCCGATCCCGTTTGTGGAAGACTGCGCGGTGCCACCGGAGAACCTCGCCGACTTTATCGCCGAGTTCCGCGCTGCGCTGGATGAGGCAGGTTTCGCCTACGGCATGTTCGGCCATGTGGACTGCGGCGTACTGCATGTGCGCCCCGCCATCGACATGAAAGACCCGGAGCAGGCCAAACAGGTAAGGATCATCACCGAGAAAGTGGTGGAGCTGGCACAGAAGTACAACGGCCTGCTTTGGGGGGAACACGGCAAGGGCGTGCGCTCGGAATTTGCGCCGGCATTCTTTGGCGAGCTTTATCCGGAGCTGCAGAAGATCAAGGCCGCGTTTGACCCGCGCAACCAGCTGAACCCCGGTAAGATCGCCACCCCCAGCGCCGCTTCCGGCCTGCTCAAGATCGACCAGGTGCCTACCCGTGGCGAGTACGACCGCCAGATTCCAGTGCAGGTGTGGGATGGTTACTCCGATGGCGTCTACTGCAACGGCAACGGCGCCTGCTTCAACTGGAACCCGGACGATGCCATGTGTCCGTCCTACAAGGGCACCCGCAACCGTATCCACTCCCCGAAAGGCCGTGCCTCGCTGATCCGCGAGTGGCTGCGCTTGCTGGCGGACCGCGCGGTGGACCCGGAGGCAGTGGCGCGCAAGAGCCGCGAGCAGTCCTTCATCATCGGCCTGCCTGGGCGCATCAAGAACAGTCTGGCCAAGGCCCGCGGCGAATACGACTTCAGCCACGAAGTGAACGAATCCATGCAGGCCTGCCTGGCGTGCAAGTCCTGCGCCGGCCAGTGCCCGATCAAGGTGGATGTGCCCACCTTCCGCGCTAAATTCCTTGAGCTCTACTACAGCCGCTACCTGCGCCCGCTCAAGGACTACTTCGTCGGCGGCCTGGAGTTTTTAATGCCACACCTGGCGCGGGTACCACAGCTGTACAACTGGCCGCTTAAATTGAAACCGGTGCGCTGGCTGCTGGAGCGCGGCCTCGGCCTCGCCGACTCACCTAGCCTCTCCGCCACCAACTTGGACAGGGCGATGCGCGAACTGGGCGTTCCCTATGCCAGCCGCGAAAGCCTGCGCACCATGGGTCCGGCCCAACGCGCCAAAGCGGTAGTGATCGTGCAGGACGCGTTCACCAGTTACTTCGATGCGGACGTGGTGGCAGATACCCTGCGTCTGCTCAAGCTGCTGGACTTCAACCCGCTGGTGGCACCGTTTCGAGCCAACGGCAAACCGCTGCATGTACACGGTTTCCTGCGCCAGTTCGCACAGACCGCCGCCGGCAACAGCGCCATGCTCAACAGCCTGGCGGAGAGCGGAGTACCGCTGGTGGGCATAGATCCTTCGATGACCCTCACCTATCGCGGCGAATACAAAAAGCTGATGGGCGACAAGGCGCCGAAGGTGCTGCTGCTGCAGGAATGGCTGGCGCAGCACACAGATCACCTGGCCACCAATCGCAACCGCCTGCAGCGCGGCAGCTTCACCCTGCTGCCCCACTGCACCGAGCAGTCCAATGCCGCCGGTTCCGGTCGCCAGTGGCAGGAGGTGTTTGCCGCGCTGGGTATGGAACTCAGCACCCAGGCTGCAGGTTGCTGTGGTATGGCCGGCACCTATGGCCACGAAGTGGCCAACAAGGAGACGTCGCGGGTGATCTTCCAGCAATCGTGGGAGCCCAAACTGAGCGGTGACACCAGTGCCACCCTGGCCACGGGCTATTCCTGCCGCTGCCAGAGCAAACGCTTTGCCGGCAAAAATTTGCGCCATCCCCTGCAGGCACTACTGGCGCAGATCGAAGATTCGGGGTTTACTGTCAGTACTCACTAACCTGCCGCCGGAGCACCGGCGAACCCCGGAGATGTCTGGCGATGCTGATTCCGCGGAAGAACCCGGCCCCGCGCCTGCTCAAGGCCCTCTGCGCCACCCTGCTGGCGCTCCACTTTGGCGCGGCCGCGCTGGCGCAGGCGGAACCGAATGAATCCGAGGGCATGGCTCCGCTGATCGCGGAGGCGGAAGAAAATGCCCTGGCGGGCGACTACGATGCGGCCCTGCCACTGTACGAGCGGGCCATCGCCGGGCTCGCCGCTGACCCGCACAGCCAGAACCTACTGCGCTACCGCTATGGCATTGTTCTGAACGCACTCGGCGGTGAGCGCCCGGATCTCTACCCGCTCGCCCGCAGCCAGTTCCAAGCGGTCCTCTCCTATATTGAATCTTCGCCGGGGCTGCCGTTCGAACACTCTGCTGCACGGGTGCGCTCCGCCATGGCCCACACCTATCACCAGCACTCGGCACTGCAGGAAAACCCCAACAAACGCGCCGCCATGCTGCGCAATGCCTACCAGCTTTACGCCAGTGCCATCGGCGACCTGCGCCGCGAGGGCGACTGGCAAAACCTCGCCATTACCGCCTTCAATATCGGCCAGGTGTGCGAGTGGCAGGGTAATCTGGAAGAGGCTATTCAGTGGCTGGAGCAGGCAGTGGAACTGGACCGGCGCCACGGCTTTGAGGATCTGCAAGAAGATATGGGCTATCTGTCCGCACTGCGCGAAATGGTCAGCCCCCAGCAGCCCGTGGGCGATACCGCCATCTGAGTGGCCACGCCCCCCCCCTACTCCGCGCTTTACCGGGCCGCCCATTCCCGGGCTCTAACCTTCCCGCGGGAAATCCATGCTCCTCCGTTTGTGCAGAAGAGCGGAATATCGCACCTGGCAAATGTGCTTTTCTATCGACGTGATAGTCGCAGCCTTGCGTAAAACAGGGGAAACGCCACCTCTGTATCCCCCTTACAACGCTGTCATCGATAATATTTCACACATTTGAACCGCTGGTCGCAAAAAAAACGAAAAAAATTTTGTTCCACGAACACTCCGCTACCGCCTCCCAAATAGCGCATTTTTTCACCAATCAGAGATGACATCGCTGTCATGGCAGTTTTGTGAGCGGAAACCAGATACCCACTGGAATCATTTTTTTACGTTACCTGACGTCACAAATCCGTCACAAATGAAAATAAATAACCGTACAATCCTGTAAAACGGGTAAATTTTGCCAAGAACAAAAAATAACCGATTACTCTGTAGGGTAAATCCCGCCGGTTGCGCAAAAGATTGATTCGCATCCAGTGCCGTTTAATATGGCCTTCCCTGATCAAACATTGATCACATATTACGAAATCAACTTGGAGGCGGGGGTGAACAGGCGATGCCTGTGACCGGAGAGCTTCCAGAGGTCTTCCAGAGGTAATGAGACTTATGCGACAGAGCCTTAAAAAGTACATCATCGTAATGGCAGCTTCCCTTGCAGCCCTGGTTGGTGGCGACGCTTTCGCCGCAATCAAGAAGGAACCTGCAGACAAGAAGAAATCTATGACCGTCACCGCCACGGCCTACAACTCCATCGAAGGCCAGACCGATGACGACCCCTGGACCGCGGCCTGGAACAACCGCCTGCGCCCGGGAGACAAGATCATCGCGGTATCCCGCGACCTGGAAAAGCACGGCCTGACCAACGGCGCCAAAGTAAAGATCGAGGGCCTGCCCGGTACCTACACCGTGCGCGACCGGATGAACAAGCGCTACACCAACCGCATCGACGTGTGGATGGAAGAGGATCTGAAAAAGGCGCGCGCCTGGGGCAAGAAGAAGCTGAAAATCGTCTGGCACCCGGAAAAGAAATAAGGCACCGGTTAAGGAAAAACGTCGCTAAGAAAACGTTGCCTGCCAGAACCTTGCCTGGAACTCAGGTCCCGGACTGGAGCTAAGCGACAGCCGGACAACAGAAAGTACACAGGGCTTTGCCAAGCACTGCTTTCAAAAAACAAAACCCCGCACTTGCGGGGTTTTGTTTTTTGCGCCACGGCCATTCACGGTTCGGTTGTGGTATCCACGCCGGGAAGTTCGCGGCAGCCCTCGTTTTCGATGTAGAAAATACTCGGCTGCCGACCCTCGTTATAGCGGTGCTCCACTCCTTCATCGCGAAATACCAGCAAGTACTCCTCCTTCATCCAGCCCTTGTCGGTGCGGTACTCCGTAAGCCATAACAGCGCGGGGGAATTCTCATGGCAGTTGCCATAAAACATCCGGGTTTTTTCCACCAATTTGTTGGTGAGGTAATCGCGGTATCGCCCCGGGTAACTAAAACTCTCACCGGATAGGTCGACCTGCGTTACCCCATCTTCGTCGCCATCCATCTCCACCTGGGAGCGGTCCCCGCGCAAGGCAGTAGTCTCGCCCGGCAGATCCTTATCCGGTGCAGAAAATTCCTCCGGTTCCGGCGGCTCATCCAAATCGCGAATGGGCATCGGCTCAGCGTCGATCTTCTGCAGGAAAATGGCGGTATTTTCGTCGCAATCGATACAGGTACGCCCGGCGATGATGGCGTAGCCCTTGAGCTCGGAAATGAGGCGAGCCTCTGCCAAGTCCACATTGAGTACACGGTCATCGGACAGTTTGAGCTCAATGCCCGAGAGCGCCGGCAGGACACCGGAAAAAAGGAACAGGGGAACACCCAGAAGGGGAAGGAATTTTTTCATGCAGAGCAACCACATTAAATACATCTGCAGACCGCGAACAGTTGGCACCGCCCGGGCAACTTTCCCTGATGCCCGTGGCGGCACCGCGATTGGGTAGTGCTGTCACACTGTCGCGATTCCCTTCTATTTATAACCTTAGCAGGTCAGAAAAAACCTGCTTTGCGGGGCGGTATTTATTTGTAATCGCACTTGTGGCTGCCAGTCACGCACACTAATGCAATGACCGGGGCATCATTTGACTTGCATCAAGCCGAGGCAATAACAACGACAGAATCAGGGCGCTTCCCAGCCGCCACTGGACTCCGCGGGGCCGATAAAGGCGCCTACCCCCTCTTCTTTCAGCGCATCCAGCGCCTCCTGCAGCGCATCCTCATCGGTTTCGAAAGCGTCCTCCCACACGGTGGTGTTGTTGTGTTCGTCCACAATTTCCAGCAACCAGCCGCCGTCGCCATCCTCGTAGATGTCGATATTGACGGTGTGATTGCCATCGCTGTAGGCGCGGCTCAGGGGAGAGTCCTGGGGAGTGAAGTCGTCGGCCATGGGGGGAACCTCGCTGGCAATTGCTCGCTGGATTTGGAGGAAAGAGGAAAATGGCGGCCAATCTGACAACTTATGAACCTCCGGTCAAGGTCCGCCCTTCACTGCGGAAAAAGTGTACGCCAGCTTAGGCAAATTTTGTTAAAATGCGCGGCGATTTTTACCCGTGTTTAATCCAATGCCCCGGATTTACGCTCCGGCCTGCAAAAGGACCTACTTATGACCCACTCCACAACCGTGGTCTGTGCGCTGTACAAGTTTGTCAGCCTCGACGATTTCGAATCCCTGCGCGAACCCCTGCTCCAGGTAATGCTCGACAATGAAGTGCGCGGCACCCTGCTGCTGGCGCGCGAAGGTATCAACGGCACCGTAGCCGGCAGCCGCGCCGCGATCGACGCCCTGCTCGCCTACCTCAAATCCGACCCGCGCCTGGCCGAGCTGGACTACAAAGAGTCTTTCACCGCCGAGATGCCGTTCCTGCGCAGCAAGGTAAAGCTGAAGCGTGAAATCGTCACCATGGGCGTGGAAGGTATCGACCCCCGCCGTACCGTGGGCACTTACGTGAAACCACAGGACTGGAACGCGCTGATTTCCGACCCGGAAGTCCTGCTCATCGACACCCGCAACGACTACGAATACCAGGTCGGCACCTTCGAGCATGCGGTCAATCCGAACACCACCAGTTTCCGCGAGTTCCCCCAGTATGTGAAAGATCACCTGGACCCGCAGAAGCACAAAAAAGTGGCCATGTTCTGCACCGGCGGCATCCGCTGTGAGAAATCCACCGCCTACCTGAAAGAGCAGGGCTTTGACGAGGTCTACCACCTGCAGGGTGGCATCCTGAAATATCTGGAAGAAGTGCCCAAGGATGAAACCCTTTGGAAGGGCGAGTGCTTCGTGTTCGACGATCGCGTGACCGTCAACCACGATCTGGAGCGCGGCAGCTACCAGCAGTGCAATGCCTGCCGTATGCCGGTGACCGAAGAGGAAGTGCAGTCCCCGCAGTTCGAGCAGGGTGTCAGCTGCCCCCACTGTTTTGAGGCGGTATCCGACGCCGACAAGGCGCGTTTCCGCGAGCGGGAAAAGCAGATCCAATTGGCCAAGTCCCGCGGTGAAGACCATCTGGGTCACGATGCCAAGGCCTTCACCGAGTCCCGTCGCCAGCACAAGCAGGCGTTGCGCAAGCAGCAAGCCGAACAGGCGCGCCGCGCCTGATTACTCCCGGCTATTCAGAGTCCCTTTCTACCGCCCCCGTTTGAAAATGAGGTACCCCTAACAGGGTACCTCCGCGGAGCTCGTTAACCACTTCATGGCTTCCGCTTCGGTGAGGAATGAAAAAAGTTCCAGGCCGTTTTCGCGCGCCGTGGTGCGCATTACCGCCGTGGTATTCAGCTCCTTGCGATTGAGCATGGCAAAGCGCGCCCCAGCCATCGCCGGCAGTTGCCCCAGATAGACACCGTAGCGCTGCTGCTCCTCCAGAGTCATGGACATCTTCACCACCCGACGCACATCCGCCATCACCCGCAGAGGCTTCAGGTGACCGTATTTCGCCACCAGTTGATGCAGCGCTTCCATGCGATTTTCATAAGTGGCCTCTCCATATAAAAGCACCTTGACCACCCGCTGCTGACTGTCGTATCGGATCCTAAAACTCATTACTGCGACTACTCCAAACCACTTAATACCACGTCCCTGTCGTATCCGGATTCGCGCCACAAGGTCCGCCCCACCAAATCTGCGACAACCGTTGCAGTCTAGACACAACGGTCAAAAATCTAACTCGATTAATCTCAAATAAACTCACCCAAACCAAAATATGGAAAAAAATTCTCATTTTTTAAATTTGAAAAAGGATTTTTTCCAGATCCAGGATCGCCTCCTGGCAACAATGGCATGCCAGAGAATGCAATTTTGAGGCCCGATTGGATTGCAGCCGAAAAATACATTCTCTTTGCTTCCCCCCCTTACTCCGGCTTTCGCTATCTGGCGAACCACCAACCCACGTGGTGCACTAGTACCAATTGCAGATACGCAGGGAGGCTATGGCGGGTATTACGTGGGAACCGACAGAGCGCGCCGGAAAAAACGAGAATTCAAAGAAAAATAGATAGAGGGATACGTAGTGCAGCAGCAGTGGAAACTAAACGGGATCGCGACCAGCGCTTTCAGTATCCGCCACCAGCCACGCGTTGGCAGCCTGTTCGGTGACAAACTCCCGCACATCCATGCCTTCGGACTGGGCGGTGCTATCGATGACGATGTTCGCATTGAAGTTGGGGGCATGCAGCACGGCAACACGGCCGTGGCGAAGACCGGGCAGATGGGCGGCAAAGGAACCGAATTGCTGGCGCTCGCTGATCGTCAGCACAATCTCCGCCCGACGCACGTCCACCAGCAGGCGCAGCGGGTGCAGATGGCCAAATTTCTCCGCTATCTGCCGCGCGGAAGCCAGTTTTTCCGCAAAATCGACGCGATCAAAAAAGACCGCGTTGACAATGCGGGTATCGGGGTTGAAACGAATTTGAAAACTCAAGCTCCGCCTCCTGCGCAGCGATTAACCGAGCCGCACGACGCCTTGCCGACGAGAGCTCCGTTGCTCAACCTGATCGGATCAGTTCTGGTGAAATCCGCTGGACATTGTACGCACCAAAAGCGAACACAACCAACACACTGATCACAAGATCCGGGCTTACTCCATTTCAATTTCCGGCAGCGTGTCCTCTCCGGCCGCCAGCCATACCTGCGCCGCCGCCTTGCGGGCAATTTCCCGGTAGAGCGCGGCCACTTCGCCTTCGGGTTCCGCCGCCACCGTGGGCGTACCGCCGTCGGCCTGCTGGCGGATGGACATGGCCAGGGGCAGTCGGCCGAGCAGGCGGGTGTCATAGTCCGCAGCCATTTTCTCGCCGCCACCGGCGCCAAATACCGGTTCCTGATGGCCGCAGTTGGAACAGGTGTGCAGCGCCATATTTTCCACAATACCCAGTACCGGCACCGATACCTTGCGGAACATCTCCACGCCCTTGATGGCATCCACCAGCGCCAGATCCTGCGGGGTAGTGACAATCACCGCGCCCGCCAGCGCCACCTTCTGCGACAGGGTGAGCTGGATATCGCCAGTGCCCGGGGGCATATCTACGATCAGATAGTCCAGCTCGTCCTCATCTTCCGCCCACAGGGTCTGGGTCAGCATCTGGTTCAGGGCACCGCTCGCCATCGGACCGCGCCACACCGCCGGGGTGTCTTCCGTCAGCAGATAGCCGAGAGACATGGTCTTGAGCCCAAGTGCCGGCACCGGCACGAAGAACTTGCCCCCCTTCACCTGCGGGCGCACGCCTTCGGTACCGAGCATGGTGGGTAGGCTTGGACCGTAGATATCCGCATCCAGCAAGCCCACGGAGGCACCCTCGGCGGCCAGCGCCAGCGCCAGGTTCACGGCGGTGGTGGATTTGCCCACACCGCCCTTGCCCGAGGCCACCGCGATAATGTTTTTTACCGCTTTAAGTGACTCCGGCACCTCACCGGCGTCTGTACGCCCCACATCGAAGAACAGATCAAATTGCAGTGCAGATCCAGCCAGTGCGCCCTCCGCCAGCAGCGGTGCGCAGGCGGCACGCACGCGCTGTGCCCAGGCCTCCTGCTCGCTCGCGCACGGGTACCCGAGAATTACGCCGGTATAGACGGTGCCATCCTCGTACCCCACCTCGATATCTGCATCCAGTGCATCCAGCGGCAGGCCGGTGGCCGGGTCTTCCAGCGCGCCGATGACTTCGGCAATACCCTCAAGCTGGGCCTGCACGTCCTCGGGGATGTCCTCGTGGTCATGATCATGTCCATGATCGTGCTCATGGTCATCGCAATGGTGGTGATGATCGGTCACGCTGCTGTCCTCACTGGCGCTCTGTTTCGGGCCGGCATTTTGGGCAAGGCCCGGAGTGAATACAAGGCCAGTCCCCGGACAACTACTAGCCTAGTTCACCGCGGCACGGGTGCCTTGCAGGGCCCATTTCTGCTATATTCCGCGCTCTTTTCCGGCGGTTCCCTCCTCTTGTTCAGGTAAGGCCCGTAGCCGCCGCGCAAATCCATTCCACCGACCATTACACGAAATAGTCTCGCAGCCTTTGGAAGCCAAGATGTCTCAGACCGACCATCAGCCCAGAAACATCCTCGTCACCAGTGCCCTGCCCTATGCCAACGGCTCCCTGCACCTGGGTCACATTCTCGAGTACATCCAGACCGATATCTGGGCCCGCTTCCAGCGCGCCCGCGGCAACCAGTGCCTGTACATGTGCGCCGACGATGCCCACGGCACCGCCATCATGCTGAAGGCCGAGCAACTGGGCCTTACCCCGGAACAGCACATTGCCAACATGCAGGCGGAGCACGAGCGCGACTTCGGCGGCTTCCTGATCAGTGTGGATAACTACCACTCCACCCACTCGGATGAGAACCGCGAACTGTCGGCGATGATCTACAAGCGCCTGCGGGAGAATGGCCATATCGCCTCGCGCACCATCACCCAGGCCTATGATCCGGAAAAAGAACTGTTCCTGGCGGACCGCTACATCAAGGGTACCTGCCCGAAATGTAAGGCCGAGGACCAGTACGGCGACAACTGTGAAGTCTGCGGTGCCACCTACAGCCCGACAGAGCTGATCAACCCGGTATCCGCCATTTCCGGCGCCACCCCGGTGGAAAAGGAGTCCGAGCACTTCTTCTTTACCCTGCCAGCGTTCAACGACTTCCTGAAAGAGTGGACCCGCGCGGGACACCTGCAGACCGAAATGGCCAACAAGCTGGCCGAATGGCTGGACGAGGGCCTGCAGGAGTGGGATATCTCCCGCGATGCGCCCTATTTCGGTTTCGAGATTCCCGACGCGCCGGGCAAGTACTTCTACGTATGGCTGGACGCGCCTATCGGCTACATGGCCAGCCTGAAAAATTACTGTGATGCCAAGGGCCTCGACTGGCTGGAGTTCTGGAAAAAAGACAGCAGCGCCGAGGTGTACCACTTTATCGGCAAGGACATCGTCAACTTCCACGCCCTGTTCTGGCCGGCGATGTTGCACTCCGCGCAGTTCCGCACCCCCACCAAGGTGTGTGTACACGGCTTCCTGACCGTCAACGGCAAGAAGATGTCCAAGTCCCGCGGCACCTTCATCAACGCGCGCAATTACCTGGACCACCTGAACCCGGAGTACCTGCGCTACTACTTCGCCGCCAAGCTTACTGCCGGCGTCGACGACCTCGACCTGAACCTCGAGGATTTCATCGCCAAGGTGAATTCGGACCTGGTGGGCAAGGTGGTGAACATCGCCTCGCGCACCGCCAAGTTCGTGAGCAAGTCCGGCGGTACCCTGGCCGCAGAAATTGCCGACGAGGCGCTGTGGAACCAGTTTGTGGAAGCGGCCCCGCGCATTACCGAGTACTTCGAAACCCGCGAATACAGCCGCGCCATCCGCGAAATCATGGCACTGGCCGACGCCGCCAACGCCTGGATTGCCGACAAGGCGCCCTGGTCGCTGGCAAAACAGGAGGGCAGCGAAGCGGAAGTGCTGGCGATCTGTTCCCAGGGCGTCAACATGTTCCGCGCCCTGATTACCTGGCTGGCGCCGGTACTGCCGGAAACCGCACTGAAGGCCGAGGAGTTCCTCGGTGTGAAACTGGAATGGAACAGCGCTACCGCTCCCCTCTCCGGCCACACCATCAACGCCTTCAAACCGCTGATGCAGCGGGTGGAAAAAGAGCAGGTAGAAGCGATGCAGGAAGCGGCGAAGGAATCCCTGGCACAACTGCAGGCGGAAACCAAACCGGCAGCCTCAGGCCCTCTGGCGGACGATCCCATCGCCGCCGAAATCCAGTTCGACGATTTCGCCAAGATTGACCTGCGCATCGCGCTGATCGCCAATGCGGAACACGTGGAAGGTGCCGGCAAACTGCTGAAACTGACCCTGGACCTGGGCGGTGAAACCCGCCAGGTATTCTCCGGGATCAAGAGCGCGTACAAGCCGGAAGACCTGATCGGCAAGCACACCGTGATGGTCGCCAACCTGGCGCCACGCAAGATGCGCTTCGGGGTGAGCGAAGGCATGGTGCTGGCGGCCGGCCCCGGCGGCAAGGACCTGTGGATTCTGGAACCCCACGCCGGTGCCCAGCCGGGCATGCGGGTAATGTAAGCGGATAGGACCTGAACCATGCGCGGAGTATTTCTCGATACGCTCACCATGAAACCGGAAGAGCTGGATACTTCCGCGCTGGAAAACGCCCTGGAGCACTGGGATTTTTTTGCCACCACATCGCCTGATGAAACGGCAGCGCGTATCGCCAGCGCCGATGTGGTCATCACCAACAAGGTGGTGCTCGACCGCGCGCTGATCGAAAGCGCCCCCAGCCTAAAGCTCATCTGCGTCTGCGCCACTGGCACCAACAATATCGACCTGGGCGCCGCGGCAGAAAAAAACATTCCGGTAAAAAACGTCACCGGTTACACCGGCAGCTCCCTCGCCCAGCACACCATCGCCCTGCTGCTGGCGCTGGCCACCCGCTGGCATCAGTACGCTGACGACGTGAAAAACGGCCGCTGGAGCCAGTCACCAATTTTCTGCCGGCTGGATTACCCGGTGATGGAACTTGCGGGGAAAACCCTGGGGATCATCGGTTACGGTGATCTCGGCCAGAAGGTGGCACAGCTCGGTGAAGCGCTGGGTATGCGTGTGCTCGTCGCACAGTCCGCAACGGGCGAGCAGAAGCCGGGACGAGTTTCAGTGGAACAGCTGGTCGCCGAGTCAGACGTCATCAGCCTGCACTGCCCGCTCACCGAGCAGAACAAGCAAATGGTAAACCGCGAATTTCTCGCCGCCATGAAAGACTCTGCGTTCCTGATCAACACTGCCCGCGGTGGGTTGGTAGATGAAACTGCGCTGGCAGAGGCCTTGAGGAATGGCGTGATTGCCGGGGCCGCCCTGGACGTCCTCAGCGTTGAACCGCCACCTGCAAATCACCCGCTGCTGGAAAGCGATATTCCCAACCTGATCATTACGCCCCACAACGCCTGGATCAGCCGCGAGAGTCGCCAGCGTCTATTAGACGGCGTGGTCAACAATATTCAGGGTTGGTTACAGCCCTGATTTAAATTCCTGAACATTCTATCCACGAACGCGCTGGCAACGATTTCACCGGACGCGCAAAAAAAAGCCAAATTCCCGACCTGTGACCCTACCCTTTTAGCTCACCTTGAAATTTCCGAGGAGGGCATCATGGCAAGCGCAAAATCTCCCAACAGCGAATCTAGCATCCATTCCGGTCGGGAAAAGTTACATCAGGCCTATAACCTGGCCGGCGAAGCCGCCCACGATACCGCCGCACATGTCAAAACCCGTGCCCGCGAAACCGCGGATCAGGTGAAAACACGCACTCGCGAATCCATGGAAAAGGGCAAACAGCGTGCACAGGATGTTGCCGAACGGGCAGAAAATTCCATCAAGGCACACCCCCTGGTCAGTGTCGGCTGTGCCTTTGCCGCCGGATGGCTGATCGCCAAGATTCTCAAGTAAGTTTTGCAACGCAGGTTAGTAGCGGTGGGGCTTTTAATAAGTCCTGCCAATTTCCCGTGCGCATCTTACATTTCCCGAATCGCTGCAGAATTCTCTGGCATTCACTGGGGTCCAACTGATGGCCGGTTCAGACAACGCCCGCAAACACCACTCCGAGAAATTTGCCGAGAAATCTGCGGACGACGCTCGATTTTCTTCCGCGCCGGCTGAAGAGGGATTGCACGCCGATGTCGCCGCGCTGATGGAGCGCGCGGAAGCCACCATGACGCTGGCCGCAGCGTGGACGGAAAACCTCACCCGCTTGGTACATCTGGAATTCCAGCGTACTCTCGCTGCCGGCAAGCGTATTGTCGCACTGCTGGTGCTGGTATTTTTCCTCGCCATTGCCCTGGTGGTGAGCCTGTGCGCGGGGCTGGGTCTGCTCGGCTATTACTTCTTTCAATCCGTGTATATCGGCTTCGGCATTTTCCTGCTGGCGCAGCTGCTGATTGTCGCCACCATGCTGATTTCTGCCCACCGGCTGCGCCGGCTGCTGGGCTTTGAGGAAACCCGTAAACAGGCAAAAGAGGCGATCGACGATGTCACTGCGCTCTTTAAACAGGCAGATTGAAAGTTACGGATTTGAAATGGCACGGCAGCGGCGCTGTGCCCTGGCGCTGATGCAACAGCAGAGAGTGCAGGCGGTAACCCAGGTGCAGAGAATCCCACTGCCGCTGGCAATGGGCGTGGCGTTTGCGAGCGGGTTTATTCTGCAGAAATTCTTTAATACCCCCGCTCCGAGAACCCTGATGAACTGGTATCTGACTTACCAGGCTTTCAGCCAGGGCGCGAGCCACAATGCGCCGGGGTGACAGTAGGGCCCGGCACTAGCCGGTTTCTTCAGGCAGCGTTTGCGCCGCTGCTTGTACACTGCCGGCAATCCCGCCACCCTCGCTGCCGTCGCGGCAGCCAATCTGCAGGATTTTTTCCGCGACGTCGACGAGCTTCAGATTCATCTCCATCGCGCGGGTCTGCATGCTGCGGTAGGCTTCCTCTTCGCTCATTCGCAGGCTGCGCATTAGAATCCCCTTGGCCCGCTCCACCAGTTTGCGTTCGGTCAGGGCGCGGCGAGTTTTCTCCAGCTCCTCACTCACCCGGTGAATATGTGCCACCTGGGAGCGAATCAGGTCGTACAGGGAGTGGGCCAGGTTTTTCCCCGGCAGCGGCGGCACCGCGGTACTCGGCGCACTGCCGTACAGTCCGGGAACTTCCGGATCAAACAGCACCGCCAGCGCCGGCGGGCGCGTCCACTCGCTAGATTTCATCCGCTGTAACTGCGCGTAGTGATGCCCCAATTCCGACTGCGCTTCCGCCACCCGTTTGCGGCTCACCCGCAGCAGACGCGCCGCCATGGCATCTTCGAGTCCGTGCATGGCGTCGATGCGCGCGGTGGCGAGGTCGTACCACACCTCACTGATTTCTGCCGCAATCGGTTCGCCCTCCTTCAGCCCGGCAATGATCTGGCGCAGGCGCTGCAAGTCGCGGGATGCCTCGCTGTCCTCAATCGATTGCCAGCGCGCCTGCTCCGTTTCACCGGCAAATTCCACAAATAATTCCAAACTGCCGCGCTGGCAATCCTGCAACTGTGCCAGGCGCCCGTGCAGTTTTTTGTCAAAGCGGCAGCCGGCAAAGCCAATCGCGCCCCAGGCGCGCTCCTGTCCGGCAAATTCCTTGGCCTGCATAAAGTTGAACAGGGCCACCAGCAGCCGCGTCACCTCCGGATCGTCCGCCACGTCCGCCGCTTCGAACACCACCGACAGCAATCCGGCAATCAGTCGGCAGTAGGCATCGGTGGATTCGAGAGCACTCACTTCGAATGCGTCGACGTGGCAGCGAAGGTTGGCGAGTTCATCCAGCCCGTGCAGTGAGTAGGCGATACTGTTCAGCAGACGCATATCCCGCGGGCTTTCATCCCGACCGGAGCGCAGGTAGCGGTTGTGCAGCAGGCGGCGGAAGACCTCCTCGCTGTCGCGGCCATGCTGGATCTGCTCCTGGCGCTGTGCGGAAAAGCGGAAGCCGGCAGAGACCAGGTAAATGTTGCTGATTCCCCGCTCCCGCTGCAGCTGGTGTACCAGGTCGGAAACCGTCGTCACCAGCTCGCAGCTGCCGACGAGCCGCTCCAGCGCCTGGATTTCGGCGCGCTTGGCGGCCAGCAGGAATTTTTCTGCATCATCGCTGTGTATGGAGCTGGATCCGGGCATGGCTGCGCTTCCGCATAACAAGGTTACCCACTGGTCCAGCAATAAATATTCCACTCGCAAACGCACACGCGGGAAAAACCCCGCCTCCTCACATTCCGCACCAATCGGGCGCGGACCGGCAAGATTGCACCAGTTCGACGCAAACGCGCTTGCGGCCCCGGCAGGTCCATTATGCACAGGCCAGTCCACAGGCTTGTTTTACCCGGTTTTTGTACAGGGCCGCACACTTTCCGCGAGGTAAAAAACGCCGCGGGTGAAAAAGTTGGCACCGAGCTTGCTTTTGGTTTTTCAGGTACAGATACCGCGCAGTCGCTACAGAGCAGGCGCAGATCTTACCGGGCGATATGCCCACCACAATCAGAACACTCTGGATAAAGGCGTCCATCACTTTCCGGCAGCGACCGGTCTGTGTGGGCGCTTTTTTTGTGCCCAGGATTTACCCGTGTGCAGTGGCAGCAGGACGCCACAGGGTCGATTCAGCACAGATGGATACCCGATCCTCGAACATCATCAAAGGTGATCACTATGGCTTATCTCGTTCCAGCAGAATTCGTGACCAAAATGGTCGACGCCGGGGAATCCAAAATCTATATGTCCACCCGCGACACCCTGGTGCGCGCATATATGGCCGGCGCCATCCTGGCACTGGCCGCGGTGTTTGCGGTTACCGTGGCGGTGGCTACCGGCTCACACCTGATCGGTTCCATCCTGTTCCCGGTGGGCTTCTGCATGCTCTACCTGATGGGCTTCGACCTGCTGACCGGCGTATTCGTACTCGCCCCGCTGGCACTGCTCGACAAGCGCCCTGGCGTTACCGTACAGGGTGTGCTGCGCAACTGGGGCCTGGTGTTTGTCGGCAACTTTGCCGGCGCACTCACCGTGGCGGTGATGATGGCTTTCGTCTTTACCATGGGCTTCAACACCGATCCGGGCGCGGTGGGTACCAAGCTCGCTGCCGTGGGCGAAGCACGCACCCTGGGTTATGCCGAGTACGGCGCTGCAGGCTGGCTCACCATTTTCCTGCGCGGAATGCTGTGTAACTGGATGGTATCCATGGGGGTAGTCGGCGCGATGATTTCCACCCATGTGAGTGGCAAGGTCATCGCCATGTGGATGCCGATCATGCTGTTCTTTTTTATGGCCTTCGAGCACTCGGTGGTGAACATGTTCCTGTTCCCCACCGCGATCATGATGGGCGGCGACTTCTCCGTGATGGACTACCTGATCTGGAATGAAATTCCCACCGCCCTCGGCAACCTGGTCGGCGGTCTCGCGTTCACGGGCCTCACCCTCTACAGCACCCACTACAAAACGGCGCCCAAGCGCCAGCTGACGGCCGCGCGCGATAGCGCAGGCAAAGAAGCACTGGCCTGATAACGTGCTAAAGCCCCGCAGCGCGGGGCTGATTTTTTCTATGAATAACACTCTCTCGCTGGACATCGGTCAGCACAGCAGTGCCGGGCTCAAGGCGGAAAACCAGGACAGCTGCGGCGCACGCCTGCCGGGCGAACCGCAACTCGCGATGAAGGGCGCCGCGTTTGCGATTGCCGATGGCATCAGTTCAAGCCCGGTGAGCGCCGTTGCCAGTGAAACCGCGGTGAAGAGTTTTCTCGAGGACTACTACTGCACCTCCGACAGCTGGAGCGTAGCGCATGCCGCGGAACAGGTCCTCAGGGCCACCAATGCCTGGCTCTATGGCCAGACGCGCCAGAGTCCCTACCGCTTTGACAGGGACAAGGGCTACGTCTGCACCTTCAGTGCGGTGATCATCAAGGGCACCGAGGCGCACCTGTTTCACCTGGGCGATTCGCGTATCCACCGTTTGCGCCGCGGCACACTGGAACAGCTCACCCACGACCACCGCCAGTGGCAGGGAGAACACAACAGCTACCTGAGCCGCGCACTGGGGGCGAAGGCACAACTGGACATGGACTACCGCCGGGTTTCCCTGGAAGCTGGCGACCTGTTTATCCTTAGCACCGACGGGGTGCACGAATTCCTGTCGCAACAGACGCTGATCGAACATCTGCAACAGCGCGAAGACTGTCTCGAAAAGGCGGCCAAAACCCTGGTAGCGGCGGCACTGGCCAATGGCAGTAACGACAATCTCACGGTGCAGCTGGTGCAAATCAGGAGTTTGCCGGAGCCGGCGCTGGAAACGCTGGAGCAGGCGGGCACCCTGCCGCTGCCTCCCCTCCTGAAAAGCGGCGACGTGATCGACGGCTATATCATCGAGCGCGAGATTTACGCGAGCAGCCGCAGCCACGTATATCTCGCCAGCGACCAGAACAGTGGCAGCCGTGCCATTCTTAAAACCCCTTCCATCGATCTCTCCGAGGATCCCGCCTATCTGCAACGGCTATTGATGGAGGAGTGGGTGGCGCGGCGCGTCAACAGTGCCCATGTGGTACGCGCGGCTGCCAGCCAGCGACCGCGCCGATTTCTCTACACCGCGATGGAAGTGGTGCAGGGGCAGACGCTGCGGCAGTGGATGAACGACCACCCCCATCCCAGCCTGGAAACCGTGCGCACTATTGTCGAACAGATAGCGCGCGGCCTGCAGGCCCTGCACCGGGCGGAAATCCTGCATCAGGACCTGCGCCCGGAAAATATCATGATCAGCCGCGCCGGTACCGTCACCCTGATTGACCTCGGATCGGCCAGGGTTGCCGGCATCGCGGAAACTGCCGACGACAATGGCCAGCTGATTCTCGGCACCGCCCTGTACAGCGCACCGGAATATTTTCTCGGTGATTCCGGCACGCCGCGCTCGGACCTTTTTTCGCTCGCGG
This sequence comes from Microbulbifer sp., assembly GCF_036563125.1. Lineage (GTDB taxonomy): Bacteria > Pseudomonadota > Gammaproteobacteria > Pseudomonadales > Cellvibrionaceae > Microbulbifer. The sequence goes on from NZ_DATCMV010000112.1 coordinate 30,521, forward strand.
TACTCACCTATCACCTGCTGTCTGGTGAGTTCCCTTACGGCCCCCGAGTAGCGCGCTGCACTACCGTAGCCGCGCAACACAAACTGCGCTACCGCAGTGTGCTGAGCGAATCCCGCGCGATTCCCGCGTGGATCGACGCCACCCTAAAAAAAGCGCTGCAACCAAATCCGCTGCGCCGCCACGAGGCACTGTCGGAATTTGTCTACGAGCTACGCCACCCAAACCCCGAGTATCGCAATGCCACCCGCCCGCCGTTGATGGAGCGCTACCCGGTGCGTTTTTGGCAATCGGTGAGTGGCATTCTGCTGCTGGTTATTTTTTATCTGTTGAGCCTGATAACCAGCACCACCTGAAACCTGACCAGTAAAACATGCAAGGAGAAAATCCATGATCAGTAACCGCCAGCAAGTCACCGATATGATTCTTGTCGCCAAGGTGCAGAAGGATCTGAAATGGTCCCAGGTGGCCGAGGCCATCGGTCTGTCGAAGGAGTGGACTACCGCCGCCTGCCTGGGGCAGATGACGTTTACCAAACAGCAGGCCGCGGTGGTGGGGGAGCTGTTCGACCTCAGCGACGAGGCCATCGCCTGGCTGCAGATTGCTCCCTACAAGGGCTCCCTTCCCACTGCGGTACCCACCGACCCGCTGATTTATCGTCTGTACGAGTTGGTGAATGTGTACGGGACCACAATCAAGGAGCTGATCCACGAAGAGTTCGGCGATGGCATCATGAGCGCCATCGACTTTTCCATGGATATCCAGCGGGAGGAAGATCCCAAGGGCGATCGGGTGAATATGGTGATGTCCGGCAAATTCCTGCCGTATAAAACCTACTGACGATAGCCCCCGCGCTGGCGGCCGGCGTGCCGCCGGCTCACCCCCTATGCAACACCGATGCAACGCCCCTGCGCCAGACTCGCTACAATACCGATCCTGATATTTGCCCTGAATCGGCCCGAACCATGAGTCTTAGCACGCCGTCCTCCTCTGCCCGTCCAGAAGAAAACGTCATTGTCGAAACGGAGTTATCCACAGAGAAAGCAGCGGAGCAGCTGGCGGAATTTATTCACCGTCACCCGCGCCTGACGGTGCTGACCGGCGCCGGTGTGAGTACCGATTCCGGAATTCCCGATTACCGCGACCGCAACGGCCAGTGGAAGCGCAAGCCGCCAGTGGATCACCGGGATTTCATGGCGAGTGCTGCCACGCGCCAGCGCTACTGGGGGCGGGCTTTGATCGGCTGGCCGGTGATCCGCAATTCGGCGCCGAATGCCGCGCACTTTTATCTCGCAGAACTGGAGCGCCGCGGACATATCCAATTGTTGATTACCCAGAACGTGGATCGCCTGCATCAACGTGCGGGCAGCGAACAGGTCATCGACCTGCATGGGCGCGCAGATGAGATCCGCTGCATGTGTTGTGATTACCGGGCTATGCGGCAAACCGTGCACGATCGCAGCTACGATCTGAACCCCGCGTTCCGCCACTATACGGCGGAGACAGCGCCGGATGGGGACGCAGACCTCGAGGTGGATTTCAGTAGTTTTCAGGTCGCGGACTGCCCGGATTGCCAGGGGATTCTGAAACCCGATGTGGTGTTCTTCGGCGACAATGTGCCAAAGGCACGTGTCGAGCAATCGCTGCAAGCCGTGCGCGATAGCGACGCACTGCTGGTCGTTGGATCGTCCCTGATGGTCTACTCCGGATTCCGCTTTTGCCGCTATGCGAAAGAGTGGAGCAAGCCGCTGGCCTCACTGAACCTGGGGCGCACCCGCGCCGATGACCTGCTCGATCTCAAGCTGAATGCGCGTATCGGTGAAACCCTGGCCGCAGTGCTGAAGCAACTGTAACTTCGCTCCCCCCCAGACGCGCCCTTGCGTTACTCCGCCGGCAGCCCCAGCACAAATACCGCGAGGCAGATCAGGCCGGTCACGGTAAAGCAAAGCATATACAAGCGCCGCCACCGCAAGCCCTGCGTTTGCCGGGCAACCAGCCAAGCCACCGCGCACTGGAAGGCGTAGAACAGGGCGAACGCGCGCGAGGCATAGGCGATGATTTCCTGCACGCTGGTAAGCCATGTCAGGCATACGGTAACCGCCATGATCAGCACATAGGCGTAACGCTCGGGCAATCGCTGACGTGAAATATCTTCGATCAGCCCTCCAGCCCCCGCCGAGTCGGCGACGGACGCGCTGAACTGGCTGCCAATGGCGGCAACGGATATCAGTATCGGTAACACTGCGGCAATCGGCGCCGTCATGCCGATAATGGCGGTCACATCGGCCCCGAGCTTTTTGTGAAACAGCACGGTCGCCAGGGATATGAATACCAGGTAGATACCCGCGGACAGCAGCTGTGCGACACGCATGGTGGCAATCCGCTGCTCTGCCGAATGTTCGCTACCGAGGTATCGAGAGGTTTCAAACCCCTGCACCACGATCAGTAGCCCCAGCAGCACACGCACGTCATGGGAACCGATGCCTGAATCGACGTTCGGCAATGCCCAATCACCGCCCTGCAAAAGTTGCAGGTTATGCACCAGCAGCGCCACCAGCAGCGCGCCGATCATGCCCAGATTAAGGCTGACCGCATATTTCTCCAGCGCCTCCAGTTCACTGAGTCCGCGCCAGGTGCCGACGCTGCCAATGACAAGCAGCAATATGGTCGTGACGCCGTTGGCCAGTAATTCACTTTTCATCCCCATGGCATGCAGCAGAAATTCTGCCAGCAACTGCAGGTAATAGGTGACGGAGATGAAATAGGCCCCGGCCAGTACCACCCGGGAGGCGAGCGCGACTTTCTGTGCCGGACCACTGAGGTGCTCAACCGGCTCAAAGTGGCGGATATTGAAGCGAACGGCGCTGCCCACCGCATAGGCAATGACCAATAGCACGGCCATAAACAAGACGGCAAAATTTCCGACAATACCCGCCAGTAATGGCGCGCTGACCAGAAAGCCGCTGCCCATGATGGAAGCCAGTGGTGTTACCGTGGCCTTCCAGCCAGAGGAATGTGCCACACGAGGTGAAAACGCCAGATAGGCTGCAATTAACAATGCGACGCCAACAATCAGAACATTCACCCGCCGGCCCCTCCCTTAGTGAAGTGTATTAGCGACACCAAATCTCCGCATCATCGGGCGCCATGGCGATACAGGTGGACCCAGGGCACTGAAATATAGCGCCTTGGATACCTAAAATTTTGGCAGCCATATTTACTCGCGGAATAAATTTTCCACCAAAATTCATTAAAAATTTGCCTAGACAAAAAAATAACACGCCACGGAATATTTACATTAGAAGAAAACTCATCGCCTGAAAACCGACTCCAGGCAATCAAAAACCGACGAATGGATTCTTAATGGAAGCGTATACTTCGGACCATCCAGTTAAGCTAAAACAATCAACGCCTGCGCCGACAAAGACAGAACTCAGCCTGAGCGTCGAGCTTACATGGGATGGGGCAAAGAAGTTGCTTTATGCCTGGGAACGCACTGACCACAAAGGTGCCGCCAGAGTGGCCACGGCAAAGGCCGATTTTTTTCTGCCGTTTATCTCAGAGATGCCCGGTGAAAAAACGCCTTACGTGGCTTTCTGGAATAGGCTCGGGGCACCGGAGGGAATACTGCTGGGCCGCCTCGATTTCAGGCGCCCGGTGGTAAGGATCGGCAATTGGCAGGTTCCGATGCCACTGCTCCGCACCTTGAATATTACTGAGGGTGGGCTTGAAGCACTGACCCGCGACACCGCCCTGCAGCAGAAAAAATATTTGCAAGAACTACTGGTCAGTGGAAATTTTGATTGTATTTCTATTTTTCGCCTGTCTCCGGATAGCGAAGTCGGGCGAGTATTCGAAAATGGCTTCCTCAAGCCCGGCGATGGATTTCCGGTAAAAATAGCGCGCTGGTTCACTGAACTCACTGATCGCGATGGAAAACCGATAGCCGCAAACTCGGCAAAAACACGCAGCGGATTTCGCCGTAAAGACCGCAAGCTGGTTGAAGCATTTAAAGGTGCAGTTGAAATACGGGAAATTCGCGATCCGGAAAAGGTCACTGAATATTTAAAGGTGGCCGTCAAAATCGGTGCTGCCGGCTATCAGCAGAGTATCGGCGTAGGGGTGAAAGACGACCCGGTCTGGAACAGTATCTTCAGAATCCATGCCGCAAATGGCAATTTCCGCGGCTACCTGCTGGAAGCCGAAGGGGAACCCATCGCCTATATAGTAGGCCCAGTCGTGGACGGCACCTTTACACTGCTGGCCACCTCCTACCTGCCGAAACACAGCCGATTGGCACCGGGCACCTATTTGCTCCGCAGAGTGATTGAGCGGCTACAGGAGGAAGGTATTCGCTGGATCGACTATGGTGAGGGCGATTACAGCTACAAAGAACTCTACGGCACCTACCGGCGGGAAGATGCCTCGATGAATTACTATGGGTCGTCACCCAAGGCAAGAATCGCCAAGCTATTGAACAGCGTTGCACATTCCATCATGGGATTTCTTCAATCCAGTGGCTTGCTGATGCGACTCAAGAAAATTCGCCGGTTTATTATTGACCACCTGAACAAAAACAAACCGGCCGCGGATTAATTGCAACGCTGACGCCTGCCTGCGGCGACCTTCCGATCAGTTATTCCCTCGGTTCGGAGAGTTTTTCTTCCGTACGATATTCAAAATCACTGGCATCGTGCCGTTCGTGCAGTTGCTCCGACGGCTCGCCCCAGGTTCGGTTCACCATACGCCCACGGATTACTGCCGGACGCTCACCAATTTCATTTACCCAGCGATTGACGTTGTTGTAGCTGTGGGCTTCCAGAAATTCCGCGGCATCGTAAGCCTGATTCATCACCAGCGCGCCATACCAGGGCCAGATCGCCATGTCCGCAATGGAGTACTCGTTGCCGGCAATATATGGATGTTGCGCAAGTTGACGGTCGAGGACATCGAGCTGGCGTTTGACTTCCATCGCGTAACGGTTAATGGGGTATTCGTACTTCTCCGGCGCATAGGCATAGAAGTGGCCGAAGCCGCCACCGAGGAAGGGTGCGGAACCCATTTGCCAGAACAGCCAGTTCAGGGTTTCGGTGCGCTGGGCCGGTGTGTGCGGGAGAAAAGCACCGAATTTTTCTGCCAGGTACAACAGAATGGAACCGGATTCGAACACGCGGATCGGTGGCGTGGTGCTGTGGTCCACCAGCGCCGGTATTTTGGAGTTGGGGTTGATATCGACAAAACCACTGCTGAACTGATCGCCCTCGGTGATGCGGATCAGGTGGGCGTCGTACTCGGCCCCGGTATGCCCGAGCGCCAACAGCTCCTCGAGCATGATGGTCACTTTCACACCGTTCGGCGTACCCAGCGAGTAGAGCTGCATCGGGTGCTTGCCCACCGGCAGCGCCTTGTCGTGGGTCGGGCCGGCAATGGGGCGGTTGATATTCGCAAACTGTCCACCATTAGCGCTGTCCCATTTCCAGACCTTTGGTGGTACGTAAGTTTTGTCAGACATTCTAAAGTTCCGCTTTTGACAGTTATCGGCGACGCGGCCGCTATCCCTGTATTGTCCTTAGCCCGTTTCTGTCTGCACCTGAGTCCGACCGCGGGCAATCAGTGCCAGGACACCCCAGATAAGCAGACTTACTATCAGCACCAGACCATACTCCCCGAATGGAATCCGCAGTGGCTGCTGCCAGCTCACCACGCCGCTGCCGATAAGACCGAGTAATACCAGTGCATACCCGGTGATGATGCTGCCAACCACCCTCTGCGACAACCCCAGGCCGTGAATCTGGGTGACCACCAGCATGCTCAGGAAGCCGGTGAAGAACATCGCCACAGTGGACCAGCCCTGCGCCGGTGACAGGTAAGCGACCACCACGCCGTGAATTAACACAAAACTTTCCAGGAAAAAGGTCCAGTAGCGGTTGCGGTGACTGCGGGTGAACATCAGGCTGCCCTGCAGTAATAACGCAAACAGGTAAAAGAAGCCGAGCAGGTGTCCCAGGGTCATCTCTAGCGGGTGATACCAGAAGGTATAGAGAATCGCCCAGGAAAAGTAGTAGCCGTGATAGCGTTTGAGACAGGTGACCACGGTCTGCTTGATTGGAACCCGCTTGCCAAAAAACAATCCCCGGCGCGGGTTTTCCATGATCAGCACGACGACCAGCAGGAAAATCACAGAAAACTGCGAAGACCACACCGACACCGTCTGCGCCAAGCCGTCGTAGAACAGCTTGGTCTGCAGTATGTGCAGGCCAATGAAAAAGGCATTGCCCACCAGCGCCAATAGGTTGATGGGGTGCAGGCCACCGGTGTACCCCATGTTTTCTTTGTGGTGCAGCTGTCTCGCGCGGAAGATGATCCACCAGTGAAACAGCTGGTGGGCCGCATAGCCGGCCCATGCCGTGATAAACGCCCAGGTAGAAGGCTCGGGCAACTGCCAGTAATACCAGCCTCTGGTTTCATCCGGCAGGAAATCAATTTGTTCACTGTAGGGGCCGCTAATGATCGCCACCAGCACAAGCGCAAGGCAGCCCATCAGTCCCCAGCGCAATTGAAAGCGATAATTTTTGTGGCTTGTTAACCAGCGGTTTAACGCCATGCTACCCCCCGGTGATTACCGTCGGTTAGTGAAGAGTTCTGCCTGTGCTGCCATCTTACCCATGAACGGGGAATGGCACACCGTTCACTATCTACACCGAGGCGAGATTTGGGACACCAGGCTGTAGCTCGTAATACGCAGGTGGCATGTTGAGTGGATCAACGCATTGCGACAACCGCTTGCTGCAAATTAAGCCACGACACGCCCGAGCATTATTCACAGCTGCGCGGCGATGCATCCCCTTCCAGGCAGAATTCCAAAGTCGCCGCGGCCTCCCGTTGTTGAAGCCCCCCTGACGCTCCCCCATAATACCGGCCCAATTTCAACCAATGCGCCGCCTGTCGCCAAACACGGACTAGGGCCCCAATTCGGCCACTTGCTAGTCTTGCATATACAGGTGCCCAATTTTTGTACTACGCCAATTCAGTACCCAGGGCCAATGCGGTGGCCCGAACGGAACGTCTATGACCGAATTCACCGTCATCCTGCTCTCCACCATCCTGGTGAACAACTACGTGCTGGTGCAGTTCCTCGGCCTGTGCCCGTTTATGGGGGTTTCCAACAAGCTGGAGACGGCCATCGGCATGGCCGGTGCCACCACCTTCGTGCTGACTCTGGCGGCCATCTGTTCCTATCTGGTGAATACCTACCTGCTCGAACCCTTCGGCATGGAATACCTGCGCACCATTTCCTTCATTCTGGTGATCGCGGTGGTGGTGCAGTTTGCGCGCATGTTTATCGAGAAGACCAGCCCACTGCTGTACCGGGTACTCGGGGTCTTCCTGCCTCTTATCACCACCAACTGTGCGGTGCTGGGTGTGGCACTGCAGAACACCCTGAAGGCAAACAATTTCGTGCAGTCGACCCTGTACGGCTTCGGCGCCGCGGTGGGTTTTTCCCTGGTACTGATCCTGTTTTCCGCGATGCGCGAGCGGCTGGCGATGGCGGATGTCCCCAAGCCGTTCAAGGGCGCGGCCATCGGCATGATGACGGCGGGGCTCATGTCCCTGGCGTTTATGGGCTTCAGCGGACTGGTATAAGGAGCGGCAACAATGGATTGGCTATCTGATGTTTCCACGCCGCTGCTGATTCTCGGCGGTATGGCGCTGGTGTTCGGCGCCCTGCTGGGCTTTGCCGCAGTGCGCTTCAAGGTCGAGGGCGACCCTATCGTCGACCAGATCGACGCCCTGCTACCCCAGACCCAGTGCGGCCAGTGCGGCCACCCGGGCTGCCGTCCCTACGCCGAGGCCATCGCCAACGGCGAGGCCATCAACAAGTGTCCTCCCGGCGGCCAGGCCACCATCAACGAGCTCGCCAACCTGCTGGATGTGGAAGCGATTCCGCTGGACGCAGAGCACGGGGTGGAAGATGTGAGAAAGGTGGCGTTTATCCGTGAGGCGGAGTGCATCGGCTGCACCAAGTGCATCCAGGCCTGCCCGGTGGATGCCATCGTTGGCGCCGCCAAGCAGATGCACACGGTGATCGTGGACGAATGCACCGGCTGCGACCTGTGTGTCGAGCCCTGCCCGGTGGACTGTATCGATATGGTGCCGCTGGAGATGACCCTGCAGCGCTGGCACCCGAACAAACCCAGAGACGGTATTCAATTGATCGCCAGTGACAGACCCGAACTGCACGCCGATGACCGGAGTGCAGCATGAGCCAGGTGGACGAACGACTGAGCGCCAGCGAGCGCCGTGCCGCCCGCGAAGCACACCTGATCGCAAGCGAAAAGGCCCGCGACCTGTCCCGCGAGTTGAAAATCAACGACTTTCACGGTGGCGTTCACCCACCGGAGAACAAGCACCAGTCCACCGGTGAGCCTATCGGCAGAATTCCGCTGGCGGAAGATCTGATCGTCCCCCTTAACCAGCACATCGGCGCCACCGCCATCCCGCTGGTGAAGCTGGGCGACCTGGTATTGAAGGGCCAGAAGATTGCCGAAGCCGACGGCCCGGTGAGCTGCCCGGTGCACGCGCCCACGTCCGGCAAGGTGGTCGCCATTGAGCCCATGTCCGTGCCGCATCCCTCCGGCATGGTGGCGGACTGTATCCAGATCCGCAGCGATGGCCGCGATGAGTGGTGTGCGCGCACTCCGCTGGCGGACTACCGGAACCGCGACACCGACGAGCTGCTGGAGCAGATTCGCGACTGCGGTATCGCCGGCATGGGCGGCGCCGGCTTCCCCACCGCGGTGAAACTGAATCCGCGCGGCGGCGTGACCATCGACACCCTGATCATCAACGGCACCGAGTGTGAGCCCTATATCACCGCCGACGACATGCTGATGCGCGAGCACGCCGACGAGATCATCGCCGGTGTGGAAATACTCGCTCACCTGCTGGACCAGCCGGAACGGGTACTGATCGGTATCGAGGACAACAAGCCGGAAGCAATTAAGGCGATGCAGCGGGCCGCCGAGGGCACCCGCTTTCACGTGGTGGTGTTTCCCACCAAGTACCCTTCTGGTGGCGAGAAACAGCTGATCGAGATTCTCACCGGCCGCGAAGTGCCTAACGAGGGCCTGCCGGCCAACGTGGGCATCGTGTGCCAGAACGTCGGCACCGCCCGCGCGGTATATCGCGCCATTCACTTTGGCGAGCCGCTGATCAGCCGGGTCACCACCGTGGTGGGGGAATCCCTGGCCCACCAGCGCAATATCGAGGTGCCAATTGGCACCCCGATCCGCCATATCCTCGAATGCCACGGTATCGACCGCAAACAACTCCAGCGCATTGTGATCGGCGGGCCAATGATGGGTTACACCATCGAGGATGAATCCGCGCCGGTGGTAAAGACCACCAACTGCATTCTCGCCCCCACCAACAAAGAACTGCCGCCACCGCCGCCAGCCCAGGCCTGCATCCGCTGCGGCCTGTGCGCGGAGGCATGCCCCGCGAGCCTGCTGCCACAGCAGCTGTACTGGTATGCACGCGCGGAGGACCGCGACAAGTTGCAGGCCTACAACCTGTTCGACTGCATCGAGTGCGGCGCCTGTTCCTATGTGTGCCCCTCCAGTATTCCGCTGGTGCAGTACTACCGCGCCGCCAAGGGGGATATCCGCGAGGCGCGCCAGGAAAAGGAAAAGGCCGACCGCGCACGCGAGCGCTTCGAATACCGCAAGCTGCGCATGGAAAGAGCGGAGCAGGAGAAGGAAGCCAAGCGCCTGGAGCGCAAGAAAGCCGCCGAGGAAGCCCGCAAGCTGCGTGAGCAGAATGCCGGTAGCCCGGAGGCGCAGGCGGCAAAACAGGAGGCCGATGTGGTGGCCGCGGCGCTGGCACGGGTAAAGGCCAAGCAGGCCTCGCCGGAACAGCAGCTGGCCCGCGCGCAGCGCACCCTCACCAGTGCCGAGCACCGGGTGGAGCGGATGCAGCAAAAGGTCGCCGAGGCGGATGAGTCACAGCGCGCGCAGCTGGAGGCCCAGCTGAAGACCGCCGAACTGAAACTGAAGGAGGCCCGCGACAAGCTTGCGGAAGCGGAAAGCCTGTCAGCGACGGCTCCCGCAGCGCAGCAGCATCCCGCGGCAGAAAGTGCGCCAACGCCTTCGATCACTGAAGACAAGCTTACCGTGGCCGGCGCCTCATCGTCCGCCGCTGGTGCCGCGATCGAAAGAGCCAAGGCCGCGGCCGCCGCCCGCGCCAGCATGAGCCCGCAGGAAAAGCTCGCCGCGGAAATCGACGCGCTTAAAACGCGGGTGGAAAAAGCCGAGGCGCGGCTGCAAAAAGCCCGCAGTGAAGACGATCCCAACACCGCCGCGTTTGAGACTGCGCTCGGCAAGCTGCAGGAAAAGCTGGCGGAAAAACAGCAACAGGCCGGATCTCAGGACTGAGGCGAGGGAAGAAAGAGAAACACCATGTCCCTGATGCAAATCACATCCCCCCACGCCCACTCAGGCCAGAGCACCTCAAAGGTGATGCTGCAGGTGGCCGCCGCCACCGTTCCCGGCATCCTGGCGCTGGTCATCTACTTTGGGCCCGGCGTACTGATCAACATTGCGCTGTGTATTGTCACCGCGCTGGCGAGCGAGGCGGCGGTCATGAAGCTGCGCAATCGCCCGGTAGGTTTTTACCTGAAGGACTACAGTGCACTGGTCACCGCGGTGCTGCTGGGTATCGCCCTGCCCCCCTACTGCCCCTGGTGGATTCCGGTGGTGGGCAGCATCAGCGCCATCGTGCTCGCCAAGCAGCTCTATGGCGGCATGGGCTACAACCCGTTCAACCCCGCCATGGTGGGTTACGTGGTTCTGCTGATCAGCTTCCCGGTGGAAATGACGCGCTGGGCCGGGCCGGCGGAACTGATCCAGGGTGTGCCGGGCCTGGATGAGACCTTCGCGCTGGTCTTCGGCAACATGAACGTGGACGGCTTTACCCGTGCCACACCGCTGGAAATCGTGCGTCACAACCAGTCCACTATCCTCGCCCAGCTGTACGAGATGGAGCCGGTGTTCAACAAAGGCACCCTGGCGGGGCTCGGCTGGGAGATGGCCAATGTCGGCTTCCTGCTCGGCGGCCTGTTCCTGTGGTTCCGCCGCCTGATCACCTGGCACGCTCCGGTGGCGATGCTCGCCACCCTGGCGGTACTGTCGGTCATGTTCTATGACGGCGGCAGCTCCCTGAGTGAGGGCTCCCCCCTGCTGCACCTGTTCTCCGGCGCCACCATGCTCGGCGCGTTCTTTATCGTCACCGACCCGGTGAGCGGCTGTACCAGCAACAAGGGCCGGCTCATTTTTGGTGCCGGTGTCGGCCTGCTGGTATTCGTGATTCGCGCCTGGGGCGCCTACCCGGATGCGGTGGCGTTCGCAGTACTGCTAATGAACTTTGCCGCGCCGTTTATCGACAACTACACACTGCCGCGCACCTATGGCCACAAGGCCGCACGCAAGGCCACCGACCTGGAGGAGCAGTGATGCTGAAACGCTCCATCGGCAAAAACGCCGCGGTACTGGCGCTGTTCGCTCTGGTCACCGCCGGCACCCTCGCCATCACCCAGATCACCACCAAAGAGCCCATCGAGCGGGCTGTGCGCGAGGCCTCCGCCAAAGCCCTGCTGGAGATCATCCCCATCGACCGCCACAGTAACGACCTGCTGGTGGATACCTACCCCATCCCCAAACAGTACTGGGCGTTGCTCGGGCTGAAACAGGGCGGCGATATCAATCTGGCACGCCAGGCCGACGGCACCATCGATGCGGTGATCATTCCTACCGTGGCACCCGATGGTTACTCCGGCCCGATCCGCATGCTGGTGGGCGTCAACCGCGACGGCAGCATCGCCGGTGTGCGGGTCACCAACCACGCCGAGACCCCCGGCCTCGGCGACAAGGTGGAAGTGAAGAAGAGTGACTGGATACTGCAGTTCAACGGCAAGTCCCTCAAGGATCCCAGCCGTGATATGTGGAAAGTACAGAAAGACGGCGGCGCCTTCGATCAGTTCACCGGCGCCACCATTACCCCGCGTGCGGTGGTGAACCAGGTGCGCAGGGTGCTGGATTTTGTCGCCGAAAACCAACAAGTGATTTTCAGCGCGCCGGTATCCAAGCGCGCGGTGGAAGTCGAGCAGCCAACTGCGCCCGAGGGGGAAAATAACTGATGGCCACCCCGAGCTATTCCGAAATCACCCACAACGGCCTGTGGAAGAACAACCCCGCACTGGTGCAGCTGCTGGGCCTGTGTCCGCTGCTTGCGGTCACCGGCTCCGTGGTCAATGCCATCGGCCTCGGTCTCGCCACTACCGCAGTACTCGCCTGCTCCAACCTGGCGGTATCACTGTTGCGCCATCAAATGCCGGAAACCGTGCGCCTGCCCGCCTCGGTGATGATTATCGCCACCTTCGTGACCTGTGCCGAACTGTTGATGAAGGCATTCACCTACGAGCTGTATCTGGTGCTGGGAATATTCATTCCACTGATCGTGACCAACTGTGCAATCCTCGGCCGCGCCGATGCGTTTGCCAGTAAAAATCCGGTACTGCCCTCGCTGCTGGACGGCCTGATGATGGGCGCCGGTTTCAGCGCAGTGCTGATCGTGATCGGTGCGATACGGGAAATAATCGGTCGCGGCACCCTGTTCAGCGATATGGATCTGCTGCTCGGCCCGGTGGCCGCCAACTGGACGCTGCCGGTGCTGGGGCAGGATTACAGCGGCTTTCTGGTGGCGGTTCTTCCACCCGGTGCGTTTCTGGTGGCCGGCCTGCTGATTGCGGCAAAAAATGCTATTGACGCCAACGCGGAAAAACGCCGCAAGGCACAGGCGACGGTAGTGACCGGCAGCAAGCGCGTAAGGACTACCGGCAAAATTCAGTAATTAGACCTCCGTCTATTTTTTTAAATTTTTCGCCCACAAAATGCCGGCCAATGTGCCGGCATTTTCATGACCAATTAATTCTCGCCATCCAAACCAATTTTCACGCCAGGCCCTACCAATCCAGAGTTTTCCGAAGCATCCTTCAATGAATCACTCGCTGTAATGGAATGTAATGGGATTTTCCTCACAAACCTGAATTCCGCGGTGGTCACTGCCCTGCACATCGCTAAAATAGCGCGGCCGTTCCAGAATGGCTTGCCGGTCGAATCTATTCATGGCAATGAGTCCGCGACATTCGTTAGACTCTTCCCACAAATATAAGACCCAAGCCACCGAGAGCGGAACACTGTGTACAGGCAATATCGCCCATACCCTAATTACCACGCTATTTTTATCCGGATTTCGTATTACCTGATCGCCGATAGCACTCCGCTCACTGCCGCAAAGGAACTACCGTCACCATGACTTTGGACAATGGAAAGTCTGAACTGGTCTATCAGGGGCGCAAAGCCCAACGCGCCGACAGTCGTCAGCGCCGTAAAGCCATTCTCGAAGCCACCCTGCGCCTCATTGTAAAAGATGGCATCCGGGGAATCCGCCACCGCGCCGTTGCCAAGGAGGCCGCGGTGCCTCTCGCTGCAACCACCTATTACTTCAAGGATCTGAACGACCTGATCAGTGACGCATTCACATTTTTTGTGGAACAGAATATTGATCAGACCCGGGGCCTGCAGGAAGAAAGTATCGCTGCGGCCCGTCAGCTCACTCCGGAGCAGCTGGCCTCCCCCGAAGGGCGCCGCCAACTGATCCAGCAACTGACTCGCTTTGTGCTCTCGCACATTCGCGCCCAGGCGGCGAACCGCGACAATCGCCTGGTGGAACTGGCATTCAAGAATGAGGCGCTGCGCAACGAACAGCTGACCCGCGCAGTGCGCATGGCCAGCCAGTCCACGGAAAACATGATCGTGGAGTTCTTCGACCTGCTACAAATGGCTGACCCCGCCGCTGCCGCGCAGATCGTGCACGGCACCATCCTGAACCTGGAATTCCAGGTGCTCTGCGGCGCCGTTTCCATCGAGTCCCCACTGCTGGAGCGGGCCGTCACCATGATGATCAAGGGCCTGATTCCCGCCAGGGCGGAAGAAAGCCCCCAGGAACAACAAATGGTGGACATGCAAACGGCCTAAGCTGCGCTGTGCACTGAAACCGCGATATCGGTAACTGCAGTCAATTGATCAGACTGCATTGCCGATATCCGTTAACACTTCTCGCCCCCGCCTTCCCTAGACGCTCCATTATTGCGGTTTTATAGCTCCGCTCACCTCCCCACATCCGCTTGAATCCAACTTCCCTGCTCTGTGTTTTTCGTTAACGGCATGCAAATACACCGATTGCGCTCGCAGATCCGAACTGTGGCCGCGCGTTGAGCAACTAAACTGAAAGGGTTTACATCGGAAGTATTTGAAGACGTACTATGGATTTTCTCGCACTCCGCAGGCTGCTATGTTGCCTAATCATTCTGCTTCCGGTCACCGTGGCCTGCCAGCGAGATACGCAGTCACCATCCACACAAGTGAACCCGTCGGAAAACGCCTCAGAGCAGACTGACGCCACTAATGGCACCTCATCCAGTACGAGCGCCGAGGACGTTACCAGCACTTCGGAGGAAGCAGGCCAGCATGCCGCGCACAATGACGACGTGCGCCCGGAAGCCGCATGGCCTCCGGAAACCAGCGGTGAATATCCGATTAATGCCTACAACAATTACGTAGAAACTGGCGACCTGGACGCGATCAAAAAGCGGGGGAAACTGCGAATACTGGTGGATATCGCCAACGTTGACTCCCTGCATCGTGAAGCAACACAGCAGGACATAGAGCTGGAAGAGACCAAGAGACTGGCCGAGCACCTGGGGCTGGAGCCCGTTGTGCTTTACGCAAATAGCTTCGACCAGCTCATACCGCTGCTAAAAGAGGGAAAGGGAGACATCATCGCCAACAACATGGTGGTAACTGAATCCCGCAAAGAGCAGGTTGATTTTTCGACTCCGACGGCAAAAACACACTTCATCCTGGTTTCGAGAAAAGACTTTAAGCCCGTCACGGCCGTGGCCGACCTCAAAGGAAAGACTCTGGAGGTCACCAAAGGCACAGCTTACGAAGCGCTCGTACGGGCGTATGCAGAAAGGTACCCCGACCTTGAATTCAAGGTATCCGAAAGAAATTATGTGGAACTGGTAATCGCGGTAGCCGATGGGCTTCTGGATTTCACCGTGGTTGAGCAGCAAATTTACGATCTCGTATCCCAATTCAAAGACAATCTGCAAAAGAACTATGTCTTTCCGGAAGAGCGTGAAATGGCCTGGGCAATGCGCAAGAACTCCCCAGAGCTTGCCAATGCAGTCAACGACTTTATCCGCCACAGCAAATTGAGCCGTTCCATCGAAAGGTCGGTTGGAGACCTGGATAAAATCCGCGAACGCGGCTATATCCGATTCCTCACCAGAAATCACCCCGGAACCTACTACATGTGGAAGGGCCGCATAATGGGTTTCGAGTTCGAGCTGGCTGAAGCCTTTGCCAAGGAGCTGAAACTCCGGCTCGAAATCGTAGTGGCGCCCACCCATGAGGACCTTCTCAACATGCTTAGAGATGGGAAGGCTGACGTTGCCGCAAGCCTTATTTCCATTACCGAGAGACGAATCAGTAGCGGCATGGCTTTCGGCCCACCCTATATGAAGGAAAGGGTTGTTGTGGTGGGGCGGGACGACGACAAAATCGCGAGTCTTGAGGATCTGGCGGGGCGCACGATTTTCGTGCGCAAGTCCAGCAGTCATTACGACGTGGCAATGGAACTCCAAAAGAAGGTTCCTGGGGTAAAAATAGAGCTGGCGCCAGAAGAACTCAACATTCAGCAGATCATTGACCGGGTTGCCGACAAAGAATACGACCTTGCCATTGCCGATGATGTTTCACTCAAGCTGGAAAATGCCTGGCGAAAAAATGTCGTTGAGTTGATAGACCTGCAACAGGATGACAACGCCTACGCGTGGATGGTTCGCGAAAGCAACCCCGAGCTACTCAAAGAGATCGAAAAATTCTTCCACCGCAAAAGCACCAAGAAACTGCAAAAGGTTCTGTACACAAAATATTTCGATTCTCCGCAACGCACACGCCCGGAGATCAATGAACTCAATGCCGACGGCACCATTTCTCCATTCGACAAGCACGTCAAAAAATACGCCGAGGAATTCGACTTCGACTGGCGCCTTGTCGTCGCGCAGATGTTCCAGGAGAGCACCTTCAACCCCAAAGCCAAGTCCTGGGTGGGCGCGCGCGGATTGATGCAGGTCATGCCGGACACCGGTAAACAGGTCGGAGAAAAAAATCTGTTCGATCCGGAGACCAGTGTCCGTGCGGGCATGAAGTATCTCGAGTGGCTGCACCGGAAATTTGAAGACAAGGACATCAGTCCCGAAAACATGATGTGGTTTACCCTCGCCGCCTACAACGCCGGGCTGGGGCATGTGTACGATGCTCAGGATCTGGCAGAGGAAAAGGGCTGGGATCGCAGGGTGTGGTTCGACAACGTGGAAAATGCCATGTTGCTGCTATCGGAAAAAAAATATTATCAGAAGGCCCGGTTCGGCTACGCCCGCGGGCAGGAACCTTACGATTACGTGCGTAAGATTCAGGCGCGCTATCGCACCTATGTCGCACTGCTGGAAGATTACGAGCGCCGGAATGCGGATGAAACCAGTGGTCTGCTCGACTTACTGTATCCAGGATTCCATCCTGCAGTGTTCCGAGCCGAGGTATCGGTGACGCAGTAAACGCGAGAAACTTTCCGGAACCGGATAGAAAAATATAGATTGGGGGGAGAAAGCTGGCGGCGGTTGGGAACCGCCGCCGAAGGCTTTAAACAAATCAGGAGATCAGCTGCAATTGCCCGGCATAGTGGCAATCCACTCCTTGAGCAGTTCGGTACCCTCTTTGTGTACCAGGCTGCGACCGAGCTCTGGCATCATCGCGCCCGGATCGGTAGATTCCACCCGGAAGTTCAGGATGGATTTGTCCGGACTGCCGGGAACAATGGCAAACAGGCGATCGCCAGAGCCCGTACCCGCCGCCACTGGCGGCTTGCACACGCCGAGGCGGCGCGCGTCGTGCTCGGCAACGTGCAACATCAGACCTGAGGTATCCGCCGCCCCTTTGGGGTTATGGCAGTGACCACAGTTGATATCCAGGTAGGAGCGAGCGCGCTCCTGCAGGGGTACCGATGTATCGCTGTAGTTCGCATTATGCGGAACCTGCGCCAGCTCCGGCAGCCCGCTCAGGTAACCCACCTGCTGCCAGTAAAGCAACTGGTTTTCCGTTCCGCTCTGGTAGGCGTAGTCCTTGTTCAGGTGGCGGGCACGGGGACCAATGGGGCGTGTGGCCTTCTGGGTGTGATTATCCGCATGACAGCCCGAACATTGGTTGGCATCCGGCACCACGTAGGTGAAACCTTCGCTACTGCCATCCTCGCTCACCAACTGCAGGCGCGTTGCATCTCCGGCAATTTCCAGTACCGCATCGGTCTGGGCCTCGTTCCACACATAGGGAAGCGCCTGCCAGCCATCCGCTCGCTTCACCAGCATGCGGGTTTCAATCAGCTTGACCTTTTTCAGGTTGAGTCCGCTACCGGCGAAATCCTGCGAATAGTCATCGGTCTTCAGCACAGTACCGTCCGCCGCGAGCGGATAGTAAAAGGTTTTACTGATGATGGTCCCTACCGGGTAGTCGAAATCGTCCTCGCCGTATGCGGCGCTGGAACCTTCCGGCATCCACACAGTACGCAGTTTGTGTGCATAGTCGGTAAACAGCGCAGTGTTCAGGTCGTAAGGGGTAACCCGGTCATTGAGTGTCAGTTGGCCATCGATGGCCTCGACCACATGCCAGTCGCTCAGGTTATCCGGGATGGCGTTGCGCTCGTGAATGGTGACTGCCTCGCGGGGTGCGCCGCACCCCGCGAGTATCAGGGCCAGCACCGCGCCCCAATAGATCTTACGCATCAGTTACCTCATTGCCGGCGTGTTGCTCTTCCTGAGGTGCTTCCTGTTTGTTGTCGAAGTCGAGCACGATCTGCGGCAGCTTTTTCAGGCTGCACTGGTGTGCGGTCATGTCAGTCGTGATGTTCTTGAAGTTATTCAGTACATCGACGTTGATGATGCCAACACCTTCATTTTCGATGCACAGTTTCAGATCGTCGGGCAGTTTGCCGTCGACCATTTTCTTGCTGTCGATTGCGCCATCCCACATTACGTCAGGCAGGCTGCCGGTCAGGCCGAACTTGGCGATTTTCAGTGCCTTCAGCTCCATGTGGTCGGGCGAGGTACCACCACCGGTAAAGGTGTTGTCGTAGATGTAGATACCTTCCGGGTAGGGGTCGAAGTTTTCCTGGGTGGACTTGTCGCTGTAGTAACCGGCGGCAAAGTAGCTGCTGACGATCACGTTGGCGGTATCGTTATCGGAAATTTCGTTATTGAAAATTTCTACGTAGTCGTTGGAGTTGATGACCACGCCGGAACCCGCCGGCACAGCGGCTACCGGAGTACCCTCATGGCCGAAGTTCTCGGTGTTGTTCTTGTAGATCTTGTTGTTGTATACGCGGGTGCTATGGCCCGGCTGCGGCAGGTTCGGCATGTTGAATACCAGGATACCGCCAGTGTTGTTGGTGGCGACGTTGTCATACACGTCGGCGCCGATGGTGTTCTCAATCTCGATGCCGGCAACGTTGAACTCGGCGCGGTTGTTGCGCACGATCACATTCCGCGACTGGCCCACATAGATGCCCGCGTCGGATGCACCGATGGCCACATTGCCCTCAAGCAGTGTGTTTTCGGTCTGCACCGGGTAGATACCGTAGGCCCCGTTCTCGGTAGACGGGCCGTTGGTCCACTCCACACGGATATTGCGGATGATGATGTTCTTGCCTTCGTTCACCTTCAGCGCATCGCCGATGGTGTCTTCAATGGCCAGATCCTCGAGGGTGAAGTCGCTGGCGTTTACCAGCAGGCCTTCTGCGCCCTGAATCTGGTCTTTGAAGGACAGAATGGTTTTATCCATGCCGGCGCCGCGAATGGTCACGCCATCCACATTCAGGGACAGGCTGCGGTTCAGCTGGTAGTGGCCTTCCGGAATTTCGATCACGTCACCGGGCTGCGCCTGGATCAGCTGCTTGAGCAGTTGTTTCTGGAAGTCCGCAGACGTCGCGGATGCTTCCGGTGCGCCGCTGCTACGGCCGTTGTCCTGGGAACAGGCTGCCGCCAGCGCCGCAATTATCGCAACACCCAATTTGACTGGTGCTTTCATGGATTCTCCCGCTTTCCTTATTCGATTGTTTTTTTACAGTTATTTTTCGAGCACATCCGGTCAGACCGCGGCCGGATTCGTGGCATAACCGGGCCCCCAACCAGCGCTGATTAGAACGCCAATTCATGACTATCGTTGTGCCTGCAGTATTATTTGGTACGAATGTACCAGTTTTGAGGCGCAAAAAATGTCGGTTGCCGCTGGCCGGATACTATCCAATGGTCATATAAGCAGCAACAGCTAAAGCGGAACTCTGTCTCGTTTTAACCAAAGAGAGCCGGACCCAAAGGTCAAATCCAGTCAAAAAAAGCTCGTGTGCGTTCTTTTCAGCGGTAACAGGGCTAAATAAAAACCCGCGCAGAGCCAAACTCCGCGCGGGTTACGCGCTCATCGCGACGGCGGTTCACCAGTCCGCCGCGGAATGCATGATTGCTTCAGTGCTGGAAAACCGGCGCCGCCACAAAGCTCCAGAACAGCACCGTGGATACCATCACCACCACCGCCATCACCAGGCATACGGTGACCACCGCACTGGCAAACAGGAAACCTCGCTCCTCGGAGACATTCATCACGATGGGAATCCCCACATACAGCAGGTAAACGGCGTAGGCGACCGCTAACGTTGCCAGCAGGATATCCAGCCACAGGACCGGGTAGAGACCGGCGGCACCGGCGATGAAAATCGGTGTTGCGGTAAACCCGGCGATGACCATTCCCTTCATCGGGTTGGTTTGCGCCCCATAGGTTTTTGCCATCCAGTGGATAAAGTAACCGACGGCAATCACCGCCAGAATCATGGTGACATAGAACACCGCCACCAGAGACAGCGCGCTATTACTGGTCAGCGTGCGTACTTGCCCACCGCTGCCAATATTCCAGCCGATTTCCGTGGTGCCGAAATACCAGCAGAGCGCCGGCAGCAGCGCGAGAACAATGACGTAAGGGATCTGGCGGTTGAGTCCCTTTTCAGATAGACCGGCAATTTCTTGCCATTGCCTGCGGGGTTGTACCATCAGGCCGTAGAGATGATTCAGCATTCCCATTCTCCTCACTCGCGAGGAACCTCACGGCTTGTGGCCGTGGGGGAGAGCCTTTTATGGAGCCACAGTCCTGATTCGACTCCTGTGTCTCAAATTGATCTGGATACTACTTGTCAAAGTGAGGAATACCGCCAAAGGCCATTCCCAAAGTTCCAGTTTATTATTTGTATGCGCTTTCAAACGCCTGCTTACTGTTTTCCGCACGGATTCGCGCGGCTACCAGCTCCGAATACCTCATCGCAATTGACCCTTTTACGAGTCTTTTGAGCAGAGTTTCCCGGGCTCCATAAAGTTGTAACACCTCGGTCATGCAAGTCAACGAAGGTGGTGTAAAAGCTCCAAATAAAAATGCGGCCGTTTCCCATGGAAACAACCGCATTTCAAAGAGTGCTACCTAATCACTCGACCATATTTTGGCGTCGCGATTATCAGCGGGGGGAGGAAAAAATCCGCCGAGACTTTTCTCGCACAACAGGAAAAAGAGCGGATGAATGTCAGAACCTCGCTACCTGCACCATTTGCATCCAGCCGAAACGGTCTTCCGCCCGCCCTTCCTGGATATCCAGTAACGCCTGGCGTAACTGTGTCGCCACCGGTCCAGGCGCCTGCGCCAGGCGGTAGCGCTGCTCGCTGTCTCCCAGCTCACTGATAGGGCTCACGATGGCCGCGGTACCGCAGGCAAAGGCTTCGCTGCAGGTGCCGGATGCCACCAGCTTCAGCAGGTCGTCGATATCAATTTCACGTTCGTGCACTTCGATTCCCAGATCCCGAGCCAGTGTCAGCAGGGATTCCCGGGTAACCCCTTCCAGAATCGAGCCGTTGAGCGCCGGGGTGTGCAACGCGCCGTCCATCACGGCGAAGAAATTCATCCCCGAGAGTTCGTCGACCGTGCGGCGGTTACCCGGGTTGAGCCACAGGGACTGGTCGTACCCCCGCGCCCTGAGCTGGGAAATACTCAGGAGGGACGCCGCGTAATTGCCCCCGACCTTGGCATCACCGGTGCCGCCGACCGCGGCGCGGCTGTCTTCGCGCTCCACCCACAGACGCATATTGCCGGGATGGTAGGCTTCAGACGGACTGGCAATGACGTAGAACTCGTAGGCACGGCTGGCCGTGACCGATAGATCCGGCTGGGTCCCCATAAGGAACGGGCGTATATAAAGGGATTCACCGCTGTTGCCGGGCACCAGGCCGGCACAGTGCGCCACCACAACACGCACCGCGTCCATAAACAGCGTTTCGGGTACCGGTGGCATACACAGGCGCTGTGCGGAGTGCGCCATGCGCGCGGCGTTGCGCTCCGGGCGGAACAGCCCAACACCACTGCCGCAACGGTAGGCCTTCAGCCCCTCAAAGCAGGACTGCGCGTAGTGCAGGACCTTGGCGGCGGGGTCCAGCGCCAGTGGGCCGTAGGGTATCAGCTCACCGTCACTCCAGCGGCCGTCCTGATAGCGGGCGCGGAACATGACCGGGGCCATAACGGTTCCGAAGCCCAGCCGTTCCGGCATTTCAAATCCCCGCAGGCTGGCGATGGCTTCCGGTTGTATTTTTATGCTCACAAAGCTCTCCCACTGAAGATTGCACAGTTTCGCTCTAACCCGCGAATTATGACCTTAAAACCTAGCCAATCCAAACACACCAACCACCAAAGCAGGCTAGTGAGCAATATCCCGAACAATTTCACCCGCAAAATAGGATGGGAAGCGCTCTGGATAGATAAAATCCCAGCATCACAATAGACAGGCCCACCGCACAAGCTAGCCCGACCGGCGCAATCGCGCGCCCACATCTGACACCCGTTGCATCCCCGGAGAAATTATTGGCATCGGCTTTTGTGAGATCGCCCTTCCCGCATCCTCGCGACTGCCAGACTCAATGAACCCTGAACCGATCGCCACCCCACCTGCAATACAAGTATTCCCGGCCTATCGCGCAATGGCGCCCTTCCCTACGCGGGGAAGTAAAGCGCGAAAATTCGTTGGCTATACTCAGAAATACATGGGCGGTGCTCGCCAAATGCAAGAGAAACCGATGCCAGGTTGTAGATTGTGCAGCCGGAAAAGGTCTCTCGGCACCAAAGCCCAGTGTCGATATCGACAACACACCGGGAAACCGGCAGGAAAGTGAACGAACCACACTTCAGGGAGAGAAGTTCCGCGCAACCGGGGTTGCCGCAGACGCCCTGCGTCTGAATAAACACCGGCTATTCGACGGAATTCGCGCTTACCGCGCATCCGCCCAGCGGATGCCGGCGGGTCTGGAACAACATGGAATGGAAGTGGTTCAACCGTGACACAGACAGATACCAGCAACTCAATTGCTATCGGCTTGATGTTTACAGCCTCAGCTCTGCTGTGTGGCCCTGTTGCGGCGGAGGAAATCTCCGCTCTCGACTCTGCCGTAAACAATGCCAAGGCTCCTCCGGCGGCGTATATAGAAGCCGCCTCCAAACCACTGGAAAAACCCAAGCGGCAGCTGCGTCCGTCAAAAGCAGCCGATGATTACCGCGATCGCATTGAGGAAATGGAAGCCGAATACGGTGCCTACGGCGCCGGTATTGATGAACAATTGACTGGGCTGGGTACAGCTCTGCAACGCAGTGGCGCACACGAGGAAGCTATTTCCCAGTTCCGTCGCGCCATGCTGATCAACCGGGTCAACGAGGGACTCTACTCCCTGAATCAGGTGCCAATGATCGAGCACATGATCGAAAGCCAGATCGCCCTGAATCAATGGGAAGAAGCCAACGACAATCAGGAATACCTGTTCTGGCTGCATGCAAAAAATTACGGGGAAAAAGACCCGCGCATGCTGCCCATCATCAATCAGCTGAGCAGCTGGCACCTGCAAGCATACATTGATGAACAGGGCACGACACTGTTCGAGCACCTGATCAACGCCACCAACCTTTACGCGCTGGCGGTGGACATCATTTCACAGAACTTTGGTGCCAATGACCTGCGGCTTGTGGATGCATTGCGCGGCCTCAAAGCCACCAATTATTACCTCGCCACCTACGATGGCGAGCCGCAGGAAGCCGTGGTCATCAATACCAGTTTTGGCGGTGGCGACCTCAGCCCGGACCGGCGTGCACAGCTCGATCACTACCGCATGAACAGCTTCAGTTCCGGTAAAACCGCGATCACCAAGATCATGGATGTGTACCAGAAAAACCCGGCATCACCGCCGGCGGCCTCTGCCAAGGCCAAGGTGGAACTGGGGGACTGGTACATGATGTTCAACAAATGGCACTCCGCCCGCGAAACCTACGGCGAGGCCTACCAGGCACTGTGGGACAACGGCGCCACCAACCGCGAAATCGAGGAAATTTTCGGGCGCCCAGCGGCGCTGCCGACCCTGCCATTTCTGGAGGAGGATCGCGAGGTGTTGGCTAACTCCTACGTTACGGTTTCCTACGATGTGACCGCATTTGGCAAGGCGCGCAATATCCGCATCATCAGTGCCAAACCGGAAGACAAGGTCAGCATTCGCTCGCGGGTGCGCAATGTGTTGCAGAAAGCCAAGTTCCGCCCGCGGTTTGAAAATGGCGAGCCAGTGGAAACCACCGGTATCGTGCAGAAATTTGTTTTTGAGTAAAGCAATCGTGTTCGACTGATGTAGCGGTGTTGGTTTGAGTCTGACGAGTACAGTGAAAACTGGCAGAAAATGATTTCTGCCGGGCAAACCTGAAAAGACAAAAACTGTCGAACGAAGAACAGGAAACGGGCCGCTGCGATTTCGCCGCGGCCCGTGAATGCATCAGGAGATGACCCATGGCATTACGGAAGATCGCCCAGCGCTTAAACCATTCATCCATTCATTCGCAGCATCTGCGCTGGCAAACCCTGGCCTCGGTTGTGGTACTGGCTGCGGTCATCAGTGGCTGTAAAAACCAGCAGACACAGCAGCAGCCTCCGGCGCAGCCGCAACAGTCTCAATCGCAATCGTCCAGCTCTTCGCAATCACAGTCGCAGTCGCAGTCGTCCAGCTCGTCTTCCAGCCAGTCGCAGTCGAGCCCGTCTACGGCCAGTAGCATGCCCTCGCCGAGCTCACCGAGCAGCAGTCGCAGCCCGAGCATGTCCACGGCGAGCAGCCGCGCGCAGCCGAATAGCTCGTTCCCGAGCATCGACTCCAGCGACCGTTCCAGCCAGCAGTCCAGCACGTCCTCTTCCCGCAACGGCGAGGAATCCGCACGGCAGTCCCGCTCCCAGAGCAGTAGTGATGGCGAGCCCACCGCCAGCAGAAACCCGTCGACACCGGTGTACAGCGAGTCTGACCAGCGCCCGGAGGAATCCCGCATGCCGCCGGATCCCTCTTCAAAAAGCGAGGGTGAACCGCCGGATGAGGTCGATTTCTCAGAGGAGCAGCAGACCGCAAGCAGCAGTTCCTCTTCGAGCTCGTCCTCGAGCTCTTCCTCAAGCTCTTCGAGCAGCTCATCGTCCAGCAGTGCCAGCAGCGCTTCTGCCAGCGGAGCCCCGAGCAGTGCTTCCAGCAGCTCGCCATCCAGCAGTTCTCCTGCGGGTGCCCAGGGCGGCGGCCAGAGTGGAGGCCAGTCTACCGCAGCCGCTGGCGGCCAATCCGGTGGCGGTGCACCAGCCAGTGCATCCAGCGCCGGCAGCCCTCCTGCCGGCGGCGGAGCACCCAACGAGGCGCCGATGAGTTCCGCCGAGCGCGTGGCGGAACTGGAAGGACGCTTCGAATCCACCATGGCCACGTACGACGGCATGATCCTGCGCGAGCGGGACTACGTGCGCAACCGCCCCGCTTCCGCCGAGGACGAATCCGCGGAGGACGAAGTGCCTCCCGGCGAATCCCTGGAAGACCTGATAGCGGACGCGGAAAGTGCGCTACCCCCTGCGCCGCCCCCTGGCGGCGGTCAACCCGGCGACGGTCCGGAGGAGAATAATTCCAGCGGACAGGCAACCGGTCCCGGTCTGCCCACCAAGGGCCGCAAGGGCGAGTTCGACCACACCAATACCGCAACGGTTGTACCCGCAGATATCCCCACCGGCGATGACGACGACGTGGTTGCACGCCAGATTCGCGAGGCGGCCACGCGCGAATCCGACCCGGAGCTGCGGGAAAAACTCTGGGAAGAGTATCGGAAATATAAAAAGACTCAGAAATGAAGATGACGAATCATCAGGGAGAGTAGTGATATGTTTTTCTCGCACGCACGCAGCACCCTGTGCAGCCTGACGCTGGGCCTCCTGGTTCTCGCCGGCTGCACTACCACCGAGGTGCGCACCACCGCCTATACACCGCTCACGGTAGAAGACGCCTCCATCGCGGAAAACCGCCTGCTGGATGTAGGCATCATCCAGTTCGATGCGGGCCTCGACCAAGAGGAAGAACTGGAAGAGGACGATCTGGTATTCCCGGAACTGCGCCACGCGGAATCCCGCTATATCGCCGTCACCCTCGCGGAAGCCGTGCAATCCAGCCAGGGCTGGGGCGCTGTGCGCGTCATTCCCAGTGCGCGCACCAATATCGACGTTACTGTCACAGGAAAAATCGTGCAGTCCGATGGTGAGACCTTAACCGTGGATGTCACGGTTACCGACTCCCGCGGCCAGGTATGGTTTAGCAAGCAGTATACCGAGCAGGCCTCCCACTACGCCTACGACCGCAAACATCCCACAGAAGGCGATGCATTCCAGGGCATTTACAACCGCATCTCCAACGACATGCTGGTTTACCGCCAGGGGCTGTCCGATCAGTACATCGCGGAATTGCGCACCATTTCCGAAATCAAGTTCGCACAGAGTTTTTCGCCCACCGCCTTTGAACGCTATCTGGTGCAGGACGACAAGGGCATCTACAAGCTCACCGCACTGCCTGCAGACAATGACCCGATGCTGATGCGCGTGCGCCAGATCCGCGAGCGCGACTATCTTTTCGTGGACACCCTGCAGGGCTATTACGGCACTTTCGTCAAAACCATGGAAGCGCCCTACCAGGAATGGCGTGCCATGAGTTACGAAGAAGTGAAGGAAATGCGTGAACTCAAACGCAAGGCCCGCAACAACACCATTATGGGCGTGGCCGCGATTGTCGGTGGTATTGCCGCTGCCGGCGCCGGGGGCGGCGCCGCGCGCCAGGCGGGCAATGTGGCCGTAGCGGGCGGCGGCTATCTGGTAAAAAGCGGATTCGACCGTCGCGCGGAAGCCAAAATGCACATTGAAGCCCTGCAGGAACTGGGCGACTCCATGGAAGCGGAAGTGGAACCGCGCATCGTGGAACTGGAAGATCGCACCGTGACTCTTTCCGGCTCGGTGGAAAACCAGTACCAGCAGTGGCGCGAACTGCTGAAGGAAATCTATGAGGTAGAAACCGGTGGTATGAGCGACATCTGATCCACCGGGAACGTCTCTGAACACACTCAGCCGGCAGTGGGCATGTATCAGTGGCCACTGCCGACAGCCCGAAAATAACAGCGAACGGTGCGGAACATCATGCAATACCGCGATCCATCATCGGACGATGAATCCTTTATCAAGCCCGCCGACTTCTCCTTCGGCGGCGAGCCACAAAGCGACAAGCCTGCGAATGCGAAGGCAGACCGCCTGGGCAACACCAGATCCACCAACGCGCGCACTTCGGCAAATTTGATCCCCTATTTAGTGGGCGGCGGAATGGTCGCGGCGCTGGTCGGCGTGATCTGGGTATTGCCACAATATGTGGAAAAGCCAGCGATAAAGTCCGTAGTCACCTCAACCCAGGCAAGTACCACGCAAAAGGCCGCATCCAAGGTAGAGGAATCCCCCTACACCGAAGCAGAAATCACCCAGCAGCGCCGTGAGGTACAAAAGGTGCTGCAGGAAATCCTGCAGCTGCAGGAAGAGTTGGTTGAGCGCAAGGTAGAGATCTGGGCCGCAGAAGAATACTTCGCCGCGCGCACGCTCGCGGAACAAGCCGACGGCATTTACCGTCAGCGCAAATTTATGGATGCCCTGCAACAGTACCGCCAGGCGCTCAACGGTATGCAACAGTTGCGCGACAGTATCCCCGAGCGCATTGAACAGCACCTAGCACAAGGCAACAGCGCGCTGGATATCGGCGACGGTCCCGCGGCGAACAAAGCCTTTGATCTGGTGCTCACGATTTCGGCAGATCATCCCCGCGGGGTGAAAGGCAAGGCCCGTGCGGCACTGCTGCCGGAGGTCTGGCCACACGTGACCAGCGCTAAAGACGCGTTTGCGGAAAACGACCTTGATACCGCCAAGTCGGCACTGGAAAAGGCGCTGGCCCTCGACGCCGATACTGAACCCGCGAAAGTCCTGTTACCAAAAGTGAACGCGGCAATACTGGAGCGGGATTACAGCCAGGCCATGTCTGCGGGCTATGCCGCGATCGCCAGTGGCGATTACGACAAAGCCAGGGAATTATTTCATCAGGCAAAAAAATTGAAACCCGCCGCCAATGATCCGGACGTGGGCCTTGCCCAGGCGGAAAATGGTATCGCCAAGGCGCGCCTCGACCGCCTGTTTGCCAGCGCCTCGGAACATGAAACACAAGAGCAGTGGCACCAGGCGGCAAAAGCGTACGGCAAGTTGATCGAACAGGATGGCAGCCTGGTGGAAGCCATCACCGGCAAGGCTCGCGCCGACGCCCGCGCCAAACTGGATGACCAGCTGCAGGAATTGCTGAGCGATCCGCTCACCCTTGGGCAGAGCAAGCGAAGCCAGTACGCGCGCAAGGTACTGGCGGATGCCCGCGCGCTCAAGGCGGAGTCACCTCGCCTGGAAAAGCAGGTAGACGAACTGGAAACCGCGCTGACCAAATCGCTGATTCCCATTACGGTTTTATTGCAGTCCGACACCAGCACCCACGTGACCATTTATCACGTCGGCAAGCTGGGGAATTTTTCCGAGCGAGAAATCGCGCTCAAACCCGGCCGCTATACCGCGGTGGGAACCCGCCATGGGTATCGCGATGTACGCCAGGAATTTGTCGTCGACCCCTCTTCTGAATCACCCGTGGTTACGATTCAGTGCGCGGAGAAAATTAACAGCGCCAATAATTCCTGATCCTTGAAACCCTGTCCGCGCGGGCAGATCAAAATATGTACGGCTTGGAAGTCGTGATGATTTTGATGTTGCTGCCCGCGGTGCCCGCAGATTTCATCTGACTGCCCGCCCACTTTTTCGGTCGCGTTCTACCGCCAATATTTACCCCGGAGACAAGCGTTACGGCCCTCTCCCGCCATGGACGAAATTGTCGTCCCGGTGTCGGTAAAACCGAAAAATCTACGCCAAAAAACCCGGCGCTGAGGCTGCCAGGGCCAGAGCGGACTAAGCTGAAATGCGCGGCTCTGTCTTTGGACCAATTGCCCTCTACCGGCACGGTAGGGAAGCCAGCGCGACAGCAGCGGCGGAAAAATCAATAAATACGCAGTAACAGGAAACCATAAATGACAGCCAAGGAAGCGGTACCCGTTCGCGACAGTGAGCCGGCTAATGAAGATGCCTCCGTCATCCAGCCGATCGGATTCATTCCTGCCCCGGTTTCCACAGGTGGCAACAAACTGCTGCTCTCTCCCAAAGCCATCGCCGTTGTCACCTGTCTATGCCTCGGTGCACTGATACTGGTTTATCTGCTGGTAGCACGCTCGCTGATTTTTGAGACCCAACCGGCGGATGCCGATGTCTCCGTCAGTGGCTTCGCGCTGCGCCTCGGTGATGGACATCTGGTGCTGCCGGGTAACTATCGCTACACCATCTCCGCTACCGGCTACCTGCCACAGAGCGGTGAAGTGGAAATCGGCAGCGACAGTAACAGCCGCCACGCCGTCAAACTTGAACGCCTGCCCGGCCACCTGCAAGTCATCACCGAACCGCGAGTGCCGGTGCGCATTCTCGTCAACGGCACTGAAGTGGACAGCAGCGACGGCCTCGCCCAATCCATTCCCGCTGGCCGCAAGCGCATCACCGTACTCACCGACCGCTACCTGCCCTTCAGCAAGGAAGTGGAAATTGAGGGCCTCGACAATACCCAGACGCTCACTGCCAGCCTGCGCCCGGCCTGGGCCAATGTGCACATTACCAGCAATCCCGCCGGCGCCACCGTCAGCGTGGAAGGAAGAATTCTAGGTACCACACCGCTGACTGCGGAACTGGTACAGGGCGATCGCACCGTCGATATTTCCCTGCCGGATTACAAAACCGTACAGGTGCCCGTGCCGGTAACCGCCGGTGTGGATCAGACCCTGCAAACCGTCAATCTCGCCGCCGCCGACGGCACCCTGCGGGTGGTCAGCAATCCACCCGGCGCGAGCATCACCGTTGATGGAGAATATCGCGGTCGGGCACCAATGGATGTCGAACTCTCTTCCAATCGCCGCCACCAGCTGCGCTTTTTCCTCGACGGCTACAGCTCCGTGGAACACTCCGTGGATGTGCGTGCCGGTGACCTGCGCGACCTGAATGTGGAGCTCACTGCAGTGTTCGGCGATGTCACCATCACCAGCAGCCCGCCGGAAGCGCAGGTGTTTATCGACGGCAGGCTGGCGGGCATCGCCGGCGAGACCTTCGCCTTGCCCACTCGCAGCCACACCATCACCGTGCGCAAGGCGGGCTATGAGGATTACCAGACCACCATCGTGCCCTCCAGCAAGCTGAAGCAGAGCGTGCGCGCTGTGCTGCTCACCGGCGAGCAGGCGCGCTGGAGCAACGTGCCCGCCGAAATGACCCACGGTGCAGGCGGCAAAATGCTGCTGATGCGGCCCAATTCGGAATTCACCATGGGCTCGTCGCGACGCGAACAGGGGCGTCAGGCCAATGAGGTGTTGCGCAAGATTTCTCTCACCCGTCCGTTTTACCTGGGCACTACCGAGGTCACCAATCGCGAGTACCGCCAATACCAGCGCATGCACAGCTCCAGCCACGCCAACGGTGTCAGCCTGGATAACGACAACCTGCCGGTGGTGAACATCAGCTGGAACGACGCCGCCCTCTTCTGCAACTGGTTGAGTGCGCGCGACGGCCTGAAAGAGGTTTACCGCACCGAGCGCGGCCGCGTGGTGGGCTTTGATGTGAACGCCAATGGCTACCGTATGCCTACCGAAGCCGAGTGGGCCTGGGCCGCGCGCTACGATCGCGGTGCCATGCGCAAATTCCCTTGGGGCGATGCGCTGCCGGTGGGCAAAAATTCCGGCAACTACGCCGATAGCAGTGCCGGACAGATCATTCCCGCGGTGCTGCGCACTTATAACGACAACTACGCCGCCACTGCACCGGTGGCGAGCTTCAGCCCCAACCACCTGGGCCTGTTCGATATGGGCGGCAATGTCTCCGAGTGGATCCACGATCTGTACACCATTGGCACCGGCCTATCCACCAGGGCGGAGGAAAACCCCGTGGGGCCGCAGGATGGCGATTACCACGTGCTGCGCGGCTCCAGCTGGCGGCACGCAGGCCTGACCGAGCTGCGCCTGGCGTACCGGGATTACGGTGCGGAAGCGCGCAACGATGTGGGTTTCCGAGTGGCCCGCTGGGTCAACTGAGAACGTCAACGGCAAGTAAAACTGGACAATTTCGAGGCTGAGGTATGCAACAGAAAAGACCAAGCGCGGTGCTGCAATCCCTGCCGCTGATACTACTGTGCAGTTTCTCTATGGGCGCGCTGGCTCAATCCGCCGCGGAAAGTACCGAAGCCGATCAGGAAAAGCAGGAAGAAAACGTCAGCGCGCAGCCGGCATCGGTAAGTACCAAAAAGCCGCCCGCGACCATCAAGGCACAGAGCGCCCAGAGCGCGGACAACTACGAAGCAACAGAAGAAATCTCGGAGGATCTGTCGGTCTCCTACCCGGTGGATATCTAGCCGAAGCACATCGCGCGAAGAATCCAGCGGAAACCTGAGTAATACCCGGGCCTTGCCAAAGGAATGGCCCCACAAAAAATGCGGGAAAAACCATGAAACTCAAGTCATCAGATTTTATGTTCCAGCTGTTTGCGCTGCTCGGCGCCATCATTCTGGTGCACGCCATTTACGTGGCCATCATCCGCCCCAACGCCGACGCCCTGATCCAGGAACAGCTGGCACGGGAAGCGGCGGGGGAGACCTATATTCAGCAGCGCTCCATGTACATCGTGTTGCGCGACTACGAACAGGAAGCCTGCTTCGTATTGATGCTGTGGGCCACGGCCATCATGGGTCTGAAAGCGCGCCGCAGCATGCGCGAGCGCAAGCTGCTGGACCAGGCGCTGCTGAACGTCAGTGAAGGCACACCGATTCTGCCGGAAGACGCACGCGACCTGTCGCGGCCAATCCAGGCTTTGCCGGAAGAGGAGCGCAACTTCCTGCTGCCTCGCGCACTCCTCACCGCACTGCAGCGCTTCGGCTCTACCCGCAATGTGGCTGCCGTTTCCAACTCTGTGAAAGAGGTGTGCGAAACCGAGGGCGACCGACTGGATTCGGAACTGGCGATGGTGCGTTACATCACCTGGGCCATTCCCTCCATTGGGTTTATCGGCACCGTGCGTGGTATCGGTGAAGCACTGGCGCAGGCACACCGCGCGGTGGAAGGTGATATCGCCGGGGTCACCGTGAGCCTGGGCGTGGCCTTCAACTCCACATTTGTCGCGCTGGTGATCAGCATTGTGATCATGTTCTTCACCCACCAGCTGCAGCTGATGCAGGAGCGACTGGTGCTGGATACCCAGAATTACTGCGACAACAAATTACTGCGTTTTTTGAAGGTGAGCTGATCGGCCAGCGGTCATATCTGTACCGGGCGTATACGAATGGAATAATCGGCGGGTAACCGGGGACTGGGTTACCGCATCAGGGAAACAGGAGCTCCCATGAGCAAAGGTGTACTGGAAATCAACGACTGCGGCCTGCGGATGTTTCACGGCACCACCGAAGTGCTGGAAAGCCCCGGCGTGGCCATCGTCAACAACCGCGAAATCATCACCGGTACCGGCGCACTGATGCGTGCGCGCAGCCACCCCACCCAGGTCAACCACCAGTTCTGGCGCAGGCTGAGTCTGGAGACGGTGAAATCCGAAAACCCCGGCTGCCGCCACCACGCAGACCTGGCGTTCTGTCACCTGAAGGAAATCGCCGGGCTGTGCGATCTTCCCGATGAAGTTGTACTCGCCGTTCCCGCCAATTTCACCCGTGAGCAATTGGCACTGCTGCTGGGTGTGGTGAAGGAGAGCCCGTTTAATATCGTGGCGCTGGCCGATACCGCCACCGCCTGTATCAGCAGCTGCGCGCCGCGCGGTGTGCACCTGCATGTGGAATTGCACCGTCACCAGACACTGGTAAGTCGTGTGGCCGTGCACGAGCGCGCAGAACTGGATATTGCTGAAACCGTAACCGACGCCGGCCTGCAACATTTCCAGGAGGCCTGGGCGCGGATATTTACCGATGCCTTCATAATGCAGTGCCGTTTCGATCCGCTGCATTCTGCAGAAGCGGAACAGCAGCTTTACGACATGTTGCCGCTGTGGATTGCCCGCGCCATGCGTCAGGGCGAAGTCATGGCGGAACTGGATGACCGCACCGCCAAGGTCAGCCTGCGCCAGCTACAGGACGCAAGCACACCGATCCTGTCGCGGGTGCGCGCCATGATCGAAAACCTGGGCGAAGCCAACAGCGTGGTGTTTGTGTCCCATCGCTGGGCGGAAATTCCCGGCGGCGCCCAACTGGCGGAACGCATATACCTGATGCCCCACAACGCAGTGGCGCTGGCGGTGGATAAGCGCTGGCAGGAAGTACACAGCGAAACGGGCAACCTGCGGCTGATTACCGAACTGAGCGCAGCCCCCGTGAGTGACATTGCGGTGCAGGTCAATGCCGCCACCGAGGCCGGTGCCACTCACCTGCTTTTTGGCAATCGCGCACTGGCAGCACAACAACCACTTTTCGTCAGCTGGCAGGAAGGAAAGCTTCAGGTCACCCCGACACCACCGAGCCACCCCGCCGCTACCATTACCCATCACGCGGGCCGTCTCGCGCTGCGCGTGGATGCGGGCGCGCAGCTGATGCTGAACGGCAAGGAAATTTCCACGCCGGTCAACCTCACTGCCGGCGACCGTATCGGCGTGGCGGATTTTGCCGATGTCATAACTGCGATCAGCGTGGAGCACTATGGCGCGTAAGAACCGGCGGTTTACCACCTTCAGCCTGTCGTTTCTGGACATCATGTCCTGCGGCTTCGGCGCCGTGGCGCTGATCTTCCTGATCATAAAGCACGGCTCGGACCACGACTTCAAAGCTGAAAACCAGGATCTGGCCGCAGAGGTAAACCTGCTGCAGGAGGAGGTGCAGTTCGGCCAGGAACATCTCGTGCTCGCCCGTAACACTCTTGACACCACCAGCGATGAGCTGGCCAAGACCCAGGGACTCGCACGGCGCATTTTGGAGCAGATCGAGGAAGTGAAAGGCAATATTGCCGAAGTCGACAGTACCACCGACGAAATGGATGTCGCCCGCCTGCAGGAAAAACTGAAAAAGCTGGAGCAGGCGAAACTGAAACTGGAAGAGGAAAATAAAAAGCTCGGCAACAATGTGCGCAAGTTTGTTGGCGATGGCGATCGCCAATACCTCACCGGCCTGCGGCTCGGCGGCGATCGTATCCTGATACTGCTGGATTCCTCCGCCAGTATGCTGGGGGATGAGCTGATCAAGGTGATCCGCACGCGCAACATGTCCGATGCGGTAAAACGCGATACGGAAAAATGGCGCCGTGCCAAACAGACGGTGTCCTGGCTGGTATCGCAGTTTCCACAGGACAGCCAGTACCAGATCTACACTTTCAATACCAGCTTCCGTGCCGCGATCGTCGGCACCGAAGCGCGCTGGCTGAATGTCGACGACCGTGCGCAGATGGACGATGCCATTAAAGGGTTGGACACCATCGTGCCGCAGAATGGCACCAGCCTGGAACGGATATTCAGTGCGGTCAACAACATGTCACCGCTGCCGGACAACATCATTCTCATTACGGATGGGCTACCCACCCAGGGAATGCAGGCAGCAAAAGGCAATACGATTTCCGGCAAGGACCGCCTCAAGTTGTTCCGCAAGGCGGTGGATGCGCTGCCGAAGAGTATTCCGGTCAATGTGATTCTCGCACCCATGGAGGGTGATCCCATGGCGGCCAGTGAATTCTGGAAGCTGGCCATGGATACCCACGGATCGTTCCTCGCACCGTCAAAGGATTGGCCATGAGTAGCAAACGCAACAAACGACAACAGGAGGAGTTCAGCATCTCCTTCCTCGACGTGATCTGCTGTGGTTTCGGTGCCATCGTCCTGCTGTTGATGATCGCCAAAACCGTCGAGCCTGTGGTACTGGAAGAAGCCGAACTGGACCTCGACGGCCAGGTACAGGAACTGCAGGAGCAGCTGGCGGAAATCCGCGGTGAAACCACAGTGCTGAACCGCGATCTCAACGCCAAGAAAGAGCAGCTGGATATCGAAACCAAGCGCATCGCCAAACTCAAAGGCGAACTGGAAACGCTACAGGCGGTGTATGCCAAGAAAACCGAGAGCGATTCCGAAGAAGGAAAACTCAAGGGCGAGCTGACCATTGCCCTGCAGACCATGACCGATGAAATGAAGCGGCTGCTGGGGGAAAACTACCAGCGAAAAAACAATGTTATCGGCGGCATTCCGGTAGACAGCGAGTACATCCTGTTCATCATCGACACCTCCGGCAGTATGTTCAATTACGGTTGGGACCGTATGATTCAGGAGATGGTCAACACCCTGAATCTGTATCCGAACGTGAAGGGTATTCAGGTGATGAACGATATGGGGGACTACATGTTCTCCAACTATCGCAATAAATGGATCCCCGATACGCCCGGACGCCGCCAGGCGGTGCTGGACCGGCTGCGCTCCTGGAACCCCTTCAGTAACTCCAGCCCGGTGGAAGGTATCCAGAAGGCCGTGCGCACCTTCCATGATCCCAACAAAAAAATCAGTATTTACGTGCTCGGCGACGAATTTACCGGTAAGTCGATTCGCAACGTGATGATGGCCGTGGATCGGGTAAATGCCCAGCGCGGAGAAAACGATCGTATGGTGCGCATCCATGCCATCGGTTTCCCGATCCAGTTTTCACGCCCGCTGCACCTGCAGACCACCGGGCTGCGCTTTGCCGCGTTGATGCGCGAGCTGACCTACAGGAACGGCGGCACCTTTGTGGGACTGAATGACTTCCGTTAAATGGAATAACGGTGATGGGTGAGGAAAAACACATGATTCACTGGTTAAAGGGACTTTCTCTAAAAAAGGCAGGAGTGTTCAGGACCGCGGCGATGGTGATACTCGCAGGCCTGCTTACCGCCTGTGCCCACACGGTTTCTGTGGACGGGAAATTTCCCGCGCCGGTGGGAAACCAGCATCCGCTGACGGTTGGGATTTTCCTGAGCGATGACTTCCGCAATTTCAGTTACAGCGAAAACCGCGACGACCGCGATGAGTGGAATATCAATACCGGGCGCGCGCAGAAAAACCTGTTTGAAACCGTGCTCGGCTCCATGTTCAAAGAGACAGTGAGTCTGGCCCAGTACCCGAGCAATCTGCCCCAGGGCGTGGACCTGGTGATCGTCCCAGAAGTGCGAGAGTTGCAGTTCACCATGCCGCGGGAAACCCGGGTAAATATTTTCGAGGTGTGGATCAAGTACGACATGCACGCGTACAACCAGCAGGGTGAGGCCGTGGCGGATTGGGTGATCACCGCCTACGGTAAAACCCCTACCGCTTTTCTGAAGTCCCAGGAAGCCGCACTGGCCCAGGCCATCAATGTAGCACTGCGGGACGCGGGGGCGACCCTGTATACGGGATTTGAACGGGTGCCGGAGCTGCAGGCGTTTCTCGCCGGCAAGCAGCGCGCCCTGAGCATGAAGCAGACGGCAACTGACGGCAACTGACGAAAATTTTCTTTCCGACGGATCGGCTCCCCGAGCGCTCTGATTGCATGAGCAAACACCAACGGGGATTCAAGGAGGATGTACCGGTGAAATTTCTGAGCACGTTTTTTTCCCTATCGATGCTGGCCGCCCTTAACAGCGGCTGTACCACCGTGGTCATCGATGAATACCGTCGCAGTAATGGTGAACTGGCCGCGGGCGATTCCGTGGTCATTCTCGGCCGCCGCCACTCCAGCGAGTATGAAACTGAACCGGATCTGATCGACTGCGTGGGCCAGACCCTTCACAACCCGAAAGCGGGGGTGAATGTCATTCCCGAACAGCAGTTCGTGGATGCGCTCTACCCCTGGTTTGAACCGCGCACGGCGCCCATGCACATCAAGTCCCTCAGCAAGCTTATGGATGTTCCAGACGTGCGCGATCGCATGGAAAAGTACGGGGTCAAGTACATCGTCTGGATTGATGGCAATACCGAGACCACCTCGAGCGCGGGCTCCATTGGCTGCTCCATCGGCACCGCTGGCGCGGGCTGTTTCGGCTTTGGCACCTGGGACAAGGAATCCGATTACGAGGCCTCGGTGTGGGATTTCCGCGATCAGGAGCTGTCCGGAAAAATCAGTGCCGACGCCCAGGGCACCTCTTATATGCCCGCCATTGTGGTGCCGATCCCACTGATTGCACGGGTTCAGAACAACGCCTGCAAGGGTATGGCCGCACAACTTCAGGAATTCTTGTTACCACCGCAATCCGCCAGCCGCTGAACGCTAGAGGACCTTGCCGCAGCGGCAGTCCCGATTGGAGACAATAACGACAGGAGACCCAGATGCACACGCTCAAAAAACGGCTTTTCGCCGCCCTACTGCTGGTCACCGCAACCGGCTGCGCCTTCAATCCGGCCACCAACCGGCCGGATCTGGTGCTGATGTCGGAGGAAAAGGAAATCAAGATCGGGCGCGAGATGCACGAAAAACTGGTGGCCAGCACCCCCATCTATAGCGATCCGATTCTGACCGCGTACGTGGAACACGTGGGCCAGAAAGTCGCCAAAGCCAGTGATCGCCCGGACCTCACCTATCACTTCACGATCATCGACAGCCAGGACATCAACGCCTTCGCACTGCCCGGCGGCTATGTGTATATCAACCGCGGGCTGCTCACCTACCTGCACTCGGAAGCGGAAATGGCTGCGGTACTCGCGCATGAGGTGGGGCATATCACCGCGCGCCACGCGGTACGCCAGAAGACTGCCGCCACCGGCGCTGGTGTTGCCTCGGTACTTTCGGTACTGGTTACCGGCAGCGGTGTTGTGGGCGATGTGGCCAACTTGTGGAGCACCGCGGCGGTCAAGGGCTACGGTCGCGATATGGAGCTGGAGGCAGATCGTTTCGGCGCGCAGTACATGTACAACGCCGGTTACGATCCCCAGTCCATGATCAATGTGATCGCGCTGCTGAAGGACCAGGAAACGTTTTCCCGCCGTCGCGCGCGGATAGAGGGCAAGCAGCAGCAGACCTACCACGGCGTGTTTTCTTCGCACCCGCGCAATGACGTGCGTTTGCGCGAAGTGGTGGAAGCCGCGGGCAAACTGCCGGAAGACAAAAAGGTCACCAAGGTCGAGTACTATCGCGAGAAGACCGACGGCATCGTCTACGGCACCAATACGCAGGAGAGCGAGAAGAACCGCTTCAACCACAAGAGTCTCGGCTTTTCCCTGCTGTTCCCCACGGGCTGGACGGTTGAGAACCAGCGCTCGGCGATAGTCGGCACCGCGCCGGACAAGTCCGCGACACTCACCATCAAAGTGGACAAGCGCGATGGCAATCAGCCTGCAGATATGGCGCTGCGCGACGTCTACGATGTCCGCGTTCTGGAGCAGGATGAGGCCCTCAGCCAGTACCGGCTGGAAGGCTACACCGCTAAGCTGCCGGCGAAGTCCGCCGACAGCCCGGACCGGGTGGCGATCCTGTTCTATGGCAGCCGCCAGTACATTCTGGAAGGCAAAGCCAATGACAAGCCGAAAAACACCGAGGCGGCCACCGAGCTGGACAATCTGTTCATGACCAGCATCCGCAGTTTCCGCCCCCTGCGCCAAACCGATATCAACAAACCGGATATCAAGCGGGTGCGCTACGTACAGGCCAATGACAAAACCACGTTTGCGTCGCTGGCGCGGCATATGGAAATTGGCGAGTACGCAGAGGAGCAGCTGCGCCTGCTGAACGGCTATTACCCGCGCGGCGAACCAAAGCCGGGTGAGTGGATCAAAATAGTGCAGTGATCCGCAGCGAACGGCTTTTCCTGATGCAATAAAAAAAGCCGTGGGCCAGACTGGCTCACGGCTTTTCATTTTTTTGAGTTTATTTTCGCCCACACCGTTCAGGCGTTCAGCGTCAGGCGGGCTCCAGACTCGGCAGTGTATCGACATCATCTGCCTCAGAGGCGGACAACCCCCTGCCCTTCACACTCTGTTCCGCGGTGTATTCAACTACCATATTGCGGCCGCGCTCCTTGGCACAATAAAGGGCGTGATCCGCCTGCCGCAGCAGCTGCTCTACCGATTCGCGCTCGGTGCCATGGGCGACACCGATACTCGAGGTAAATTGCACGCTGCCGTCAGGACACTCCAGGCGGATCTGCGCGATATTGTCCCGCAGGCGCTCGGCAGTGTGCAGCGAGTCCGGCCGGGTTTCCGTGATCAGCAGGGCAAACTCCTCACCACCAAGGCGCCCGAACACGTCGGTTTCGCGGATTTTCTGCTGGATGGTCACACTGAACTGGCGCAGGGCTTCGTCACCGATACCGTGGCCGTGGTTGTCGTTGATCGACTTGAAGTGGTCGATATCAAACATCAACAAACTCACCGGTTCACCCTTGCGCTGGGCGCGCTTGATACACAATCCCGCATCGGCGAGGAAACTGCGACGATTGCGGATACCGGTGAGCGGGTCGGTACGCGCCTCCAATTCCGCCTGCTGCTTCGCCTTCTCCAGTTCCTCGGTGCGCGCGCGCACCAGACCTTCCAGCTTGACCTTGGATTGCTCAAGGTGGCGACGGTACTGTCGCTCGGACTCCAGCCCCTGCAGCCGCAGGCGGCGCAGCTTCATGCCCATGGCGGCCATGATGGTGACCATTTCGATAAACGAACTGAGCGGCGGCAGGTAGTAGTTCACCAGATTGTGCTCTACGTACCCCAGATCCCGCAGCGCCTGGTAGAACAGACCCGCCAGCAACAGCGTCCAGCCCACCGCGAATACCGCCGCCTCGCTGGAGCCCTGGCGCCAGCGCACTACGGCGATCACGGTCGACGCGGGGTACAACAACAGCGCCAGGGTGATACTGATCAGGGCCAGGGCCTTGATCTGCAGCAGTGCACTGCCGAGCAAGACCACCGCATTCACCATCATCAGAATCAGGACCAGGTCCAGCCTGGGTGTGTATTTGCGCGTTTGCAGGAACAGGCGATCGAAGATGACGCCGCACAGAATACTGACCGCGCCCGCGGCAGACATATAGCTCCAGTGAAACCCTTCGCGCAGCAGGTACTGGTGGGTAAAACCAAGAATGGTACCCCAGGCCACAATTTTGGAGAGGCCGTAAATGAAATAGGCAAAGAAGCTCGACTCGCGGGTGGTGAGCCCGACAATCAGCGAGAACAGCGAAATCAGGGTGATGCCGCCAAACAGGAAAGACAGCACCGCGGTCTCAGCGGTATGGGATTGGCTCAGCGCATCGGGAGTCCAGATTCGCATGGACGGAAATACAAAGCCCGCCTCCTCGGAATCAAACCGCACCAAAAACGCTTCAGACGCGCCGGGTTCAATTACCACCGGTACCACAAACCGGTTGTGAAATACCGGTCGCGTCGCAAAGGATTCGCCCATAGCGAGATTGGCCACTTCCACAAAATCCGGCGCGGCACCGACGGGACTCTCGAATGCCTGCAAGCGGATCAGCTGGTGGTCCACATACTCCAGGTGCAGTGGCACCGGCGAATCCGTGGGGTTGTGCAGCACAAAGAAAGACCAGTAACTGCCCTTCTGCATCCCGGTAGAACCGGCGCCCGGCAATGGCCGGAAATCCCCCGCTTGCAGTGCGCGCAGCGCCGCGGAGAGGTCCGCCTGGCCGCTGGTATCGTGCCAGACAGCAGCCTGCCCCGTGCGCTGGCTGCCATCTTCCGCGCTATCGATGTCGATGACCTCAGCGAAGGTATGTAGCGGCGCAGTGAGCGCAAGTTCCGGCTTATTTTCCCCCACAGTTTCTGCGGAGATCCCGGCATGCACCTGTGTGCACAGCAATACCCACACAAGCGCAATGAATCCCAGTGGAAAGCAGCTGCGCAGCCGTGACTTGGTTAAACGAGCGGAAAGAACTAAGACTTTCATGGTCCTGAAAACCAGGTTATCGCAGAAACCCTGCGCAATTTTGGATGTTCCGGGCACGGGCGAATCTTATCTTGTGGAAAATTACCCGGCGGAAGTTCAGGCACTGGATAGTCGGCCGTACAAGAAAGTGTACCGGCTCACGATTTGTTAATCATGCCCCAATTTTCACTGGACAAAGCGGGATTTTCCTACAAACAAGACAAAAAAATCCCACGGAATTAATATAAATGAGAAATTAATCTCAATAAATTTGCTATCCAATAAATGAAAAAGGTCACCATTGGTGACCTTATTAAAATATTTATCCGGGAAATATTTTCCCGGGACAATGCCAAACCGTACAAAAATCAGTCAAACCGGGAGAAGTCTGCCGGCCGCTTCTCCATAAATGCGGTAGCCGCCTCGCGAAACTCCTCGGATTGCAGGCGGGTCATGAAGTGTCCGGCCTCTTCCTGGATAGCCTTCATACCATTTTCCAGCGTGCCCTGGCGCAGCAGTTTTTTGGTCAGACGCACCGCTTCCGGCGCCTTCTGCGCGAGTTCAGCCGCATAGACACGAGCACGCTCCAGGGCCCCTCCCGCATACACCACTTCATTGCAAATATTTACGTCCGCGGCGGTCTGTGCATCAAACTTTTTCCCCAGCAACAGCAGTTCCGAGGCCTTGGCGTGGCCCATAATCCGCGGCAGCAGGAAGCTGGAGCCGTATTCCGGGCACAGACCGAGATTCACAAACGGCATCTGGAATACCGCGTCGTCTTCGGCAATTGAGAGGTCGCAGTGCAGCAGCAGTGTGGTGCCAATACCTACCGCCGGACCGGCCACCGCCGCAATCACCGGCTTGGGAAAGTGGTACAGCGCATGCATGAAGCGGAACACCGGGGACTCCTCTCCGCTGGCGGACCCGCCGAGAAAGTCCGTCAAATCATTACCACTGGTAAAAACGCCGCTGGTGCCGGTCAGAATGACCACTCTTACGCCCGGGTCCCCGGCGGCCTCATTCAGCAGATCGGCCATCGCCGAGTACATCGCCATGGTAAGGGCGTTCTTGCGCTCCGGCCGGTTGATGGTGATTTCCAGTACCCGCCCGGATACCTGAGTCTGAATTTCCGCACACTGGCTTTGCATGTGGTGGGCTCCGCATATTCTGTGGTTATCGCGATTCTGCGCGCTCGGTTGTCCGCCGACTCTGGAATTCGCCGGGAATCCGCAAGTCTCGGGTACCTGGCAGGCATCGCATTTATAGTCTGAACAGGCCAGTAGTGTAGCGACTCCCCCGCTGGCGCACGAAGTCCGATTCGACCAGTTTGGGTTGCCGATTCTCAATCCAGCCCATCGGTCCACGAGGGCCAAAGGAATTTTCCAACTGATTGGGAGGAGACCTTATAATGCGGCCACAGATTTGCGAATTGACGCAATTTAAGATTCACATCACTGGCAAAACCGGTACAACCATTTCGGTCGCAGTGTTAGCAAGACAGGAATATTCCCCAAATGACGGTGACATACAGCTCCTATCTGAAGGTCGACGAGCTGCTGCAATGCCAGCAGCCGCTGTCGGACGGCCCGGAGCACGACGAACTGCTGTTTATTGTGATTCACCAGAGCTACGAGCTGTGGTTCAAGCAGTTGCTGCACGAACTCGACTTCCTGGTGCGCCTGTTCAACGGTGGAGAGCGCAACCGCGCCCTGCACACCCTGAAGCGGGTGGACGCCATCTACCGTACGCTGATCCAGCAGGTGGATATTCTGGAAACCCTCACACCGCTCGAGTTCATGTCTTTCCGCGACCGCCTGTCCACCGCCAGCGGCTTCCAGTCCTACCAGTTCCGCGAACTGGAATTCCTCTACGGTGCAAAGGATGCAAAAAAGCTGAGCAACTACGAACCCGGCTCCGAGCACTACCGCCGCCTGCAGAAGCGCCTTGAGGCTCCGACCCTGTGGGACGCATTCCTGCGCTTCCTGGCCCATGAGGGGCACCACATTCCCAAGTCGGAGCTGGAGCGAGACTTCAGCCAGGTAGCCGCGCCCTCTACAGCCGTGCAGAAGGTACTGATCGATGTGTACCGGAACGACCCGCTGGTAAGTGATATCTGCGAAGCGCTGGTGGACATCGACACCTCGCTGCAACAGTGGCGCTACCGCCATGTGAAGATGGTGGAACGCACCATTGGCCACAAGATGGGAACCGGCGGCTCCAGCGGCGTGGGCTA
This sequence comes from Microbulbifer sp., assembly GCF_036563125.1. GTDB lineage: Bacteria > Pseudomonadota > Gammaproteobacteria > Pseudomonadales > Cellvibrionaceae > Microbulbifer. Next base: position 73,300 of record NZ_DATCMV010000112.1, read on the forward strand.
CCTGCAGAGCACCCTGTTCAAGGCGGTATTCCCGGACCTGTGGGCCATCCGCTCGGAGTTCTAAATCGACGATATGCGCATTGGCGAGCGCGGGAAAGCCGCGCCGTCACAGCGCTCATCAACAGTTCCGGCGAACCGCAGACATAAAAAAAGCCAGCAGATGCTGGCTTTTTTGTGCCCCCGAGAGGGCTGCCCCAGAAGAAGCGTTAACGCTTTTTGTCTTCGAAAGGCACCAGGGAAACCTGAATGTTCGGGTTTACCGCTTTCGCCGCATCGGCGATGGTCACGTAAGTGTCCGCGCTGGACTTGTTGTGTGCGCGCACGATTACGATGGCCTGGGGGTTTTCCGCGTAGAGCTGGGCAATACGGGCACGTACTGCACGGCTGTCAATACGGCTGGCTCCCATCCAGATTTCGTCTGCCGCATTCACGGTCAGCAGGATATTCTGCTTGTCGGGGTCTGGCGGAGTCTCTACTTGCTGATCAGGATCGGGCACGTTCACGTCCAGCGCCTTCTCTTTTACGAAGGATGCCGTCACGATAAAGAAGATCAGCATGATGAACACAACGTCCAGCATGGGCGTCAGGTCAATATCGGCCTTTTCTTCTTCTACGGCCTTACCGCGTCGTCTACTCATAAAACACCGTACTGTTTTTTAATTCGAATTACGCCGGTTACCCGGTCTAATCAGGTGGGGAAGATTGCCGGGAAATGGCCACCAATGCAAGTGCAACCTTTTTACCGAAAAATAATCCTTCAAAATCAATAATTTACGATACCGCACTGTGCGAGCAGCACAAATTTCAGACAACGATTTCGCCCTTTCTTTCTGCCAGATAGCCCTGATAGTCAGGTACCTGCCGGGAGAAACTGCGTGTCATCAGTGCGGAATGAATCATCATATCGGCACTACTGGCGTTACACGCCACCGGGATATTCCACACTGCGGCGATGCGCAGTAGCGCCTTCACGTCCGGATCGTGGGGCATCGGCTCAAACGGGTCCCAGAAGAACACCAGAATATCCACCTCGCCCTGGCAGATCCGGGCACCGAGCTGCTGGTCTCCGCCCATCGGGCCGCTGAACAGCTTTTCCACCGCCATCCCGGTCGCGGCCTCGATCTGAGTGCCGGTGGTACCGGTACCCAGTAACTGGTGCTGCTCGAGAACACTGCGGTGTTGCAGGCACCAATCAATCAGGCTCGCTTTGCGATTGTCGTGTGCCACCAGTGCGATGCGCTTCTGTGCAGCAATTGGCTGATCGATAAAGTTCACTTGGCCCCCCCGGCAACTGTGGATGAAAACGCTACTGCTCCCGGCCGCCGACGCTAGGGTGGTGATTCAAACTAGCCCAGCGAAAATCCGGGAGAACGGGGAGATTATGCTAAATTCCTCCGCTGTCATCCATTCACGCATTCACATGTATTCGCGCGGAGAAACGAAACACCACCTTGCCACAGCAGTGAAGGGTATAATCCGCCCCCTTTACGTTCTCGCCTTCATATATAGGAGTGATTATGAGTGTCGGCGCCTGGGAACCCTCCAAACCCGCTTCCAATGACCAGTCGCGCAAAGAAATCGACCGGGCACTGTTGTTACAGATCATCGAAGCGATGCAGAAAGCAGATGCAGGAAATGTACCGAATCTGACAGCACCTGAACTGGCGACCATGAACCGCGATCTCACATCTGCAAGCTGGCTCTCCGGCCTGCCGGCAACGCAGTGGCTGGAGGAAGCGGCGCAGTGGGACGATGGACAGGTCTGGGCCCTGATCCGCTTTTTCACCCTCGCGGAAGCGCAACTACAGGACTGGCAGGGCGGCGCCGAGTCTCCGGTCATCCCGCTGGCCAAATCCTTGCGCTTGCGCAAATCCCCCCTCGCCCGCGAACAGTTGCTGTGGATTCGCCAGCACTCTGACAACCGCTACCTGCCGTACGGACCTATCTAGTATTGAATCTATCTGGCATTGCTATCCGCATGCGGGACGTTCACTCCACCGCATATTGAATCGCGGACAGTTCCACTGGATATCCAAAAACAAAAGGCGTATCGGAGGACGATACGCCTTTGGTTTTTTCCACCATAGGGAATCAACTGTTCATACACCAAAGTTCAGTAGCGACGCCGACATTTCACAAGCCGGTTTCGATCACCGGTCTGCACTTTTATTCCTGCAGGCGGAACAACTGGCTGCGCAGGGTCGCCACAGCAACCGGGGTTCGATAATTGGCCGCAAGTTCCCGCCACAAGATATTTCCCTCTGTATCCACAAGCCAGGCACTCGGGCGCGCAGCATCCTTAATCCAGGGGCGCAGGAGAAATGGCGCGGCGCTAGCGGCGACGAAAAATTCCAGTGCTGGTTGAGCAAGCTGTCTTACCTGCAAGGTATTAACTGGCGAGTCATTGACGAGCAACCAACGCGGCCATTTGTGTTCCCCCTGCACACTCCAGAGCACCAGACCGACATTTTTTCCCAGCAATTCTTCCTGCAGCGCGTGCAGTTGGCGCAACTGGTTGCGGCTATCCGCGCAATAACTGCCACGTAGAAAGAGCACTATCACCCCCTCCAGATTGTGCTCGCGGCAGTACTCCGCCGCTCGCCAACGACCTTGATTCATTTCCTCTACAGCGGGGAAAAGGGAATCCACAGCGGGCATCGGCGGCCAAGCGACTGAACTCAAATGGTAGAGATAAAGCAGGAATACAAACAGATTGTATATCGCCAGATAGACGGGCCACCCGCGCTCGCTGTCCGCAAGTAAAACCAGCGCGAGCCCCAGCAGCACACCGGCAAATGCGCCCGGTTCACGCAAGTCCCCGGATATTTTTCCTGGAAACAAATAGCGCAACAGCATCCAAATAGGTAATGCCCAGGCATTTATTAAAAGACCTATCCAGGCGGTCGCCGAACTAGCATCCGAGCCCCGCAACAGGGCGAACGCAGCCCAAAATCCGCAGGCCAGCAACCAGAAAAACCCGATAAACGTAAAAAAAGCCTTAAATTTATTCATTACGGAGTAAAAACACCCTTAAAACACTTG